>CAUJHW010000042.1 GCA_963205005.1 Pseudomonadota bacterium
GACGGCAAGTACCCCGAGCGGGTGCTGGAAAAGGCCGTCGAACGCATGCTGCCCAAGGAAAGCCCGCTTGCCCGCAAGCAGCTGACCCACCTGCGCATCTACAACTCCGGTGAGCACCCGCACGCCGCGCAGAACCCCGAGACCATCGCGTTCGCCGATCTGAACGCCAAGAATGTGCGGAGCGCCTGATGTCGGAAGCTGTCACGACCGAAGCCACCGGCTTCGACGCCCTGAAGGGCATGGGCACCCAGGCTGAGCCGGTTGTCCATGAACGCAAGGTCGACGCCCAGGGCCGCGCCTACGCGACCGGCAAGCGGAAGAACGCGGTCGCCCGCGTCTGGATCAAGCCCGGCAAGGGCACGATCACGATCAACGGCCGCGACCAGGAAGTCTATTTCGCGCGCCCCGTGCTGCGGATGATGATCGCCCAGCCGCTGCAGATCGCCGACCGCCTCGGCCAGTTCGACGTCATCGTCACCGTCGAGGGTTCGGGCCTGTCCGGCCAGGCCGGCGCGGTGCGCCACGGCCTGTCCAAGGCCCTGACCTATTACGAGCCCGGCCTGCGCGCCGTGCTGAAGCCGCACGGCTTCCTGACCCGCGACAGCCGCGTGGTCGAGCGGAAGAAGTACGGCAAGGCCAAGGCCCGACGCAGCTTCCAGTTCTCGAAGCGCTAATCCGCGCAGCGATTACTCGCGTTTACGGATCAGGGCGCTTCGGGAAACCGGAGCGCCCTTTTTCTTGGCCTGGAACACCACGATCATGACCCACAGCATCTTCATCGACGGCGAAGCCGGCACCACAGGTCTCCAGATCCGCGAGCGGCTGGCCGGCCGCGCCGATCTCACCGTGCTCTCGATTGATCCGGCCCGGCGAAAGGACCCCGAAGCGCGGCGCGAACTGCTGAACGCCGCCGACGCGGTCGTGCTGTGCCTGCCGGACGACGCCTCCCGCGAGGCGGTGGGAATGATCAGCTCCAACACGGTCCGGGTGGTCGATGCCTCAACCGCCTATCGCACCGCGCCCGGATGGACCTATGGCTTCGCCGAGATGTCGCCAACGCAGCGTGACGCCATCCGGGCGGCCACGCGGGTGTCGAACCCGGGATGCTATCCCACGGGCTTCATCGCCCTGGTCCGGCCGCTGGTCGGCGCGGGACTTCTGCCCGCCGACTTCCCGGTCACGGTCAACGCCATCTCCGGCTATTCTGGCGGCGGCAAGGGCCTGATCGCCGAGTTCGAAGACGCGGCTCCGCCTGCGGACACCAACGACGCATTCCGGGCCTATGGGTTCACCCTGGCGCACAAGCATCTCGGCGAGATGCAGGCCCACACCGGCCTTGCCCATCCGCCGCTGTTCGCCCCAGCGGTTGGGCGCTACGCCCAAGGCATGCTGGTGGAGGTTCCCCTGCAGCTGTGGGCCCTGCCGGGCCGGCCCGCCCCCGCCGATCTGCACGCGGCCCTGGCCGGCGCCTACACGGCCGACGGCTTCGTCGAAGTGGCGAGCTGGGACGAGTGCCTGGAACTTCAGAAGGTGCGCGCGGGCGCGGGCGGCTATGTGCAGGCGCTGGACCCACAGGCGCTCAATGGCACGAACCGGATGCGGCTCTACGTGTTCGGCAGCGCCGACGGAAGCCAGGCCCGCCTCGTGGCGATCCTGGACAACCTCGGCAAGGGCGCCTCGGGCGCTGCCGTCCAGAACCTGAACCTGATGCTGGGCCTGGAGGAGGGCGCCGGGCTGTGATCCTGCGCCCGGCCACGGCGGACGACGCGCCGGCGTTGGCCACGGTGCATATCAGGGCGATGCGGACGCTGACCTTCCTGCCGCAGCTTCACACCATCGAAGAAGCGACCGACTGGATGTCCGGGGTCGTGCTGCCGGCTGAGACCGTCTGGATCGCCGAGGTCGACGGAGAGGTCGGCGGCTACATCGTCCACACGGACGATTGGATCAATCAGCTCTACGTCCATCCCGACCGGCAGGGGCAGGGACTTGGCGCGGCGCTCCTGGCTCACGTCATGGCCGACGGGCGGCCGAGACAGCTCTGGACCTTTCAGCAGAACGACCGCGCCCGGAGCTTCTACGAGGCCCGCGGTTTCGTGGCCGCGGAGTTCACCGACGGCGCCGGCAACGAGGAGCGGACTCCCGACGTCCGCTACGTCCATCGACCAGGGGGCTTGTAACCTTTCGCCGATCACGCACGTATTGGGGATCATGAGCATGCAATCCCTCGACCGCCGCCGCTTCCTGATGGCCTCCGCCGTCGTCGCCGCCACGCCGACCCTGGCCCACGCCGTCGCCAAGGCCGATCCGTATGCGGCCTCACCCTTCCGCAAGATCGCCGACGCCGACTGGCGCAAGCGGCTGCCGCCGGCCAGCTATCTGGTTCTTCGCCATGAAGACACCGAGCGGGCGGGCACCAGTCCGCTGCTGAAGGAATACCGCAAGGGGACCTTTGTCTGCCTTGGGTGCGACCTGCCGCTGTTCTCGTCGGTGACAAAGTACGAGAGCGGAACAGGGTGGCCCAGCTTCTACCGGGCGCTTCCGGGCGCCGTGGCCACCAAGACCGACTACAAGATCGGCGTTCCCCGCACCGAGTACCACTGCGCCCAGTGCCTGGGACATCAGGGCCACGTCTTCGAGGATGGTCCGAAACCAACCGGCCTGCGCTACTGCAACAACGGCGTGGCGCTGAAGTTCGTCCCGGCCTGACCGACTGGCGCTCTTCTCCTATCCCCTTACCTCCCGCCGCTTCGCGGAGAGGTCGGACGTCAACTCAGGTCTTTGCGCCTGCCGGGGCTTTGGGCGGTTCCGGCGTGCTGGGCGGCGTGGGGTTCGTTCCCTGCGTGACCCGGCCAGAGCCCGAGATGTCGGTTTCCAACTGCTTGGGCGTAGTCAGCAGCCGGACGTCACCACTGCCGGAGATGTCGAGCCGCGCCCAGTCGGTCGGGGCGATAGTAGCGTCGGCGTCGCCGGAAATCTCGACGGACGCGCCCCCTGTCTTCAGCGCGCCAAGGTTCACATCTCCCTCGCCAGACAGGTCAAGGTCGACCTGGCCCGCCTCGCCCGACGCGGTGACCTCGGCCTCGCCGGACACGTCGATCTTCAGCCGCTCCTGCCGGTAGCCCTCGATCGCCAGAGTGTTGCGCCCCGACAGGTCAAAGCTGGTGATGTTCGGGGCGGTGACCACGATGGTGAGCTTCGGTCCCCGGCGCGCGCCGTGGCGACGGCCATGCTCGTAGCGGATGCTGTCGCCCGAGATCACCACCCGGTCTACGGCCCGCCGGGGACCGGTCACGACAACGCTGGCCGGACCGGTCGACTGAACGTAGCGGACGTCAGCCGCCAGATCGATGTCGAGTTCCTCAGAGCCTGACCAGGCCAGGGTGCGGCTGGCCTGTGGCCCCGCATCGGAACCGCCGTCGCCGAAATCGTCGCCCCCGTGCCGCTCAACCCATGCCCATCCGCCCCGGCTGATGAGATCCGGGCCACCGATGGCGAAGGCCCCGGAGAGTGATGCGACCGACAGGATGAAGCCGGTAACGGTGATCAGTATGAGCACGCGGATCATGTCGCAGGTTCCCGGCTAGGCTTCGAGGGCCGGCTTCAGCAGCCGGTAGTGGAGTCGCCCATACCAGACGAGCGCGTTCATGAGGCCGATGGAGACCAGGCTCAGCAGGGCGCCCAGCGAGGCCGCCCCCGACATGAGGCCGAGCCCCGCGAGCAGGGCTGCGGCTGTGCCTCCCGGAGGATCGGCGAACGGTCCGGCTGCGAACACAACGCCGCCGGCGAAGAAGACGGCGATCGCGGCGATGAAGCATCCGAACAGGGTCCCGCCCACCGCCATGAGGATCGGCAGCAGCACGAGAATGTCGATGGCGCCCAGGCCGAGGACGGCGAACACCGCGGCCGCGGCGCTGGAGGGACTACGCTCTTCCCGCCAGCGGTTGAGCGTCCTTTCGGCGCGCAGCTCGCGGGCCAGCCGGTCGGGATCGCCGAGCGCCTGAGCCACCTCTGCCTCGCTGCGGCCGGCGGCGGAACCGTCGGCGAAATGGGTGTCGTAGTCGGCGACGATGTCGGCAACGGTCTGCGGCGGCAGGCCGCGCAGGCCTTCCCGCAGCCGGGCGATGAACGCCTGACGAGTCATTTGGCCCCTCCAAGGATTTCGTCGACGGCGCCGGAGAACGAGGTCCAGGCCGTCTGCTGGCTGACGAAGCTGCGTTTTCCGGCCTCGGTCAGCTTGTAGTACTTGCGCGGCGGTCCGGCGGAGCTCTCGACCAGATAGGTCTCGACCAGGCCGTCGGACTGCAGCCGCCGCATCAGCGGGTAGATGGTGCCTTCGCCCATGCCGATGGCGTCGGCGAGGCGGGCGGCGATGTCATAGGCGTAGCTGTCATGCTGATGGAGGAGGGCGAGCACGCATAGCTCGAGCGCCCCTTTCTTCAGCTGGATCTCAATGGCTTCCGGCACCTGTGCGCCTCCTTGCGTGTCCAAGAGGTACGGCAAGGTATTGGGCGGTGCAAGGTACTGTGCATTAAACGTTAGCAATGTTTGCAGCGTGCAGCGCACGGCCCGCGCGACCTATTCGATGTGGCCGCCGCAGCCCATGTCGCCCTCGGCGCAGTCCAGTTCTGACTGCAGCACCTTCGTCCGTTCGTCCGTGACCGCTTCCAGGCAAAGCGACACGGCCGCCGGGTGGAATGAGCCACCCCGCGAGCCTGCCCGGGCGGCGCAGTCGAGATCGCGAAACCGGATCCAGGCCAGTTGCGCGGCGCGCAGCCGTCTGCGACCGTTCGGGGAAGCTTCACGGACCAGTCGGCGATAGGTGGCATTGAGCGCCTGATCCGCCACGCTCAGCCGAGCGGCAGCCTGCCCGTTGATCTGGGCCTGTCCCGGGCCGTCCAGTTCCGGCCGCTGGGCCGCAGCAGGTCCGGCGATGCAGGCCGCCGCCGCGAGCAGGGCGAGGGCCGCCCCGCGCATCTTCAGCTCTTGACCTTCACATAGGTCCCGGGCGCGTCGCCCAGCGGCGGAAGCGGACCCTTCGCCGGGTCGCGGGCCGGAATCAGCGTGCCCGAGCGCGCCTGCAGCCATGCGGCCCAGTGCGGCCACCAGGAACCCGGATGCTCGACCGCGCCCGCCTGCCATTCCTCAAGCGAGCCGGGGAGGGCGTCGTTGGTCCAGTGCTGGTACTTGTGCGCGACGGGGGCGTTGATCACGCCGGCGATGTGACCGGACCCCGCCATGGTGAAGGTGGTCGGCCCGCCGAACAGCCGGGCGCCCTTGAACACCGAGCGCGCGGGCGCGATGTGGTCTTCCTTCGACGACTGGACGTAGATCGGCACTTTCACCTTGCCGAGGTCGATCTGCACGCCGTCGAGGGTGAGTTCGCCCTTGGCCATGGCGTTCTCGCCGTAGAACTTGCGCAGGTAGAAGGTGTGAAGGGTCTTCGGCATCCGGGTCTGGTCGGAGTTCCAGAACAGCAGGTCGAAGGGCTTCGGCTCCTTGCCCAGCAGATAGTTGTTCACGAAGAACGACCAGATTAGGTCGTTGCCGCGCAGGGCGTTGAAGGTGTCGGCCATGGTCTGGCCGGAGAGCACGCCGCCCCCCTGGTCCATCTTGGCCTCGAGGTCTTTCAGCCAGTCCTCATTGGTGAACAGCAGCAGGTCGCCGGCTTCGGAGAAGTCCTGCTGGGCGGCGAAGAAGGTGGCCGAGCCGATCGAGGTGTCGCCCTTGGCCGCCATGTGGGCCAGGGTCGCCGACAGCAGGGTGCCGCCGATGCAGTAGCCAACGGTGTTCACACGGTCGACGCCGGCCTGCTTCAGGGCCGCGCCGACGCCCTCGTAGATACCCTGGCGCATGTAGTCTTCGAAGGTTTTGGTCGCGAGGCTGGCGTCCGGATTGACCCAGGAGGCGACGAACACCGTGATCCCCTGACTGGCCAGCCAGCGGATTAGCGAGTTCTCGGGCCGCAGATCCATGATGTAGAACTTGTTGATCCACGGCGGGAAGATCAGCAGCGGGATCTCGTAGACCTGTTCCGTCGAGGGCGAAAACTGCAGCAGCTCGATGATCTCGTTGCGGAACACCACCTTGCCCGGGGCGGTCGCGACGTTCTCGCCGATCTTGAACATGTCGTAGTCGGTCTGGGCGATCGAGAGCGCCCCGCCGCCGCGTTGAAGGTCGGCCTGGAAGTTCTCCATGCCCTTGACCAGGCTCTGGCCGCCCGACGCCATCACTTCCTTCAGCGCGGTCGGGTTCGAGGCCAGGAAGTTCGACGGCGCGAAGGCGTCGGTCAGCATCTTCATGAAGAACTCGACGCGGCGCTTTTCCAGCGGGTCGACGCCATCCACCTCGGCGACCATGTCGTTGAGGAAGTTTGCGGTCAGCAGGTACGACTGCTTGATCGCGTCGAAGACCGGGTTGTCCGACCAGTCCGGATCGTTGAACCGCTTGTCGCCCTTGGCCGGTGACACGACCGGCGCCGCGGCTTCGCCCGTCGCCCGCCGCGCCGTGGCCTGCCACAGGTCAAGATAGCGCGAGAACAGCTCGCCCTGGGCGCGCATCATCCGATCGGGCTGGGCGGCGAGGCGTCCCATCACCTGGGTGAGGGCAGGGCCCACGTGGAACGGATCCGGCGACAGGGCCGCCGGCCGATCCGCCTGGCGCAGGGCCATCTCGGCGATGGCGCCCTGGGCGGTGAGCGCCGCACGGGCGAGGTTCATCGAGAGGGCCTCGATCTGGGCCCTCTGGTCGCTGCTGAAGGACGTGGCGTCAAACACCGGCGGCGCCTGGGTCGTGGCCGTGGGCGGCGGTTCGGCCTGGAACGTCTTTGATTCGGTGGGGGCCGCCTTCGCCGCCTTCTTGCCCGAGCCCTTGGAGCCGGCCTTCTTGGCGCTCTTCTTCGGCGAACCCGAGGTCTGCTCACTCATACGGTCTTCCTCCGGAACGGCGCGTATGTCGGGCGCGCTCTTTCGCGATCTGCGATCATCGCATAAGACCTTGGCTCAAATGAATGCTTCGCGCCCGCTTTTTCCGATCCCGGCCCGGCTTGTCAGGCCGCTGCTCGTGGCGGGCGGCTGCGCGCTGCTGGGGGGCTGCGCTGGCAGTCCGTTCAACGAGACGAGAATCGATCCTGCCTCGCCCGTGGCCGCGGACGTGGCCCGACTGACCCGGTCGGACGCGAAGTTCCCGACCTTTGCGGGGATTCCCAAGGCGCCGACCGATCTGCGCCCGGTCGCGCAGTACGGCCGCGACGCCAGCAGTGTGCTTGCCGAGGGCGCCGCGCTTGTGCAGGCGACGGGGCCGGAAACCTGGACGCTGCAGGCGACCGAGGACTTCGCAGAGAAGGGCCGGCGCGAGGCTGGGCCGCAGATCGCTCCGCCCGCACCCGGCGACGCCGAGGCGTTTGCCCGAGCGCTGCGTGAGCGAGCTACACCGCCTCCGCCGCGCTAGGCGCCGCGAGAGGCATAAAAATCCCAAACCCGGCTTGGCGGACTCCCGCCCGGAGTCTATCGAAAGCCTGACGTCAGCTCGCAGATCGGCCGCATGGGCGCTCGCGGCGAAAGAGCTCTACCTATGACCCCTGAATTTCATCGTATCCGTCGTCTTCCGCCCTACGTCCTCGAGGAGGTCAATCGCATCAAGGCGCGCCTGCGCGCCGACGGCGTCGACATCATCGACTTCGGCATGGGCAACCCCGACATGCCGACACCGAAGCACATCGTCGAGAAGCTGATCGAGACGGCGCGCGACCCCAAGGCCGGCCGGTATTCGGCCTCCAAGGGCATCATCGGCCTGCGCCGCGCCATGGCCAGCTACTACGATCGGCGCTTCGGCGTGAAGCTGAACCCCGACACCGAGGTGATCGCCACCCTGGGTTCCAAGGAAGGCTTCGCCAACCTGGCGCAGGCGCTGACCGCGCCCGGCGACGTGATCATCTGCCCGAACCCGGCCTACCCGATCCACGCCTATGGCTTCATCATGGCCGGCGGGGTGATCCGGCACGTGCCGGCCCTGTCGCCGGAGGAATACCTGGCCGGCGTCAGCCGCGCGGTGAAACACTCGGCGCCGCCGCCGACCGTGCTGATCCTTTCCTACCCGTCGAACCCGACGGCCCAATGCGTCGATCTCGACTTCTATCGCGACGCGATCCAGCTCGCCCGCAAGCATGACCTGCTGGTGATTTCGGACATCGCCTATTCGGAGATCTATTTCGACGACAACCCGCCGCCGTCGGTCCTGCAGATCGAAGGCGCCAAGGATATCGCCGTCGAGGTCAACTCGTTGTCGAAGACCTTCGCCATGGCCGGCTGGCGCGTCGGCATGGTGGTCGGCAACGAACGCATCTGTTCGGCGTTGGCTCGGGTGAAGTCGTACCTGGACTATGGCGCCTACACGCCGATCCAGGTGGCGGCCGCCGCGGCCCTGAACGGCCCGACCGACTGCATCGAGGAGATCCGCGCCATCTACAAGTCGCGCCGGGACACCCTCATCGACTCGATGCGCCGGGCCGGCTGGGACATCCCGTCGCCGCCCGCCTCGATGTTCGCCTGGGCGCCGGTGCCGGAACAGTTCAAGGAAGCCGGCTCGCTGCTGTTCTCCAAGCTGCTGATCGAGGAAGCCGGGGTGGCTGTGGCGCCTGGCGTCGGCTTCGGCGAGTATGGCGAGGGCTACGTGCGCGTGGGCCTGGTCGAGAACGAGCATCGCATCCGTCAGGCGGCCCGCAACGTGAAGAAATTCCTGAGCAACGCCGACGAGATCCTGGGGCGGGCTCACAATGCCCTGGCCGTGCAATGAGTGACCGGAAAGCCTGGCGCATCGGCGTCGCTGGCCTTGGAACCGTCGGCGCCGGCCTGCTGACGTTCCTGGCCGAACACCCCGGATTCGCGCCAGCGCGCGGCTGGGCCACGGTCACCGGCGTCTCGGCCCGTTCGCGCTCGCGTCCGCGGCCGTTCGATATCTCCAACCTGCCCTGGTTCGACGACCCCGTTGCTCTGGCGACCTCGCCCGACAACGACCTGTTCGTCGAGTTGATCGGCGGCAGCGACGGCCCGGCCAAGGCCGCGGTCGAAGCCGCGCTCAACGCCGGCAAGCCTGTGGTCACCGCCAACAAGGCGCTGATCGCCGAGCACGGCGCGGCGCTGGCGGCTCTGGCCGAGTCGCGGGGCGTACCCCTGCTGTTCGAGGCCGCGGTCATGGGCGGCGTGCCGGCCGTGAAGGTGGTCCGCGAATGCCTGGTGGGTGACCAGATCAATTCGATCGCCGGCATCCTCAACGGCACCTGCAACTACATCCTGACCGAGATGGAGGCGACGGGCCGGTCGTTCGCCGAGGTGCTGGCCGAGGCTCAGCGCCTGGGCTACGCCGAGGCCGACCCGACCATGGACGTCGGCGGCTTCGACGCCGCCCACAAGATCTCGATCCTGGCCGCACTGGCCTTCGGCTGCGCGCCGAACTTCGCCGCCGCCGAGATCGAGGGGATCGAGAACGTCGACCTTCTGGACATCCGGATGGCCCGCGATCTCGGCTACCGGATCAAGCTGGTGGCCTCGGCCGACCGGTCGCCGGACGGCGTGCTGGTGCGGGTGCATCCGTCCCTGGCGCCGCTCAGCCACCCCCTGGCCCAGGCGGGGGGTGCGCTGAACGCCCTGTTCATCGAGAGCGCGCGGACCGGCCGGATCTTCCTGCAGGGCCCGGGCGCTGGCGCGGGACCGACGGCAGCCGCCGTGGCCGCGGACATCGCCGATGTGATGGCCGGCGCGATCCGCCCGGTCTTCCAGGCTCCCGCGGCATCGCTGAAGCCGTTCGATCCCGTGGACCCGTCGAAGATGATGGGCCGCGCCTATCTGCGTTTCCTGGTCAAGGACGAGCCGGGCGTCATCGCCGCGGTATCCGAGACCCTGGCCGAGGCGGGGGTCTCCATCGAGAGCTTCCTGCAGAAGCCGTCCGAGGGGGCGCTCGGCGTTCCCATCGTGCTGACGACCCATTCCGTCGCGGAGTCCGTCCTGGCCGCCGCCGTCGAACGCATCGCGGGTCTTTCGGCCGTTCTGGACCGGCCACGGCTGTTCCCGATCGCACGTATCTGAGAATTTAAGACAATCGTGCGCGGGATGGCGCGCACCAAGGGGTTGGAATGAGCGACATGAGTTCTGAAGTTCTGGACCGCAGTCTCGTGCTGGACGCTGTGCGCGTCACCGAGATCGCCGCTATCGCCGCCTGGAAGCTGGTGGGTCGTGGGGACGAGAAGGAAGCCGACCAGGCCGCCGTCGACGCCATGCGCACCGCGCTCAACGACCTCGACATCGACGGCGAGATCGTCATCGGCGAGGGCGAGCGCGACGAGGCTCCGATGCTCTACATCGGCGAGAAGGTCGGCAAGGGCGGCAAGCACAAGATCGACATCGCCCTGGACCCGCTTGAAGGCACCACGCTGACCGCAAAGGCCATGGCCAATGCGCTGGCGGTGATGGCCTGGGCGCCGAAAGGCACCATGCTGAACGCGCCCGATACCTACATGGACAAGATCGCCTGCGGGCCTGGCTATCCGGCCGGCGTGATCGATCTGGACAAGAGTCCGGCCGACAACGTGCGCGCCCTGGCCGCCGCCAAGGGCGTGGAGCCGTCGGACATCACGGTCTGCGTCCTCGACCGGCCGCGTCATGCCGAGATCATCGCCGGACTGCGTGAAGTCGGCGCCCGGGTCTATCTGATCACCGACGGCGACGTGGCGGGCGTGATGAATACCGCCGACCCGGAGACGGGTGTGGATCTCTACGTCGGATCCGGTGGCGCGCCCGAGGGCGTGCTGGCCTGCGCAGCGCTGAAGTGCGTCGGCGGCCAGTTCCAGGGCCGCCTGGTGTTCCGCAACGCCGACGAGCGCGCCCGGGCCGCCCGTGTCGGGATCACCGACCTCGACCGCAAGTACGACCTGCACGAAATGGTCCGCGCCGACGCGATCTTCGCGGCCACCGGCGTGACCAAGGGCGCGCTACTGGACGGCGTGACGGTGAAGGACGGCTTCGTCCACACCCACACCCTGGTGATGAACTCGGCCACCCGCACGGTGCGCGAAGTGCGGATGAAGCGCCCCGTCTGAGTCTTCGCCGGACCCTGCGTCTGGCGACTCACGTCCGGGGGGCGGATACTCGACGTTTCGGGTACAACCTGGACGGATGAGGGGCGATGGCATGGCGGACGGAACCGGGCATCCGGAGGGATACCTCGGGGTCAGCCGCTCGCTGTCCGGCCGTCTGTGGCGGGAGCGTCCGGCGGATGCGGATGTGGTCCGCCGCCATCAACTGAACCACGGCCTCTCCGAGCCTCTGGCGCGCGCGCTGGCCTCGCGCGGCGTGACGGAGGCGCAGGGCGCCGACTTCCTGAACCCGACCCTCAAGGCGCTGTTTCCCGACCCCTCGTCGTTCGCCGACATGGATCTGGCCGCCACAATACTTGTGGATGCGCTGGAGGCGCGCCGGCGCGTCGCCGTCTTCGCCGACTACGACGTGGACGGCGCCTCGTCGGCCGCACAGATCGTCCGATGGTTCCGGGCCATGGGTCTGGAGATCTCGATCTATGTGCCGGACCGCATCCTGGAAGGCTACGGGCCTTCTCCCGCCGCATTCCGCCGCCTGAAGGCCGAGGGCGCCGAACTGGTCATCACCGTGGACTGCGGCGCCGCCGCCCACGACGCGCTGGCCTGCGCCGTCGAGATCGGCCTGCCGGTCGTGGTGGTCGATCACCACCTGATGCGCCCGGGCGAGATCCCGGCCGTGGCCGCGCTGGTGAACCCCAACCGGCCGGATGACAGGTCGGGGCAGGGGCACCTGGCCGCCGCCGGCGTCGCCTTTGTGCTGCTGGCGGCGCTCAACCGCGAGGCGCGCCGCCGGGGTCTGTTCAACGCCGCCGCCGAGCCTGACATCCGCGCCTGGCTGGATCTGGCGGCCATGGGCGCCATCTGCGACGTCACCCAGCTCAGCGGCTTCAACCGCGCCCTGGCCGCTCAGGGGCTGAAGGTGATGTCCGGCTGGCGAAATCCCGGGCTGGCCGCCCTCATGCAGGTCGCCAAGGGGCAGGGGCCCGCATCGGTCTTCCACGTGGGCTTCCTGCTGGGTCCGCGAATCAACGCCGGCGGACGCATCGGTCGCGCCGATCTCGGCGCCCGTCTGCTTTCCACCGACGACCCGATGGAGGCCGCGGCGCTGGCCGCAGAACTGGATGAGCTCAATGCTTCCCGCAAGGAGGTCGAGCGCGAGGTCCAGGAGGCCGCGGTCCGTCAGATCGAGCGGACCAGCAACCAGGCCGATGCGCCGTGCCTGGTGGTGGCGGAGGACGACTGGCATCCCGGCGTGATCGGCATCGTCGCCGGCCGGCTGCGCGAACGCTATCGCAAGCCGGTCATCGTCATCGGCATCGACCGGCCCGGCAATATGGGCAAGGGCTCTGGCCGTTCGCAGCCGGGCGTCAACCTCGGGCGGGCGGTTCAGGCGGCCTATGAGGAGGGCTTGCTCCTGTCGGGCGGCGGTCATGCCATGGCGGCGGGCCTTTCGGTGCGCCCGGACACCATTCCCGAACTCCGCGCCTTCCTCTGCGAGCGCCTGGCCGGCGAGTGCGAGGTCGCCACGGCCGAGGACGGTCTTGAGATCGACGCCCTGATCACCACCCGCGGCGCAGACCGCAGTCTCTGGACCGACTTCCAGCGACTGGCCCCTTTCGGCCCCGGCAATCCCGAGCCGCTGTTCGCCGCCGCCGACGTGAAGGTCGAGCGCCCCACGGCGCTGAATGGCGGCCATGTGCGCTGTACGCTCACCGATCGGACCGGGGGCCGACTCAAGGCCATCGCCTGGCGCTGCGAGGACACCGAGATGGGGCGGCGCCTGCTTTCAGAGGGCGGCCTGATCCATGTCGCGGGCCGCCTGAAACCCGACGACTGGCAGGGACGCGAAGGCGTTCAGTTCGAGATCGAGGACGTCGCCGATCCCCGCAGGATTTAAGGCGCGCACATCGGCTTGCGCCCCAATTCGAAGGCCGCTATAGAGCGCGCCTTCGCGCAAGCGGTCCCTTCGTCTATCGGTTAGGACGCCAGGTTTTCAACCTGGAGAGAGGGGTTCGACTCCCCTAGGGACTGCCACGCGGACTTCCCCTTTCAGGCGTACGGCCTTGACTCCCGCTGGAGTCCGCGAACCGATTCCGGTTGACGCCAGCCAATGTTGCCAGAACAGTGTTAGCATAGGTCCGGAACCCCAGCGTTCCAGGTAGCGGGCCGAGGGGCGAATGGCTGGTTACGAATTCGAACAGGTGGACGGTCCGCCGCCCGTGCGGATTTCCGGGCGGGTCAAGTGGTTCGATGCGGGCAAGGGCTATGGCTTCATTGTTCCCGACGATCCTAGTCTGACCGACCTCAAGGATGTCCTGCTCCATGTCACCAGTCTGCGGACCTCCGGCCGCGAAAGCTGTCTGGAAGGCTCGCTGATTACCTGCGACGTCGTTCGTCGTCCGAAGGGCTGGCAGGTGGCCGAGGTGGTGCTCGTCGACGAATCCTCAGCCACACCGGTTGAGCATCGCCGCGACGAGGGACTCCGCCCGCGCCCCGAGGGCTTCGCGCCGCGTCCGCCTCGCCGCCCCATCGAGGCCAGCGGCCCGATGGAAGAGGCCAAGGTCAAGTGGTTCAACCGGGCGAAGGGCTATGGCTTTGTGGTCCGCGATCGCGAGGCCGGCGACATCTTCGTCCACATCGAAACCCTGCGCCGCTCGGGCATCGAGGACCTCCAGCCGGGCGAGAGCGTGATGGTCCGCTTCGCGGAAGGCCCCAAGGGCCTGGTGGTGGCTGACATCGAGGCGGCCAGCCTGTAGACGCGCCGCGCTTGCCTGTGGCCCGCGGCTGCCCCAAAGCATGGGCGTCTGACCTGCCCGGGAGCGCCAATTGGCCCATATCCGTCTCTGGAGCCGCATGGCGCGCCATGTCGCACTGACGCTGATCGCCGCCATGCTGTCGTTCCTTGCCGCGCCCACGTGGGCGGCGTTGCCCGTCCAGGGCTATGTGATCAAGGCCACCTATCCTCACGACACCCGCGCGTACACCGAAGGCCTGCTGTTCCTGAACGGAATGCTGATCGAGAGCACCGGCATGGAGGGCCAGTCCAACATCCGGCGGGTCCGGCTTAAGGACGGAGCCGTCCTGCAGTCGACGCCCATTGCGCCCAGCCTGTTCGGCGAGGGCGTGGTCAACTGGGGCGACGAGCTCATCAGCCTGACGTGGCGCGATCAGGTGGGCTTTCGCTGGGATCTGAAGACCCTGACGCTGAAGTCGTCGTTCAGCTATCCGGGCGAAGGCTGGGCGCTCACCCAGAACGGCCGCTATCTGATCATGAGCGACGGGACGCCGTTCCTGCGCTTCCTCGATCCCCGCACGTTCAAGGAAATCCGCCGCCTGAGGGTCACGGCCGAAGGCAGGCCGGTGATCTACCTGAATGAACTGGAGTGGGTGAAGGGCGAGATCCTGGCCAACATCTGGCAGACCAATCTCATCGCGCGCATCGACCCGCAGACCGGGGCAGTGAAGGGCTGGATTGATCTCACCGGGCTGCCGGAGACCCTGAGACGGCGGGACGCTGACGCGGTGGCCAATGGAATCGCCTATGACGCAAAGCAGGATCGCCTGTTCGTGACGGGCAAGTACTGGCCGAGACTCTACGAGATCGGCCTCAAGCCCAAGGGGTCGCGATGAGCGCCGACGAGATCATTCCCGAGCCGCCCGAAGGCTTCTTCCGGGCAGAGGGGCGCGGCGCCTTCTCGACCCTGAACGGCCCCTATTTCCACAAGCGCGCCACGGGCGACCTGGTCGAGCAGGCGTTCTTCGCCCTCGGCCGCCACACCAACGGGATCGGCATTGTCCACGGCGGCATGCTGTCTGCCTTCACCGACGGGCTTCTGGCGGGCGCGGTGGGTCGCGGCGCGGGCAAGATCGCCGTCACGATCCACCTGTCGATCGACTTCCTGCACATGGCCCGCAAGGGCGACTGGGTGATCGGCGAGGCCCGGATGACCCGGGCCACGCGCGACGTCGCCTTCGCCGACGGGCGCCTGCACGTTCGCGGCGTCGACATTGTCAGAGCCTCCGGCGTGTTCAAGCTGATGGACCGGCCGCTCTGATCGTCCGGTTCAGTTTGCGGAAATCCTGAAACGCCCATATTGCAGGGCCTTCCGACGCAATCGGGGCGTAGCGCAGCCTGGTAGCGCATCTGCTTTGGGAGCAGAGGGTCGCAGGTTCAAATCCTGCCGCCCCGACCAGCGTTGGGCGAATGAAGTGGGAATACGAGCATGCTCGCGCGCATCTTCCGTCCGGCCAAGACCGCCATGCAGTCGGGCCGCGCCAAGGCCGCCACCTGGGTTCTTGAATTCGAACCCCAGGCCGCCCGCCGACAGGACCTGCTGATGGGCTGGACGGTCACCGCCGACACCGAGTCGAGCCAGGTCCGCCTGACCTTCGACACCAAGGAAGAGGCCGTTCGTTACGCCGAGACCCACGGTATCGCCTTCCAGCTCTTTGACCCCAAGCCGGCCAAGCGGATCATCAAGGCCTACGCCGACAACTTCGCGTTCGGCCGAAGAACCCCCTGGACGCACTAGGCCCGGCAAACCGCCGTGCCTTCCGGGCGCCCGTAGCTCAACCGGATAGAGCATCCGCCTTCTAAGCGGACGGTTGCAGGTTCGAGTCCTGCCGGGCGCGCCATCTGCTAGAGAGGCCCCATGGCCTGGACCCGCCGATACGAAGACGCCGAACCTCAGAGGGTGAACAAGTGGCTCGCCCAGAGCGGCGTGTGCTCACGCCGTGAGGCCGAGGCGTTGATCGGCGAGGGGCTGGTCTACATCGACGGCGAGCAGGTGCAGGACGCCGGCCGCAAGATCCTGCCTGGCCAGACCCTGACCCTGACCGACAAGGCCGAGGGGCGACTGGAAGGCTTCACCGCGGTGCTCAACAAGCCGGTGGGCTATGTCTCGGGTCAGCCGGAGCCCGGCTACACGCCCGCGGTGCGGCTGCTGACCCGGGAAGCGCTGGTCGGTGAAAGCGTGACCATCCCTGATTCGAAGATGAGCCTCCCGCCGCTGGGCCGGCTGGACCTGGACAGCCACGGACTGTTGATCCTGTCCAACGACGGGGTGCTGGCCAAGGCGGTGATCGGGCCGCAGTCGGAACTGGACAAGGAGTACGTCGTCCGGGTCGCCGGGCGGATCGACGAGCCCAAGCTGGCCCTGCTCCGCCATGGACTGGAACTGGACGGTCGCGAGCTGAAGCCCGCGCAGGTGACGGCCCGGGGGCAGATCCTGCGGTTCATCCTGACCGAAGGCCGCAACCGCCAGATCCGGCGGATGTGCGAGCTGCTGGACCTGCGGGTCATGGACCTGCTGCGCGTGCGGATCGGACCTCTGGCGCTGGACGATCTGCCGGAAGGCCGGTGGCGGGTGCTGAGCGTCACCGAACGCGAGGCGATGATCGCGGCCTCGAAGGGGCTTTAGGGGACCAGCGGCCGGCGATCCCGGTCCAGCGGGACGATCCAGTCGGCCCGGTCGGGCATCTCCTTCAGGATCCAGCGGGTGATCCGCTCGTAGTGCTGGATGAAGCGCCCGACCTCGCCGTCCGACATGCCGCCGCCGGTCCGCTCCCGCAGCTTGGCCTCCTGTTCGGTCCGCCAGCCGCGCACCACGTCAAAGCCGGGCGCCGCCAGCAGCACGAGCCGGTCGAGCCGGCGGAACAGGCCCTGGTAGCTCTCGCCCAGCTGCCGGTTCACATAGCCGCGCCAGGCCCGCGTCGGGTCCTGGTCGCGTTCCAGGCTGTTGAGCGGCTTTTCCAGTTGCTCGCCCGGCTCTGGCCGGGCGCCGACGCACCAGCCTTCCAGCAGCACCACGTCAACGGGCCCCTCTACCCAGCGCCATTCGCTCTTGGGCCGGCGCTCGTCCATGGCCTTGTCGAACGACGGGATCGGTGTGGTCCCGATCCCCGCCATGTGATCCAGGACACTGCAGGCCAGGGCGACGTCATGGGTTCCGGGAGGGCCCCGGACCTGCAGAAGCCGATGGACCTGCCGCGACAGCCAGCGCCGCGCCTCATTGCCGAGGTAGAAATCGTCGAGCGACACCGAGACGGCGTTAAGGCCCCGCCGCCGCAACAGCTCCGCCGCGACAGCGGCGATGGTGGTCTTGCCGGAGCCCTGCGCCCCACAGATCCCGACCAGCGCCGGGCGACCGAAGTCCGTGCGCCAGTCCTGCGCCCGGTCGGCCAACGGCCGGCAGACGTCCTCGACCATAGCGTGGAAGCTGTCCGGCAGCTTCTCGGCGGCCATGAAGCGCGTCAGCCAGATCTCGAAGGGGACGTCCGGCATCAGACGGCGCGATCGGCATAGGCGTCGAGCCCGCCGCGAAGGTCCGCGATCAGGTCGTCGGGCGCCTCAAGACCGATGTGCAGTCGGATCACCGGCCCGCCATAGTCGCGCTGGAAACCGCGCACCTTGAACTGCGGATCGCACCAGATCGCCAGGCTTTCGAAACCGCCCCACGAGAAGCCCAGCCCGAAGATGTGCAGGGCGTCGAGAAAGGCGTCGACGGCCGCCTGCGGCGCGGGCTTGAGCGAGAAGGCGAACAGCCCGCAGGCGCCCTTGAAGTCCCGGGTCCAGATGTCGTGTCCCGGGCAGCCGGGCAGGGCGGGGTGGTAGAGGGCCGCCACCTCGGGCTGTTCCCTCAGCCAGGCGGCGACCCGCAGGGCGCTCTCCTGGTGACGGGCCATGCGCACCGGCAGGGTCCGAAGCCCCCTCAGCATGGCATAGGCGTCCTCGCCCGACACAGCCCAGCCCATGTGGTTGATCCCGTCCGCGAGCCGGCGGACCAGGGCCGGATCGCGCGCGGCGGCAGAGCCCATGAAGACATCGGAATGGCCGCCGACGTACTTGGTCAGCGCCTGGACCGAGACATCGACGCCATGCGCCAGCGGCTTGTAGGTGAGGCCAGCGCCCCAGGTGTTGTCCGCCGCCGTCAGGATACCCCGGGCCCGCGCCAGTTCGGCGATCCGGCCCATGTCCTGCATCTCGAAAGTGAGGGAGCCCGGGGTCTCCATGAAGATCATCCGCACGGCGTCAGATGCGCCCGCCACCAGGTCCTCCGGGGGCAGGGCGGCGTCGTAGTAGCTCACCTTGACCCCGAAACGCTTCAGGACGCTGTCGCAGAACCGGCGGACCGGCTTGTAGACGGTGTCGACGACCAGGATCTCGTCTCCGGCCTTCAGCAGGGCCATCAGCATGCCCGAGATGGCGGCGATGCCCGATGGATAGAGCGTGACCCCGACCGCACCCTCCAGCACCGCCAGAGCGTCCTGCAGGCTGGCCTGGGCCGACAGTCCCGCCCGGCCATAGGTGATGAAGTTGTCGTCGTCGTAGAGCGCAGCCGCGTTGGGCAGCAGAACCGTCGAACCCTTCTGGATGGGCGGGCCAACGGTCCTGACCAGGGCGCCCGGCAGCTTGCCGGCGTGAATGAGACGGGTCTCGTCGGACATGCGGGGTTGCGGGCCCAGGCGACGCTGGCGAAAGTGCCAGTCCTCTTAGAGCCCCAAGCGACTCTCCGTTTCAAGGAGCAGCAATGATCTGGCGCCACACGGCGATGGTTGTTCTCGTGGCGTCCCTCGCCTCGTGCGGACCGAAGCCCGCTGAAAAGGCGCCTGCGACGCCCCCCGCGCCCAAGGCCGCGGCGACTCAGGGCCCCTACAAGCCGACACCCAGCGCCACGCTCGAGGCCGTTCGGAAGCGCGGTTACCTGGCCTGCGGGGTTCATCCGGGACTTCCCGGTTTCGCCCTGCGTGACCCGCGAGGCGAATGGCGAGGTTTCGACGTCGACATCTGCCGCGCCGTCGCCGCCGCCACCCTGGGCGACGCCGCAAAGGTCCGTTTCACGGTCATCGGCGGCCAGGATCGCTTCAGCGCCTTGCAGGCCGGGCAGATCGACATCCTGTCCCGCAATACCTCGGTCACCTTCGCGCGGGACGCCGGACTGGGACTGACGTTTCCGGTCACCACCTACTACGACGGCGAGGGCTTCCTGGCCCCCAAGGCGCTGGGGCTGAACAGCGCCGAGGAGCTGTCCGGAGCCCGGATCTGCGTCCAGTCCGGCACCGCCAGCGCCGGTAACCTGGAAGACTACTTCCGGGTGCGCGGCCTGACGTACCGTCCCGTCGTCGTCCCGACCGAAGAGCGGGCACGGCAGGTCTACGAAGCCGAAGGCTGCGATGTCTTCAGCGCCGACATCTCCGCCCTGGCCGCCTCACGCTCGCTGATAGCGAACCCTGGGGCGCATGTGATCCTGCCGGACGTGATCTCCAAGGAGCCGTTGGGGCCTGTCGTCCGTCAGGACGATCCGGCCTGGGCCGACATTGTCCGCTGGACCGTCTACGCGACCCTTCTGGGCGAAGAACTGGGATTGTCCTCGCGGACTGTCGAGGAGGCGCGCGAGACCGCCACCGATCCGGAGACCCGCCGGCTGCTTGGCCTGGAAGGCGACCTGGGGCCGCTCATGGGACTCAAGTCGGACTGGGCGTTCCAGGTCCTGAAGCAGGTGGGCGCCTACCACGAGATCTTCCGGCGTGACCTGGGCGCCGATTCGGCGCTGCGGCTCGATCGGGGCCTCAACGCGCTCTGGACGGCCCCGGCGCCGGGATTGATGTATCCGCCGCCGATGCGCTGACCCCGGGGCTAGAGGTCCATCCGCATGGCCCAGCGGTCCTTGAGCCCGCGCGCCGCCTCGTAGAGCAGCGCCTGCCGGACGGAAGCCGGCGGGTCGGTCCATTCGCGGAAGCCGAAGCGGGCGTAGAAGGGGCCGTTCCAGGGGATATCGCGGAATGTGGTCAGGCTGAGCGCCCGATACCCTTCCCGCCGGGCCCACTGAGCGGCGGCGGCGAGCAGCCGGCTTCCGATCCCCTGGCCCTGATGGGGCCGGGCCACGTCCAGCTCATCGATATGCAGGCGCTCGCAGGTCGGGGTCGCGGCCAGGAACGCGACCGGCTGTCCGTCGACCTCTGCCACCCAGAGGGAGCCCGAGGCCAGCTGAGGCGCCCAGTTGTCTGCGGAAGCCACCTCGGTCAGTAGCGCGGGCGGTACATCCTGGTCGATGAAAGCGGAGGCCGCGGACAGCTCGATGGCGGGCAGGGCCGCAAGGTCCTCGGCACGGGCGTGACGCAGATGGATGGGTCAGGCTCCCTGGACCACGGCGGTGTCCGCCCGCCCGCCCCACTCGGTCCACGAGCCGTCGTAGACCGCGACGTCAGGCCGCCCGAGACGGGCCAGGGCCAGGGCCAGCACGGACGCGGTCACGCCGGACCCGCAGGTTGTGACGATGGGCCGCGTCAGGTCCACGTGGGCGAAAACGGCCTTCAGGTCCGCCACGGACTTCAGCGTCCCGTCGGCGTTGACCACCTCGGTGAAGGGCAGGTTGAGCGCGCCGGGCATGTGTCCGGTGCGCAGGCTGGCCCGGGGTTCGGGGACTTCGCCCCGGAACCGCGCGCCGGAACGGGCGTCCACCACCTGGGCCCCGCCCGAAGCCAGCAGTCCGGCCACCGCGTCGAGATCCCTGACCAGCGCCGGGTTCAGGACGGCGTCGACCGCGACCGGCGTCGGCGCGACCTCTTCCGTCTGGATCGAGCGCCCCTCGGCGCGCCAGGCCTTCAGCCCGCCATCGAGCACGAAGACGCCGGGATAGCCCATCGTCCGCAGGGTCCACCACACCCGCGGGGCGGAATAGATGCCGTGCGCGTCATAGACGACGATGGTCGCGTCGCGGCTCAGTCCCAGGGCCCCGGCCGCCGCGCCGAACGCCTCGGCGGTAGGCAGCATGTGGGGCAGATCAGTGGTCTGGTCGGCAATGGCGTTGATGTCGAAGAACACGGCGCCGGGAATATGGCCTTCCACGTAGCTGTCGCGTCCCTGACCCGGCTGTCCGACCAGGGGCAGGGTGGCGTCGACCACCCGCACGCCAGGGTCGCCCAGCCGCGCGGCCAGCCAGGCCGTTGAAACCAGCGGATCACTCATGTCAGCCAACTCGGAACGGGAAGGCCCTTCTCGCGCAGGAAGGACGGGTTGAAGATCTTGGACTGGTAGCGCTGTCCGTGGTCGCAGAGGATGGTCACGATGGTGTGGCCGGGTCCCAGGTCCTTCGCCATCCGGATCGCGCCGGCCACGTTGATCCCGGTGGAGCCGCCCATGACCAGCCCTTCGTGCTCCATCAGGTCGAAGATGGTCAGCAGCATCTCCTCGTCGGAGATCCGGTAGGCATGATCGATGGCCAGGCCCTCGAGGTTGGCCGTGATCCGGCCCTGGCCGATACCTTCGCTGATCGAGCCGCCCTCAGACTTCAGTTCGCCGCCCGTGTAGTAGGAGAAGAGCGCGGCGCCGTAGGGGTCGGCCAGGCCGATCTTCACCGCCGGGTTGCGGGCCCTCAGCGCCTGGGCGACACCGGCCAGGGTGCCGCCGGAGCCGACCGCGCTGATGAATCCGTCCACCTTGCCGTCGGTCTGCCGCCAGATTTCGGGGCCGGTTCCCAGCACATGGGCCTCGCGGTTGGCGACGTTGTCGAACTGGTTGGCCCAGATGGCGCCGCCAGGTTCCCGGGCATCAAGTTCTGCCGCCAGGCGCCCGGAATATTTCACGTAATTCATCTCGTTGGAGTATGGAGCCGCGTCCACCTCCACCAGGTCCGCGCCAAACAGCCGGATGGCGTCCTTCTTTTCCTGACTCTGAGTCCGCGGGATGACGATGGTGCAGGCATAGCCCAGCGCCTTGCCCACCATGGCCAGGCCGATGCCGGTGTTGCCGGCGGTCCCCTCGACGATCCGTCCGCCCGGGCGCAGCAGCCCCCGGGCCTCGGCGTCCCGCACGATCTGAAGCGCCGCCCGGTCCTTCACGGACTGTCCCGGGTTCATGAACTCGGCTTTTGCGAGAATCTCGCAGCCGGTCAGCTCGCTGGCCCGGCGAAGGCGCAGCAAGGGGGTGTTACCGATCAGGTCCAGGACACTTCGGGCGACTTCCATGCCAGCCTACTTAATCAGGCTGGCCCGCGTCGAACAGGGGGCGATGTCAGGCTTTGATCAGGCTGAGCTGGACGACATCGGTCCGCTCGGTGCGGAATCCGGCCTCACAGTAGCTGAGGTAGAACCGCCAGAGCTTGCGGAACCGTTCGTCGAAGCCGAGGTGGGTGATATCGTCCCAGGCGGCTTCGAACCGGCGACCCCACTCCGCCAGGGTGTCGGCGTAGCAGACCCCGAAGCGCGAGATCGGACCCCAGGAAAGGCCC
>CAUJHW010000043.1 GCA_963205005.1 Pseudomonadota bacterium
CATGGAATTCACGGTCCAGTCGGGCAAGGGCTATGTCCCCGCCGAGATGAACCGTCCCGAGGACGCCCCGATCGGCCTGATCGCCGTCGACGCCCTCTATTCGCCCGTGAAGCGCGTCGCCTATCGCGTCGAGCCGACCCGCCAGGGTCAGAGCCTCGACTACGACAAGCTGATCATGGACCTGGAAACCAACGGCGCGGTCAGCCCGGTGGATGCGGTGGCCTACGCCGCCCGCATTCTCCAGGACCAGCTGCAGATCTTCATCACCTTCGAAGAGCCGAAGAAGAAGGTCGAAGGCGAAGCCAAGCCGGAACTGCCGTTCAACCCGGCGCTGCTGAAGAAGGTGGACGAGCTCGAGCTCTCCGTCCGTTCGGCGAACTGCCTCAAGAACGACAACATCGTCTACATCGGCGACCTGATCCAGAAGACGGAGGCGGAGATGCTCCGCACGCCGAACTTCGGGCGCAAGTCGCTGAACGAGATCAAGGAAGTTCTTGCCGGCATGGGTCTCCATCTCGGCATGGACGTGCCGAACTGGCCGCCCGAGAACATCGAAGAGCTCGCGAAGAAGTTCGAAGACCAGATGTAACAAGGCTTCACGCCGACTCCGGTCCGCCTCGGCGGTCAGGGCCCGCAGCAGCCGCAACAGCGGTGAAGGGCTCCGGCGTTTCATAGTGATCCCGGGCGGGAGCTGCCTGGGACTTGGTCAGGCAGGGCGGCTTCCAGACTATCGGGAGCGTCCTATGGGTCCGAGTGGCCCGGGAGATAAGAGATGCGTCACGGTAAAGCCCACCGCAAACTGGGCCGTACGTCCGCCCACCGCACCGCCATGTTCGCGAACATGTCGGCCAGCCTGATCAAGCACGAGCAGATTGTCACCACCCTGCCGAAGGCCAAGGAACTGCGGCCGTTCGTCGAGAAGCTGGTCACGCTCGGCAAGCGCGGCGACCTGCATGCGCGCCGTCAGGCGATCGCCCAGGTCCGCGACGTGGAGCAGGTCGGCAAGCTGTTTGCTGTCCTTGGTCCGCGTTACGCCGAGCGCAACGGCGGTTACATCCGCGTCCTGAAAGCCGGCTTCCGTCACGGCGACAACGCCGCGATGGCCGTCATCGAATTCGTCGACCGCGATCCGTCCGAGAAGGGCAAGGACAGCGGCCCGACCGCCGACACCGCGTTCGGCGCGGACGACTAGACACTTCGCTTCTCCGCGAACGGCCAGCCCCGGAAGCCCTGCTTCCGGGGCTTTTCGTTTGGACACCCGCCCGGACGTCCTGAACAGGTCGCAGAGCGGGCCTTGACCAGATAGTTGCGATATGGATTAACTATTGCAGGAATTGGCAAGGAGAGCGGATATGGCGGACTGGCGCGCACCCCTGATGTCGGCGGTCTGTTACCGGGACTCCCGCGCGGCCCTGGCGTTTCTCGAGGCCGCGTTCGGCTTCGAGGTGGCGATGCTGATCGAGGATGACGCCGGACAGGTCGTCCACTCCGAGATGCGGTTCGGCAATGCCGTGGTCATGGTCGGCAACGAGTGGAGCGACGATCACAAGAGCCCGGCTTCGATCGGAGGAAAGAACACCCAGACGGTGCATATCCAGATCGAGACCGACGTCGGCGCCCACTGCGAGCGGGCGAGGGCGGCGGGCTTCGAAATCATCGCCGAGCCGGAGACCCAGTTCTACGGCGACCGCACCTATCGCTGCCGTGATCCGGAAGGGCACATCTGGACCGTCGCCCAGACGGTGCAGCCGGTCTCCCGCGAAGAGGCCGAGGCACGGACCGGGCTGAAGATCACGGGGTGGGTTTGAACGTCGCCCTCGACCGGACCCTGGCGGCGCTGGCCGACCCTCACCGACGCGCAGTGGTCGACCTCCTCGCCCAGGGGCCGCGGGCGGCGGGCGACCTTGCCCGCGCGCTCGACCTGTCGCCGCCGGCCATGAGCCGTCACCTGAAGACCCTGCGAACGAGCGGACTGGTGGAAGAGACCCACCCCGCATTCGACGCCCGCGTCCGCATCTATGCCCTGAGGCCCGAACCGATGGTCCATCTGCTGCGCTGGCTGGAGGAAAGCGAACGGCTGTGGAGCGCCCAGCTCGCGGCGTTCAAGGCTCATGTCGAGCGGGACGGATGACCTCGAAGGTCTACGTGGCGCTGCGGGTGAAGGCGACGCCGGAGCGGGCCTTCGAGGTCTTCGTGGCCGAGATCGGCGGCTGGTGGCGGCCCAGCGACCTGTTTCAGACCACGCCGCGCGCGCCGGGGCGGCTGGCGTTCGAAGCGGGCGAGGGCGGTCGGCTCACCGAGACCCTGGCAAACGGCAAGGTGTTCGAGATCGGGCGGATTCTGGCCTGGGAGCCGCCGCGCCGTCTGGTGTTTTCCTGGCGTCAGGCGAGCTTTCCGCCGGACCTAACAACTGAGGTCGAGGTGCGGTTCGAGGCCGTCGGCGACGAGACCCGGGTAAGCGTCGAGCACCGAGGCTTCGACCGGGTGCCGGCCGGCAACGCCGCTCGTCATGGCTTCCCTGACAGGGCGCTGCTCGCGCGGCTGGCGGAATACTGGCAAGGGCAGATCCGCGCACTTGGCGGTCAGCTGACGTGAGACGGTTGCGCCGGTTCGCGCCAGGCCCGATCCTGCGTTCTGGGGAGACGAGATGACCGACAGCGACAAAGCCCGCCAGGGCCGACAGGCCGGCTTCGGCTTCATCTTCGCGCTCGCGCTGATGAACTCGATCTCGTTCGGGATCATGATCCCGATCCTGCCGAACCTGATCAAGCAGTTCGCGGGCGGCGACACCGCGGCGGCGTCGGAGTGGAACCTGGTCTTCGGGGCCACCTGGGGCCTTATGCAGTTCGTCAGCGGCCCGATCCTGGGGCTCATGTCGGACCGCTGGGGACGGCGGCCGGTGCTGCTGATCTCGCTGTTCGGCCTCGGGATAGACTTCCTGTTCATGGCCTTCGCCCCCAGCCTGTGGTGGCTGTTCCTGGGCCGGATCCTCAACGGCATGACCGCCGCGAGTTTCTCAACGGCCAACGCCTATCTGGCCGATGTCACCAAGCCGCAGGACCGGGCCAAGGTGTTCGGCTGGATGAGCTCGGCGTTCAGCTTCGGTTTCATCATCGGACCGGCCATCGGCGGGACGCTGGGCGAGTACGACCTGCGCCTGCCGTTCCTGGCGGCGGCAGGCCTGACGCTGATCAACTGGCTCTACGGCCTGTTCATCCTGCCTGAGAGCCTGCCGCCGGAGCGGCGGACCACGTCCTTTGACTGGAAGCGGGCCAATCCCCTGGGCTCCCTGGCCCTGCTGCGATCAAAGCCCGGCCTTCTGGGACTTGCCGGCGTCGGGTTCCTGTTTCAGCTGGCCCATACCGTCCTGCCGTCGATCTTCGTCCTCTATGTTGGGTACCGCTACAACTGGACGCCCTCGATCATGGGCTACACCTTCGTGGCGACGGGGGTGTCCGGGGTGATCGTGCAGACCCTGCTGGTGGCCCCGATCGTCCAGCGGGTGGGCGAGCGCAACGCCGTCCTGCTCGGCCTGCTGGCCGGGATGCTGGGGTTCGCCTGGTACGGCACGGCCACGACCGGGGCCACCTACCTGCTGGCGGTGCCGATCTTCGCCTTCACCGGCCTGATGATGCCGGGCCTCCAGGGTCTGATGACGCGCCGGGTAATGCCGCAGGAGCAGGGCCAGCTGCAGGGCGCGAACCAGAGCCTCATGGGCATCGGCTCGATCCTGGGCCCGATCGTTTTCGGCGGCGCCTTCGCCTGGTCGATCCGCAACGAGGCTTTCCATCTTCCGGGGCTGGCGATCTACCTGGCGGCGGGGCTGATGGGGCTGGCGTTCCTGCTGGCCCTGACCACCTCGAAGGCTCCGGTTCCCGACGCCGTCCCGGCGGAATAGGGGGCCTCGGCGCTCGGACTGGAATCCGCGCCCGAGCTTCGCCATCTTTGCGGGCGAGATGACCAACAGGTTCACTGTGTCCGAGGCCTCCGGAGATTCCATGCGCGCCCATCGCGTTGTGCTTGCCGCCCTGTTCGCCCTAACCGCCGCGTCGGCCGCTGAAGCCCAGGCCACCTTCGACACCCCCAACCGGGCGCCGCCGGGCAGCGCAATGCAGATGAAGTCCTCGTTTTCGCCGGTCGTGCGGCGCGCGGCGCCGGCCGTGGTCAACATCTCGTCCAAGCGTGTCGTACGCCAGCAGGTGGATCCCTTCTGGTCGCTGTTCGGCGCCGGCGTGCCGCAGTCGCGGGTGGCCCAGTCGCTGGGCTCGGGCGTGATCGTCCGGGCGGACGGCGTGATCGTCACCAACAATCACGTGGTGGAGGGCGGCCAGGAGATCACCGTGGCCCTGTCCGACCGTCGTGAATTCCCGGCCCGCATCCTGCTGGCTGACCCGCGCACCGACCTGGCGATCCTCAAGATCGATGTGCCGGCGGGCGAGCGGCTGGCGGTGCTGCCCATGGACGACAGCGGCGACACCCAGGTGGGCGACCTGGTCCTGGCCATCGGCGACCCCTTCGGCGTCGGCCAGACTGTGACCAACGGCATCGTTTCGGCGCTAAACCGCACCACAGACCCGACCGGTGAGGCGGGATCGGCCTATATCCAGACCGATGCTGCGATCAACCCGGGCAACTCTGGCGGCGCCCTGGTCGACATGGATGGCGACCTGATCGGCGTGAACAGCTTCATTCTCTCGCGTTCGGGCAGTTCCTCGGGCGTGGGCTTCGCGATTCCCGCCGCCGTGGTCCGCCGTGTCGTTGAAACGGCGGTTGGCGGCGGCCGCACCGTGGTCCGGCCCTGGCTGGGCGCGCGGACCCAGAGCGTGACCGGGGAGATCGCCCGCTCGCTGGGCCTGCCCCTGCCGCAGGGCGCACTGGTGGCCGATATCTGGCCGAACGGGCCGGCGGCTCGGGCCGGCCTTCGCCAGGGCGATGTGGTGCTGCAGGCGGATGGCAAGCCGGTGATCGACGCCGCCGGTCTGAACTATGCCATCGGCACCCACAGGCCGGGCGATACGGTGCCCCTGCTGGTTCGATGCGCCGATGGCCGCGACCAGGCCCTGACCCTGCGCGCCGAAGGCCCGCCGGCGACGCCAGCCAAGGACGAGCGCACCCTGATCGGCCGGCATCCGTTCGACGGGGCGACCGTGGTCAACCTGTCGCCGGCCGTGGCCGACGAACTGGGGATCGACACCTTCGTAAGGCCCGGCGTGATGGTCACCGGGCTCAAGCAGGGCTTCGCCCAGAACGTGGGCCTGCGCCGGGGCGACATCATCCGTGCGGTGAACGGCGTCACCATCGCCAACGTGCGTGACCTTGCCGCCGCCCTGACCGCCCAGCCCCGGGCCTGGCAGGTGACGATCGAGCGCAACGGACAGCAGGTGACCGCCACGTTCCGCGCCTGACGGGGGCGGATTCTATGTTAAGCCCGGCCCTATGGCCGACCTCTTCGAAGCCGCGGGCCTGACCCCGCAACAGCCGTCGCCGCTGGCAGACCGCCTTCGGCCGCAGCGGCTGGACGAGGTGGTGGGACAGGACCATCTGCTGGGGCCGGAAGGTCCGATCCGCCGCATGGCCGAGGCGCGACGGCTGTCGTCGATGATCCTCTGGGGCCCGCCCGGCACCGGCAAGACCACCATCGCCCGCCTGCTGGCCAAGGAGGTTGGCTATGAGTTCCAGCAGCTCTCGGCGGTCTTCTCCGGCGTGGCGGACCTGAAGAAGGCCTTCGAGGGCGCCCGCGTGCGCCGCGCGGCGGGCCAAGCGACCCTGCTGTTCGTCGACGAGATCCACCGGTTCAACCGGGCTCAGCAGGACGGCTTCCTGCCCTTCGTGGAAGAGGGGATCGTCACCCTGGTCGGCGCGACCACGGAGAACCCTTCGTTCGAACTGAACGGGGCACTGCTGTCACGATGCCAGGTCTATGTGCTGAAGCGCCTGGACGACGAGGCGCTCGGCGCCCTGCTGTCAAAGGCCGAGGAACACGAGGGGCGCACCCTTCCGCTGGAGCCGGAGGCGCGCGGCGCGCTGATCGCGCTGGCGGACGGCGACGGGCGATATCTGCTGACGCTCAGCGAGACCCTGTTCAACATTGCCTCGGCGAAGCCCCTGGACACCAGGGCGCTGGGCCAGATGCTGCAGAAGCGCAGCCCGGCCTACGACAAGGACCGGGAGGAGCACTACAACCTCATCTCTGCCCTGCATAAGTCGATCCGTGGCTCCGACCCGGACGCGGCGCTCTACTGGTTGGCCCGGATGCTGAACGGCGGCGAGGATCCGCTGTTCATCGCGCGCCGGCTGATCCGCGCCGCGGCGGAAGATATCGGCGAGGCCGACCCGATGAGCCTGGTGCTCGCCAATGCCGCCAAGGACACCTACGACTTCCTCGGCAGCCCCGAGGGCGAGATCGCCCTGGCGCAGCTGGTGGTCCACATGGCCGCGGCGCCCAAGTCCAATGCGGTCTACAAGGCCTTCGGCGCGGCAATGAAGGCGGCCCGGGAGACAGGCTCGCTGATGCCGCCGCCCCATATCCGCAACCCCGCCACCAAGCTCATGCGCGACCTCGGCTATGGCAAGGGCTACGCCTACGATCACGATGCCCCCGAGGGCTTCTCCGGCCAGAACTATTTCCCGGAGGAGATGGAGCGGCAGGTCTTCTACAGGCCCCGCGGCGAGGGTTCCGAGGCCCGGATCAAGGAGCGCCTGGAACGCTGGGCTGCGATGCGGCGCGAGAAGGGCGGCTAGTTCGCGCGCCATTGTTCTCTGAAAAGTCTCGATCTAGGGTTTTCCGAGCCCTTGGGGAGGGAACCATGACGAACGATGAACTCACCGCCCGACGCACACCGTGGCACTTCTGGGTCGTGGCGATCCTGGGCCTGCTCTGGAACGGCTTCGGCGGCTACGACTACACGATGAGCCACCTGCAGGGTGACGCCTACTACCGGCAGGTCGGCATGACCGAGGCGCAGATCGCCTACATGGCGCAGTACCCCGTCTGGATGCACGCGGTCTGGGCGATCGGAGTGTGGGGCTCGGTGGCCGGCGCGGTGCTGCTGGTGCTGCGGTCGCGCTGGGCGGTCCACGCCTTCGCGGCTTCGACGGCGGGCGCGGTGGGCAGCGTGATCTTCACCGCGATCTCCGGCGCGACGGCCGTCGGGCTCGGTCTGGCGATGCCGCTGGTGATCGTGGCCGCCTGTCTGTTCTTCATCTGGTACGCCCGGATGATGACGAGGCGGGGGGTGCTCCGCTAGACGGAGGGGGTGAAACCCCTCAATCCGATCAAGCTCTCGTCCGACGAGACCGCCTTCGTCCGCAGCCTCGTGCTGTATGAGGACGCCGACATCCTGGCGCTGAACAAGCCCTCCGGACTGTCCAGCCAGGGCGGACGGGGGCAGGTGCATACGCTCGACGAGTTGCTCTGGGCGTTCGCCCGGCCGGGCAAGGCGCGGCCCCGGCTGATCCACCGGCTGGACCGCGACACTTCTGGCGTGATCCTCACGGCCAAAACGAAGCCTGCTGCAGGTTTCCTCGGCAAGGCGCTGATGGCGCGAAAGTTTTCGAAGACCTACCTGGCGATCGTAACGCCCGGGCCGCCCGAACCGGCGGGCGGCGTCGTCGACCTGCCGCTGCGGCGCGATGAGCAGGGGCGCGAGGCCTACATGCGGGTCTGTCCGGCCGATCATCCGGACGCCGAGAGCGCACGCTCGCGCTACCGCACCCTGAAAGCGGCGAACGGCGCGGCGCTCATGGAACTGGACCCTGAAACCGGCCGCATGCACCAGCTGCGGGTCCACATGGCGGCGCTGGGACGTCCGATCGCCGGCGATGCGCGCTACGGCGGCGCCCTGGTGGTCGGCGGCGAGGCGGTTCCGCGCCTGATGCTGCATGCAAGGGCGCTGAATTTTCCGCATCCATCCGGCGGCGTGAAACGGCTGGAGGCCGAGCCGCCGAAGGACATGGCCGATCTGATCGTGGCGTTGGGGCTCGGCTGACAGTCGAAGGCGGAACGGCGCGGCCAGCGCGACCGTTTCGACGTACAATCGCCGGAGAGCCGAGGATTTCGCATGACGCGCTTCATCCCGATCATCGCCGCCGCCCTGGCGCTTGCCGCCTGCGCCACCGCGCCGACGCTCTACCAGCCCTCCGCCGGCCCCCAGTCGGTGGGCTATGCCGAATACCGGATCGAGCCGGGGCGCTATCGCATCACCTTCCGGGGCGGTCCCGGAGCGGCTCCGCAGCAGGTGGCCGACTTCGCGCTGCGGCGGGCGGCGGACCTGACGCTGTCCGAAGGCTACGACTGGTTCCGCGTCGCCGACCGGTTTCTGGAGGGGCGACCGGACAACGGGCCGCGTATCGGGCTGGGCGTGGGCGGCGTCGACTTCGGTCGGCGCAGTTCGATCGGCGTCGGGGTTGGAACCAGCTTCAGCCTTGGCGGCGGACCGTCTGTGGCCTCGACCCTCGAAGTGGTGATGGGGCGGGGAGAGCGGCCGCGCGGACAGGACATCTATGACGCCCGCGCCCTGCGCCGCACGCTGGGCCAGTCGATCTAGGCTACGTCCTGCCGGGTGACGGTGGCGGGCACGGCCCGGATGGCGGCATGGGTGAAGCCGGCGGCGTCGGCCATCTCCATGTGAAAGCGCTCGGCCAGCCCCTGGGCGATCAGCGCCGGCGCCTTGCCGCGCATCTGGCGGGTCATGACCCGCATCACCTCTTCCAGACGGGCGTCGGGCAGGCCCAGATCGGCGAAGTCGAGGGTGAGGCCGTTGAAACGTGCGTCCTGCACAGGGGCCAGCGCCTCGCGTGAGGCCTGCAGGCGGGCCAGCACCCCCCGGGTCAGACCACCCACAAGGCTGACGACCTCGACCAGTCGGCCGTGCGGCGTGCCCCGGTCGATGTCGACGATCTCGAGCAGGGCGCCCTGCCGCACCCGCTCGGCGGGCGCACCGGGAATGTTGATCAGCGCCTGCCGACCTTTGCGGCCGCCCATCGTGCGGAACGAGACCGGCAGGATCACCGGCGGTCGGTTGCGGGCGTCTTCCGGTATGAACAGGGCGCCGAAGGCCAGGGTCGCCCGGTCGATGGCGGCGATGTCGTCGTCGGCCAGACGGTGGAACCGTCGGGGCGGGATGGTCTCGCCGGTGGCGCTGAAGGTCACGGTCGGCTCGACCCGTAGCACCGCCGTGACGCCATGGCGAAGACTGACGATGTGTTCGAGGGCGAAGGTCACCTGCAGGCGCTGGCCGTTGTGGGCGACGAAGGAGACGGGGTTCCGCGCCCGCTCGGCTTCGGCGCTGACGTCGCGCATGTAGGGTGCGGCGCTGTCGCGGTCCCGGACGCTGGCAATGGCATTCGGATCCAGCGGCGTGCAGGAAAGTTCCGCGCCCTCGATGCGGCTGACCGACTTCAGGCGGATGTCGATCCGTTCGGCCGACCCCAGGAAGAACTCCAGCACGTCCTCAAGCACCTTCATGCCCACCGCCTGGGCCGCGACGCCGTCCTCGGTGGTCATGGCGACCAGAACGTCGGTCTCGCTGATCCGGTGGTGGATGTCCTGATAGGACAGGTACTCGTTGAGCTTGCGGCCCAGATATCCCCAGACGTCGTCCCGACGGCGGGGCCAGCGGTCGCCGGAGCGCTCCCGGATCGCCTCGACGCTGATGATGAACACCGCGCCCCGTTCCAGGCGGTCCGATCCTGCCAGCCGCTCGAGCACCACCGCGGCGTCCGTGGCGGCGATCTTGGTGACGGACAGGCCGGGTTCATGCGCGGACATTGCCCGCGAACATCGCTTACGTTGGCAAAGGAAGTCTTGCCGTCGCATAAGACGGACCATGCAGACTCTCCTCCTGGTGGCCGTGGGCGGTGCAAGCGGCGCGGTGATGCGCTACCTGCTCGGCGTGCAGACGCTGCGGGCCTTCGGGAGCGGCTGGCCGTTCGGCACCTTCGCGGCCAATATCCTGGGTGGACTGCTGATGGGCGTCCTGGCCGGTGTGCTGGCCCATCGGGGCGGCGCGGATCAGGAGAAATGGCGGCTACTGCTGGGCGTGGGCGTGCTTGGCGGCTTCACGACCTTCTCGGCCTATTCCCTTGAAATCGCTCTGATGATTGAGCGAAAGGCCTGGCTCCAGGCGTTTGCCTACAGCCTGGGTTCGGTCGTGCTGGCAGTGACGGCGGTCTTCGTGGGCCTGATCCTCGTGCGCCGGCTGGTGGCATGAGGGAGGTCCGCACCCTTTTCGTCGACAAGGGCGAGGAGGGCGTGCGCCTGGACCGCTGGTTCAAGCGCCGCTGGCCGCACCTGAACCATATCCAGCTGCAGAAGCTGACCCGCTCGGGCCAGATTCGCGTCGACGGGGCGCGGGCCAAACCCGACACGCGGCTGACCGCTGGCGCCCAGGTCCGCGTGCCGCCGCTGCCCGAGGCCCCGCCGCCGCGCGAGAAGGGTGAGCTGGATCCGCGGGAAGCCGCCTTCGCCCGCTCGCTGGTGATCTATGAGGATGAGGATGTCCTGGCCCTGAACAAGCCCTCCGGGCTGGCCGTTCAGGGCGGCACTAAGACCACGCGCCACGTGGACGGGCTGCTGTCGGCCTGGGGAGAGGGGCTGGAGCGTCCGCGGCTGGTCCACCGGCTGGACCGCGACACCTCCGGCGTCCTGGTGCTGGGCAAGAGCCCGCAGGCCGCCGCCAAGCTGGCCGGCGCCTTCGCCAAGCGGCGGGCGCAGAAGATCTACTGGGCCATCGTCGCCGGCTTTCCGAAGCCGGGCGAGGGGACCATCGAACTGCCTCTGGTGAAGAAGGGCGTGGGCGACCGCGAACTGGTGGTCCCGGCCGATCGCGATGACCCGCGCGCCGAGACCGCCGAGAGCGAGTACGTCACCCTGGCGCGCGCCGGACCCCGCGCCGCCTGGATGGCCCTGTGGCCGCACACCGGGCGGACCCACCAGCTGCGTGCGCACATGCTGGCGCTGGGTCATCCGATACTGGGTGATCCGAAGTACAACACCGAGGCTTCGCGGGTGCTGTCCGATGGCCTCAAGCTGCAGCTGCACGCCCGCCGCCTGATCCTTCCGCACCCGTCACGTGGCACGCTGATGCTGGAGGCGCCCATCGGCCGCGAGCTGCGCGCCGGTTTCGAGCGCTTCGGGTTTGACGAGCACGAGGCCGACCCCGAACCTTTCAAGAGGCGACGTTGAGCAACCAGATGCTGGATCGGGCCAAGGCCCTGCTGGACGCCGGCCGCACGGCCGAGGCGCTGGCGATCACCGGCCCGCTGGCCGACCGGGACGACGCTTCGCACCGGGCGCTGGCGCTGCATTCGACCGCCCTCAAGGGACTGGGCCGGCGGCAGGAAGCCCTCAACTTCGATGCGCTGGCCACAGTGAAGTACGCCAGCAGCGGTGTCGCCTGGCACAACCTTGCCGCAACCCTGGACGACCTTGGCCGCGGCCGAGACGCCGTGCGCGCGGCGGAACGCGCGCAGTCGCTGGGCCAGGACGGGGCGCTGACCTGGGGCGTCATGGCCCGGGCCCGGCTGGCGGCCGGCGACCTGGACGGGGCAGAGAGGGCCTATGGCGAGACCCTGAGGCGCGCGCCGGCGCGGGTGGAGACCGCCGGCGAACTCGCCGATCTGGTCTGGATGCGCCGTGGCGACCTGGCCGCCGCCCAGCAGGTGCTCGACAATGCCGCCCATGCCGGGGGCGCGGCCCCGCCGCTGCTGCTGGCCAAGGCCAAGCTGTACGAGGCCGCCGGCGAGGCGGCGCAGGCCGACGCCCTGCTGACCCGGGCGGCGCAGATGCTGCCGGACGATCCCGCGATCCTCATCGCCGCGGCGCAGTCGGCGCTGGAGGCCGGCCGGCTGGCTGACGCCGAGGCGTTGGCGCTGGAGGCCGAGAAGGCCTTCCCCGGTGGTCCGCCGGTGATGAACGAACTGGCTATCGTGTACCTGGCCCAGGGCAAGCCGGACCTGGCGCTGGCCAGGGCCCGGGAGGGGCTGCGGATCCTGCCGCATGACCAGTCCCTGCTGGGCTGGGCGGCGACGGCGGCCCGTGCGTTGGGCGACCCGCTGTACGGCGAGCTCTGCGACTATGCACGCTTGGTCCGCGCCTATGACATCGCCACGCCGGAGGGCTGGCCTGACCTGCCGGCTTATCTTGCCGATCTCGCCACATCGCTGAACCGCATCCACCTGTTCACGCAGCACCCGGCGGCCCAGTCACTGCGCGAGGGCAGCCAGACCACCTACCGCCTGACCGGCTCGGACGACCCGGTGATCCAGGCGTTCTTCAGGGCGATCGACGCGCCCATCCGCCAGCATATCGAAGCGATGGGCGAGGGGACCGATCCCCTGCGCGCGCGCCGCACCGGCGACTACCGGATCGAGGGGGCGTGGTCGGTGCGCCTGCGCCCTGGCGGCTTCCACCGCGACCACTTCCACGGCGAGGGCTGGCTGTCGTCGGCCTTCTATGTGGAGACACCGGAGACGGCGCTGGACAGCCCCGAGCGCCAGGGCTGGATCCGCTTCGGCCAGCCGCCGTTCCGCACCGATCCGCCGCTGCCGGCAGAGCACTATGAGCGGCCGAAGCCCGGCCGGCTGGTGCTGTTCCCGTCGTACATGTGGCACGGCACCGTCCCGTTCACGACCGACGAGAAGCGCATGACCATCGCGTTCGACATCGTGCCGGCCTAGACCAGCCCCGTCAGCGGTCTGACGCCGGCGCTGTCCGGGAACACCAGCGTGTCCAGTGCGCGGCGGTCGACGCCCATGTGCTCGGCCAGAAGGCCCCGCGACAGGGCGCGAAGGTCGAGCGCGGGCGCCAGGTCGCGATCCTCGAACAGGGCCTGACGCCTCAGGGTCGGCCAGTCGCCGATGATGCCGCCGGGCTTCAGCGCGCCGCCCAAGACCAGCGCTGTTGACGCCGTCCCGTGGTCGGTGCCGCCGGTGCCATTGATCCGGGCCGTGCGGCCGAATTCCGTGACGACCAGCACGACGGTGTCGCGCCACGCCGCACCCAGCCCGGTGCGCAGGCCGTCTGCCAGCGCGTCGAGAGCGCCAAGCCGGGTGGCCAGCGAGCCGGCCTGGTTGGCGTGGGTATCAAATCCGTCCATCGAGACCGCGGCGATCTGCGGACCGCCCGGCGCCCTGAGGAACCCCGCCAGCGCCTCACCCATGCCCCGGGCGGCCTCGCGGCCCTGGGCCGGGCCGCCCCCGCGCATGGTGGCTCCACCGCCCGCCGCGCCGGTCTCCATCGCCAGGGTCTCGGTCTGCAGGCCACGGGCCAGGGCCGGACCCAGCAGAGGATCGTCCCGATACAGGTCCTGCAGCAGGGTCGGCAGACGCCCGCCGGCGTCGATGCCGCGCCCGGGCGACCATGAGCCCGCCGGCGCCGATCCGCGAAGGATCAGCGGGGCCGTGGGGCCGACTGATATCGCCTCGAACTTTCCGCCGACCGACAGGGCCTGCACCGCCCGGTTCAGCCAGCCCGACGTGGTGGCGTAGACGCCTGCCGCGCCGGTCTCCAGCACGTCCTGCGCCTCGAAATGCGAACGGGCGCGGTCCGGCGTGGCCACCGCGGGCGCGATGCGCGCCTCGCCGGATCTGGCCAGGGCGTGGATGGCGGGGAGGGCCGGGTGGAGCGCGAAGGTCGTGTCCAGCCTGAGCGCCTCGTCACCCAGGGCCAGGGCGCCGCGCAGGTTCCGATAGTCCGGATCTCCGATTGGCGGGTTGACCGACAGCCCGTCCATCCCGCCGCGGCAGACGACCACCACGAACTTGCGGTTCACAGGAACGGCGGCCTCGGCGACGCGGGCCATGAAGGGGAGGGCCAGGCCGGCGGCCAGGGCGCGGCGGTTGAGACTGAAACCGGTCATCGGCGCTGGAACTCCGGAGACATCAGCAGAAGGGCGACCGCTTCGGTGCGGGTCTCGGCCCGGCCAATGGCGGTGGCGGCCATGGGGGACAATCGCGCGCCGAGCGTGCGTTCCGCCAGGGCGACGGGGTCCTGAACCCCTGGCCCGAGGGCGCAGGCGAGGCCCTGGGCGAACTGCATCCGCTTCACCAGAGCGTCGGAGGCGGCCCAGGGCGCGGCCTCATCAGGCCAGCCCTTGGGGGAGGGGGCGCCGAACGGCCGCTGGCCGAGGCCATTGAGGGCGTTGGCGACCTGCGGCGTCGCGCGCGGCGCCTGACCCAGCGCGCGGTAGCTGGAGACGATGAACTCGTACGGCGTCTTCAGCTTGGCCGCCTGGGACGCCCAGGCCTCCGGGGCGTCGATGAGGGCGCCGGCCACCCGGGCCAGATCGCCGCCGCTGGCGATCCAGGCCGCTTCCAGCCGGGTGACCAGTTCCGGAGGTGGATCGTCGGCGACGAAGTGCCGGGCGATCTTCGTGCAGACGAAGCGGGCGGTCTGCGGTTTGCCGGCCAGGTCGGAGAGGATGGCGGCGGCCTGCGCCCTGCCCGCCGGCGGATAGCGTACGCCCATCACGGTCCGCTCGCCCGGCTCATGGGTGGCGTCGCGAAACACCACGGCCTCGACCCCACCGGCATCGCGCGGACCCGGGACGCCGAAGCCGGTAAGGGCGCGGGCGAACTCGGTGACGTCGGCCTGGGTGTAACCGCCGTCGACGCCTACGGTGTGCAGTTCCAGGATCTCGCGGGCCAGGTTCTCGTTCAGGCCGGCCTGACGGCGAGGCTGGCCGTCTGCCGGGGCGGGGCGACGGCCCTGAAGGCGGGCGGCCGGACTGTTCGGACCCGTCGACTGGGCCTGATCCAGATAGAGCAGCATCGCCGGATGGGTCTCGGCGGCGGCCAGAAGGTCGACGAAGCGCCCGAACACATGCGGCCGGATGGCCTCGTTCTCGAAGGGGCCCACCAGCCCCGCCACCTGCACCTTGGTGGCCGATACGGTGAAGTGATTGGCCCAGAACAGCGCCCAGCGCTCGCGGAATCCTGCTTCGGTGTCTGTGGCCAGCCTCACACGGGCCAGGATGTCGCCGGCGGCATTCTGGCGGATGAACTGCTGGGCGGCCTTCACGGGATCGCTGTCGGTCCCCTTGCCTTCGCCCACACGCTCGGCCATCGCCCTCTGCTGGCGATAGGCGCGGAACTCGGCCAGGCGCTGGGCCGCGGTCTCGCCACCGGTGCTGAAGGTGTCAGCGCCTCCGGCGCGGATCTGTGACTTCAGCCAGCCGCGGGGGTCCGCGGCCGCAAGGGTGATCTCGCCGGCCCGTGCGCCCAGGCCGAAGCGGGTGACAGCGATGGCGGCGTCCTGATCCTTGCGGCTGGCGGCCACGGGCCTGCTCCCTTGCGATCCGATGCGTTTATCCCCATTCCACGCCGCGTGCGGAACGTTCCGTCGGGAGATTGAGCTTGGACTTGCGCAAGGGTTTCCACGAACCGCAGGAAAAGCCGCGGCGGTTCTACAAGGCCGTGACCGTGACCGTGGCCGACGTCGACGGCGGCGGCTTCGGGATCCGGCTGGACGGCCGCACCCTGAAGACTCCCCGGGGCCTGCCGCTGGTCCTGCCCACCCGCGCCGTCGCCAACCAGATCGCCGCCGAGTGGGACGCCCAGGTCGAGGTGATCGAGATGGCGACCATGCACGCCACGCGCCTTGCCAATACCGCCATCGAGACGATCGGGGGTTCCCGCGAAGGCGTTGCCGACCAGATCGCCGACTACGCCGGCTCTGACCTGACCTGCTACTTCGCCGAGAGCCCCGCCGCCCTTGTGACCCGCCAGGAAGCGGCCTGGGGCCCGGTGTTGGCCCGCGCCGAGGC
>CAUJHW010000044.1 GCA_963205005.1 Pseudomonadota bacterium
GATAAGTCACCGCTCCCCTGAGTCGCCGCAAGTCCGCGTGGCGTCGCGTGTTGCACTCCGGCCCCCTCTCCGCTTACTGCCTGTGCAAAGTTTCTTCGGGAGGTGAAGCGTGTCCGACGGTGAGGTTTTCCCGGTTCCCGAGGCCTGGGCGAAGAAGGCCCACATGAATGCCGCGGCGTATGACGCCGCCGTCCGCCGCGTCGATGCCGATCCGGAGGGCTACTGGGGCGACATGGGCCGCCGCCTGGACTGGATGACCCCCTTCACCCAGGTGAAGGACGTCTCCTTCCACAAGGAGGACTTCCACGTCCGCTGGTACGCCGACGGGGTGCTCAACGTCTCGGTCAACTGCCTGGACCGCCACCTGAAGAGCAACGGCGATACGGTCGCGCTCATCTGGGAGAACGACGACGGCAGCGCCCATGACAAGCTGACCTACCGCCAGCTCCACGCCGAGGTGTGCCGCTGGGCAAATGTGCTCAAGGCCAAGGGTGTCCAGAAGGGCGACCGGGTCACCATCTACCTGCCGATGATCCCGGCGGCTGCGGCCACCATGCTGGCCTGCGCCCGCATCGGCGCCGTGCACTCCGTGGTGTTCGGCGGCTTCTCGCCCGACAGCATCGCCGGGCGGATCCAGGACTGCGATTCCAGGATCGTCATCACCGCCGACGAGGGCCTGCGCGGCGGCAAGATCGTCCCACTGAAGCTCAACGTCGACGCGGCGCTGAAGTCCTGCCCCGGCGTGACCGACGTGATCGTGGTCAAGCGCACCGGCGGCGACGTGCCGATGACCCCCGGCCGCGACGCCTATTTCTCCGACCTGAAGAAGACCGTCGCCGACACCTGCGACCCGGAGCCGATGAACGCCGAGGACCCGCTGTTCATCCTCTACACCTCCGGCTCCACCGGTAAGCCCAAGGGTGTGCTGCACACCACCGGCGGCTATCTCACCTGGGCCGCCTGGACCCACGAGACCATCTTCGACTACCGCCCGGGCGAGGTCTTCTGGTGCACCGCCGACGTCGGCTGGGTGACCGGCCACAGCTATGTGGTCTACGGCCCGCTGGCCAACGGCGCGACCAGCCTGATGTTCGAGGGCGTGCCCAACTACCCGACCTCGTCGCGGTTCTGGGAAGTCTGCGACAAGCACAACGTCGAGATCTTCTACACTGCCCCCACGGCGCTCCGGGCGCTGATGCGCGAAGGCGACGAGGCCGTCACCCGCACCTCGCGCAAGTCGATCCGACTGCTGGGCACCGTGGGCGAGCCGATCAACCCGGAAGCCTGGCTCTGGTATCACCGCGTGGTCGGCGAGGGCCGCTGCCCGATCATCGACACCTGGTGGCAGACCGAGACCGGCGCCTGCCTGATGACCCCGCTGCCCGGCGCGCACGCGCTGAAGCCCGGTTCCTGCGCCAAGCCCCTGCCCGGCGTCATGCCGCAGCTGGTGGACGCCGAGGGCCTGGTGCTGGACGGCGCGATCAGCGGCAACCTGTGCCTCACCGACAGCTGGCCCGGCCAGATGCGGACGGTCTACGGGGACCACCAGCGCTTCATCGACACCTACTTCTCCACCTATCCCGGCAAGTACTTCACCGGCGACGGCGCCCGCCGCGACGAGGACGGCTACTACTGGATCACCGGCCGCGTGGACGACGTGATCAACGTCTCGGGCCACCGCCTGGGCACCGCCGAGATCGAGAGCGCCCTGGTGGGCCACACTGCCGTGGCCGAGGCCGCGGTCGTCGGCTACCCGCACGACATCAAGGGCCAGGGCATCTACTGCTACGTGACGCTGAAGGTCGGCATCGAGGCCACTGACGCCCTGCAGGTCGACCTGCGCGGCTGGGTCCGGCGCGAGATCGGGCCCTTCGCCGCCCCCGACGTGATCCAGTTCGCGCCCGGCCTGCCCAAGACCCGGTCGGGCAAGATCATGCGCCGCATCCTGCGCAAGATCGCCGAGGATGACCTGTCCAACCTGGGCGACACCTCCACCCTGGCCGAGCCCGCCGTGGTCGACGACCTGGTGAAGAACCGCGCCGCCCGCCGGGGCGACGACGAGATCGTCAGCGACGGCAAGCGGGTGTCGACCCGCGAGATCGAGGCCGCGCTGGCCAACCATGGCGCGGTCGCCGAGGCCGCCGCCGTGGGCTTCCCGCACGCCACGCGCGGCGAGGCCGTCTGGGCCTTCGTGACCCCGGACGAGGGCGTCATGGTCAGCGACGTGCTGGCGGCCGACCTCAAGGGCTGGATCCGGCGCGAGCTGGGCGACCACGCGGTGCCGCAGGTTATCCAGTTCGGGCCGCTGCCGCGCACCCGCGCCGGCGAGATCGTCCGTCCGCTGCTGGAGCGCATCGCCGCCACCGGCGAGGCGGGCGACGTCACCGGCCTCGCCGACACCGCCGTCGCCGACTACCTGGTGAAGACCCGGGCCGACGCGCTCGGCTGACCCGGTGTCGCCAGACCTGCCCCCGGCGCTGCGGGCCGCCATCGACCGCGAGCTGGCGGGCGCGTCCCGGCGCGACCTGGCCGAACGCACGGCGGCGACCACCGCCGCCTATCGCGCGGGCGGGACCTCGGCCGCGGCGATCCGGGGCCGTGAGGATGCGATGGCCTATGCCCTGGCCCGCCTGCCCGCCACCTATGCCGCCTGCGCCGCCGTATTCGGCGAGGCCCTGCGCATAGCGCCCGGCTTCGCGCCCGCGACCCTGCTGGACGCGGGCTGCGGCCCCGGCGGGGGCAGCTGGGCGGCGCGGGAGGCCTGGCCGTCCCTGGGCGATGTCACCTGGCTCGACGCCAGCCCGCCGTTTCTTGACCTGGCCCGGCGGCTGGCCGCCGACAGTCCACTGGCCGGGGCCGGCATCACCCGCGGCGACCTGACCGCCGGCGGCTTCCCGGTCGCGGACCTGGTGCTGGCGAGCTACGCCCTGGCCGAGATCGCGCCGCCCGCCCAGGCGCAGGTCGTCAGCGGCCTGTGGGACGCCTGCGGCGGCGTCCTCGCCCTGGTCGAGCCCGGAACACCCGCGGGCTATGGTCGCATCCTGGCCGCCCGCGACACCCTGATCGCCGCCGGTGCGACGATACTCGCGCCCTGTCCGCACCACGACGCCTGCCCGCTCAGCGGGACCGACTGGTGTCACTTCTCGGTGCGGCTGGCCCGCAGCCGCGACCACCGCCTGGCCAAGGGCGCCGAGGTTCCGTTCGAGGACGAGAAGTACGCCTACCTGCTGGCCGCCCGCCCCCACGTGGCCGCTGGCCCGCGCCGCCCCCGCGTCCTGGCCCGCCCCCGCGCCGGCAAGCCGGGCATCGAGCTCAAGCTCTGCGGTCCCGACGGGGTCGAGCAGCGCTTCGTCGGCAAGCGCGACAAGCCCGCCCACGCCATCGCCCGCCGCCTGGACTGGGGCGACGCGTACTGAGCCGGGCTTACCTCAAGGCCAACAGTGACTCCCGCTCATCCCGGCATTCGCCGGGATGAGCGGTATTGAGTACAGACCCTAGGACCCCGTCCGCGTCGGGAAGGGCACGACCACCGCGGCGTCCGCTGCGATCCGGGCGCGGCCGCGCTCCTCCACCTTGCGGATCTCCTGCTGCAGGTGCGGCGCCATGAAGTCGATGAAGGCCCGGACCCGGGGCGTGTCCTTCAGCTCGCCGCGGGTGACGATCCACGACGTGGCGCGGGCCTCCTCTATCGTCTCGGAACATCGCAGGAGATCATGGTCGAGGTCGCCGATGGTGCAGGGCAGGGCGCCGATGCCCAGTCCCGCCTTCACCGCATGGACCATGCTGCCCATGCTGTTGCACCGGGTGATCGGCAGCTTGCCGCCCGAGTGGCGCATCATCCACGTCGCGGCGGCCACCTCGCCCATCTCCACCGACACGTCGATCAGGTCGTGGTTCACCAGTTCGGATGTGGAGGCCGGAACGCCACGACGGCCGGCGTAGTCGCGGCTGCAGTAGAGCGCCATGTCGTGGTCGCAGATCTTGCGGGCCACCAGGTCGGAGGTCGCCAGCGACTGGCTGGTGCGGATGGCGAGGTCGGCCTCCCCGCTCGCCAGGTCCAGGCTGCGGTCGGTGATCACCAGGTCCACCTGCACGTCCGGATGGATCTGCCGGAAAGCCCCCAGCGCCGGGATCACCATGGTGTTGGCCACCAGCTCGTTGGTGGTCAGCCGCAGGGCGCCGGACACCCCGCGCATCTGGCTGGCGGCGTGATTGGCGAACCGGATCGCCGCGCGCTCCACGTTCTCCGCCTCGGCGATGAGGCTCTGCCCGGCCTCGGTCACCCGGCTGCCGGTCTGCCCGCGTTCGAACAGCTTGAACCCCAGGTCGTTCTCGAGGCTCTCGATCCGCCGCGCGACCGTGGTCTGGTTGACGCCCAGCGCCTTCGACGCCGCAAGGGTCGATCCGCCGCGCGCCACGGCCAGGAAAGCCTTCAGGTCGTTCCAGTCGAACATGGGCCCATTCTGCGGTTGTGGCGCGCCAACCTGCAAGTGCGCGCGTCATCCAAATGGTCGGCCGCGCCGTATCTTCGCCGTGTCCAGCTTGCGGGGCCGTGGTTTCCCCAGCCACATGAAAACCTCGTAAGCTTCCCCCGTCCCGGTTGGGTGCTAAGGAGTCCCCGCCTTGCCCCCAACCGGGATGTTCCATGCTCCGCACCGCCCGCGCCGCCGGTCTCGCCCTGCTCCTCGCCACCGCCGCGGCAGCGCCATTCGCGCTGCCTGCCCCGGCCCGCGCGGCGGACGTGCCCCCGATCCAGTTCAAGTCCCGGACCCTGCCCAACGGCCTGAAGGTCTACAGCTCGCTCGACCGGACCACGCCGAACGTCACGGTCCAGGTCTGGTACGGCGTCGGCTCCAAGGACGATCCCGAGGGCCGTTCCGGCTTCGCTCACCTGTTCGAGCACCTGATGTTCAAGGCCACGCGCAACATGCCGTCCGAGCAGTTCGACCGCATGACCGAGGACGTGGGCGGTTTCAACAACGCCTCCACCGCCGACGATTTCACCGACTACTACGAGGTGATCCCCGCCAATCACCTCCAGCGGCTGCTCTGGGCCGAGGCCGACCGCATGAGCACCCTGGTCGTCGACGAGGCCATCTTCAGATCCGAACGTGACGTGGTGAAGGAGGAGCTGCGCCAGCGCGTGCTCGCCTCGCCCTACGGCCGGCTGATGGCGCTGTACCTGCCCCAGGCCAGCTACACGACCCACCCCTACCGGCGCCCCGGCATCGGCTCGATCGAGGAGCTGGACGCCGCCACCATCGACGACGTCCGCGCCTTCCACCGCACCTACTATCGCCCGGACAACGCCGCCCTGATCGTGGTGGGCAACTTCGACGAGGCCCAGCTGAACGCCTGGGTCGACACCTATTTCGCCGGCCTGAAGAACCCGGCCCAGCCGCTGCCCCGGGTCACCGTCAAGGAGCCGCCGCGGACCGCGCCGGGCGTGTTCGACGGCTATGCCCCCAATGTCCCCCTGCCCGCGGTGATGCTGAGCTGGCAGGGCGCGGCGGCTTCCGACCCCGACGCCCCGGCCCTGAAGGTGCTCGACGCCATCCTGTCGGCGGGCAAGTCGTCGCGGCTCTACAACAGCCTGGTCTATGAGCAGCAGATCGCCGCCGAGGCCTTCTCCGGCGCCGACCTGCCGCACGATCCGGGCCTGTTCATGGTCGGCGCGATCATGGCCAGCGGCCACACCATCGAGCAGGGCGAGGCCGGGCTGCTGGCTCAGGTGAAGCGCCTGCGCGACGCTCCGCCCTCCGCCGCCGAGCTGTCGGAGGCGAAGAACGAGCTCCTGGCCTCGGCCCTGCGCGAACGCGAGACCGTCGACGGCCGCGCCTCGGCCATCGGCTATGCCCTGCGGGTGGCGGGCGATCCCGACGCGGTCAACACCGAGCTCGTCGCCCTGCAGGCGGTCACCGCCGCCGATGTCCAGCGCGTGGCCCGCAAGTACCTGGCCGAGGACCGGCGGATGACCATCCGCTACCGCGCCGAGAGCGAGCGGCCGAAGGGCCAGCCGGCGGCTCCGGTTCCCGTCCCGCCGAAGCAGGTGGCGACCTACGACGGCCCGGTGTTCACCCTGGCGCCGGAGGCCGATCGCCAGAAGCCTCCGGCGATCGGCGAGCCCGTCCAGCCCGTCCTGCCGCGCCCGGCCGAGAAGACCCTGGCCAACGGCCTGCGGGTGATCGTCGCCCGGTCGTCGGACCTGCCGCTGGTCACCGCCGACCTGACCGTCAAGACCGGCGCCTCGGCCGATCCGCCCGGCCTGGCCGGCGCGGCCTCGATGATGGCCGGCATGCTCACCGAGGGCACGAAGTCCCGCTCGGCCCAGGCCATCGCCAGCCAGACGGAATCGCTGGGGGCCACCCTGGGCTCCGGCGGCGGCCTGGAATCCTCGTCGGTCACCCTCACCGTCATGCCGGACAAGCTGGCGGCGGGCATGGCGATCATGGCCGACGTCGCCCGCAACCCCGCCTTCGCCACCGAGGAGCTGGAACGCCAGCGCGAGCAGGCCCTGGACGGCCTGCGGGTCGCCTACGAGCAGCCGGGCCAGGTGGCCGGCTTCGCCGCCGCGCCGGTGATCTATGGCGGCACCCCCTTCGGCCACACGCCGCAGGGCACGCCGGCCTCGATCCGGAAGCTGAAGCCCGCCGACCTCGCCGCCCTGCACGCGGCCGGGTTCCGGCCCGACAACGCGATCCTGGTCCTGACCGGCGACATCTCGGCCGAGGCCGGGTTCGCCGCCGCCGAGCAGGCGTTCGGCGGCTGGGCCCGCCCCGCGTCGCCCCTGCCCGCAGCCCCGGCGGTCACGCCGAAGATCCAGCCCCGCGCCGTGGCCATCGACATCCCCGGCACGGGCCAGGCCTCGGTCAACGTGCTCAAGCCCGCCATCGCCCGGACCGATCCGGCCTACTACCCGGGCGTGGTCGCCGCGACCGTGCTGGGGGGCGGCTATTCCGCCCGCCTGAACCAGGAAATCCGCATCAAGCGTGGCCTGTCCTATGGCGCGAGCGCCCGGCTTTCCACGGCCCGGACCACCGGCTCGTTCCGCGCCTCGGCCCAGACCAAGAACGAGTCCGCCGGCCAGGTGCTGGAGCTGATCAACGCCGAACTCGCCCGCCTCGCCGCCCAGCCGGTCGGGGCCGACGAACTGAAGGCGCGCAAGTCCACGCTGGTCGGCGACTACGGGCGCGAGCTGGCCACCTCGTCGGGCCTGGCCGATATCCTGGGCAACTACGCCCTCTACGGCGTGCCGCTGGACGAGCTTGGCCGCTACACCGCGAAGGTCGAGGCGGTGACGCCGGCAGAGGTGCAGGCCTTCGCGAAGACCTCGCTCGACCCGGCCCAGACCAGCGTCATCGTCGCCGGCGACGCCAAGGGCTACGCCGCGGGCCTGAAGGCGAAGCTGCCGAACCTGGAGATCATCCCCGCCGCCGAACTCGACCTCGAAAGCCCGACGCTGCGGAAGTGACCTCCTTCCCTCAATGGGGAGGGACAGACGGCAAAGCCGTCAGGGTGGGGAAGTGTCGACCGGACTGCGGACTCAGGGCCTGGTCCTGATATCCCCAACCGTCCGGCCTGCGGCCGTCCACCCTCCCCATTGAGGGAGGGAAGGGCCAACTACCCCGCCCGCGTGGTCCAGCGGCTGAGGTCGCGCTCCCGCGCCATCAGCGACAGGCCCGAGGCGATGGATTCCAGCTCGGCGCCGGTCTCGATGCGGTCGGCGGCGAAGCGGCGGTGGAAGATGGCCCGCACCGCCGGCACCAGCGACGAGCCGCCGGTGAGAAACACACGGTCGATGCCCCCGGCCGGCAGGTCCGCGTCCTCCAGCGCCCGGTCCACCGCCGCCTCGATCTGCGCCAGCTCCGGCGCGATCCAGCCCTCGAAGCGGCTGCGGGGAACATCCTGGACGATGCGGATCGATCCGGCCTCGAAGCGGAACTCCGCCGTGTCCTGCGCCGAGAGCGCCTCCTTCAGCTTCGAGACGGCGCGGTAGAGCCGATAGCCGTAGTTCTCGTCGAGGGTCTCCACCAGCCGGGCGATCTTGTCCGGCTCGACCGCCTCGCGCACCAGCTTGCGGATCTCGCGCATGTCGCGGCTGGCGCGCATCAGCGCCAGCTGGTCCCAGCGGGCGAAGGCCGAATAGTAGCGGTTCGGGACCGGCAGCACCTTGCCGAAACTCTCGTAGCTCGACCCCTTGCCCAGCTCCGGCGAGACCAGGTTGTCGATGATCCGGTAGTCGAAGGCGTCGCCGGCCACGCCCACGCCGGCCCGACCCAGCGGAACCGCCTGCATCTCCCCGCCGTGCCGCTCGAAGCGGATGATCGAGAAGTCCGAGGTGCCGCCGCCGAAGTCGCCCACCAGCACGGTGGCGTCCTGTTTCAGCTCGCGGGCGAAGAAGAAGGCCGCGCCCACGGGCTCATAGGCATAGAGCACCTCCTTCACGCCCATCCGGTGGAAGGCGATCTCGTAGCGCTCCAGGGCCAGCTGCTCATTCGGCGCGCCGCCGGCGAAGGTCACCGGCCGGCCGACGATCACGCGTTCCGGTATCCCGCCCAGCTCCGCGCCGGCGTAGTCGCGCACCTTGAGCAGGAAGGTCGAAAGCAGGTCCTCGAACCGGTAGCGCCGGCCCAGGATCTGGGTCTCGGTGAAGCTCTCCTGGGCGGCGAAGCTCTTGAACGACTGGATGAACCGGGTCTCTGCCGGGTCCTCCACATAGGCGTCGATGGCCCAGGGGCCGGCGGCGATCTCACGGGCCTGCGGGTTCTCGGCCGGGGCGTGGAACGAAATGCAGCTGCGGAAGGCGAACAGCTCGCCTTCGGGGGCGGCGAACTTCACCAGCCGCGCCGGTCCTTCGGCGTCGGCCAGGGACAGGACCGTGTTGGTGGTCCCGAAGTCGATGCCAAGGCTGTAGCCGCTCACAAAAGACGCTCCATGTTCCGGGGGACGACGGATCGCCCGCCCCCCGGGATGGCGCGCGACCGCTTAACGCGTGAAGGGGCGACGCCCGCGCATCAGACGTCGATCTCCACCAGCGGCCGGTCGTAGGCGCACAGCGTGGCAAGCTGCAGGATCTTCGACACCGAGGCGCCGAGCGGGCAGATCTGCACGGGCTTGTCGAGGCCGAGCAGGATCGGGCCGATCACCTCGGCCCCGCCCAGCGACTGGATCAGCTGGGTGGAGATCGCCGCCGAGTGGATCGCCGGCATGATCAGCACATTGGCCGGGCCGGTCAGGCGCATGAACGGGTAAGCCCCGCGCGCGGCCGGATCGAGCGCCAGCTCCGGCGGCATCTCGCCCTCGTACTCGAAGTCGATGCCGTCCATCTCGTCCAGCATGGCGACGGCGTCGCGCACCCGGGCCGAGCGCTCGCCCATCGGATTGCCGAAGGTCGAATAGCTCATGAACGCCACCCGCGGCTCGTAGCCCAGGGTGCGCACCGCGCGGGCGGCCTCGATGGCGATCTCCACCAGTTCCTCGGCCACCGGCATCTCGGTGACGCTGGTGTCGGCGATGAACAGCGTCCGGCCCTTGGCCATCACCACGCTCATGCCGATGACGCGGCCATCCGGCGCCGGATCGATGACGTTCAGAACGTCTTCCAGCACCTGGTCGAAGTTGCGGGTCACCCCGGTCACCATGCCGTCGGCGTGACCCAGCGCCACCATGGTGGCGGCGAAGGCGTTACGGTCCTGGTTGATCTGCCGGATGATGTCGCGACGCAGGTAGCCCTCGCGCTGCAGCCGGCCATAGAGGTAGTCGACCGAGGCCTCGTTCCACGGGGAGATACGCGCGTTGACGATCTCAAGCCCGGCTTCAGCGGGCTCAAGGCCGGTGGCGCGCATGTTCTCGTGCACCAGGTCCTCGCGGCCCACCAGCACAGCCTTGCCAAGGCCCTGGATCTGGAAGGCGTAGGCGGCCCGGATGACGCTGGGTTCCTCGCCCTCGGCGAAGACGACCTTCTTCTCGGGCCCCGACTGCACCGCGCCCTGCAGCTTCTGCAGGAAGCCGGCGGTGGGATCGAGACGGCGCGCCAGCGAGGCGCGGTAGACGTCCATGTCCTCGATGGGCTTGCGGGCGACGCCGGTGTCCATCGCCGCCTGGGCGATGAACGGCGGGATGTAGGCCAGCAGGCGCGGGTCGAACGGCGTCGGGATGATGTACTGCGGGCCGAACTTCATCTTCACGCCGTGATAGGCGGCGGCCACCTCGTCCGGCACGTCCTCGCGGGCCAGCATCGCCAGCGCGTTGGCGCAGGCGATCTTCATTTCCATGTTCACCCGGCGAGCGCGCACGTCGAGCGCGCCGCGGAACAGGTAGGGGAAGGCCAGCACGTTGTTGACCTGGTTCGGATAGTCGCTGCGCCCGGTGGCCACGATGGCGTCGGGCCGCACGGCATAGACCTCTTCCGGGGTGATCTCCGGATCGGGGTTGGCCATGGCGAAGATGATCGGCCGCGGGTTCATCAGCTGGACCAGGTCGCCGGTGAGGGCGCCCTTGGCGCTGACCCCGATGAACACGTCGGCGCCGGTGAGCGCCTCAGCCAGGGTGCGCTTGTCGGTCTCGATGGCGTGGGCGCTCTTCCACTGGTTCATGCCCTCGGTGCGGCCGCGATAGAGCACGCCGTTGCGGTCGACCGCGATGACGTTCTCATGCTTCACGCCCATGGCCTTCATCAGGCCGAGCGTGGCGATGCCCGCGGCGCCGGGCCCGTTCAGGACCACCTTAACCTCGGAGATCTTCCGCCCGGTGATCTCGCAGGCGTTGATCAGGCCGGCCGAGCAGATGATCGCCGTGCCGTGCTGGTCGTCGTGGAAGACCGGGATGTCGAGCAACTCCTGCAGCTCGGTCTCGATCCGGAAGCAGTCGGGGCTCTTGATGTCCTCGAGGTTGATCCCGCCGTAGGTGACGCCGATGTTCTTGACGACGGTGATGATCTCGTCGGGATCGGTGCAGCTCATCTCCACGTCGATCGCGTCGACGTCGGCGAAGCGCTTGAACAGCACGCCCTTGCCTTCCATCACCGGCTTCGACGCCAGCGCGCCCAGGTTGCCCAGGCCCAGGATCGCGGTGCCGTTAGAGATCACCGCCACCAGGTTGCCCTTGGAGGTGTACTCGTAGGCCAGCTCCGGATCCTTGGCGATCGCCAGCACCGGCACGGCCACGCCCGGCGAATAGGCCAGGCTCAGGTCCCGCTGCGTTCCCATCGGCTTGGTCGCCTGGATGCCGATCTTGCCCGGCGTGGGATAGCGGTGAAAGGCGAGCGCCTCCTCATCCGTGAAGGTGCGTTTTTCGACCTGGTCCATGCGCGTATCGGCCCCCGCCCCGTGGGCTGTAAATCTGTCGGAGCGGCCAACCTATAGGCGCCGGTCGGCAAGGTCCACGCGAGAGCGCGACATCTTGTCCGCCGCGGCCCCCGGAACCTTCGCGAAAGCCGGAAGTTGTGTGGCCTTGGGCTTTGGGGGCCCAACATGGAGCAGGTCAGATGACCAAGTCCCTCGCGCTTGCGACTGCAGCGCTTTCCATCCTCGGCGCCGCCCCGGCGCTGGCGCAGTCGACCGCGCCGTCCACCGCCGTGAACCCGCCCCGGGCCACGCCGGCGACACCCGCGACCCCGGGCTCGACCATGACCCCGGCCACGCCCGCCATGCCTGCCACTCCGTCCCCGTCCTCGACCCATGACGCGACGATGCCGGCCGCGGGCGCCGCCAGCGCCTCGGCGTCGGGCGCGAACGCCAGCGTCACCACCGGCATGGCGGTGACGGACAATACCGGCCTGACCATCGGCCAGATCACCGAGGTCAAGACCGACCCGACCGGCAAGAAGACCGCCACCATCAAGATGGGCGCCGAGACCTTCGCCCTCGACACCGCCAGCCTCGCGGTGACCGGCAAGTCGGCCCAGGTCAACGCCACCCAGGCCGAGATCAGGACCATGCTGGGCAAGAAGTAGACAACGCGGTCTCCACGCCCTGCCCATTGACCGCACGGCCCGGGTCGCGAGAGTTAGACGCCCTCGCGACCCGGAGAGACCGCCCTGCCCGCCCCGATCAAGATCGCCATCGCCGGCGCCCTCGGGCGGATGGGCCAGGCTGTAGCCAGCGTGGTCAAGGCCGACCCCTCGCTGGTGGTGGCCGCCCGCTTCGACCGGCCGGGTCTTGAAGGCGAGGGCCTGGTCAGTGTCGAGGCGGCGCTGGCCGCCGCCGACGTGGTCATCGATTTCACCACGCCGGAAGCCTCCGTCGATCTTGCGGCGCGCGCGGCCGCAGCCGGCGTGGCCCTGATCGTCGGCACAACGGGGCTCTCCGGCGAACATGCGGCCCGGATCGACGGCGCGGCCGCACAGGTCCCCGTCGTCCGCACCGGCAACTTCTCGCTCGGCGTCAACATGCTGATGGGCCTGGTGGCCCAGGCCGCCCGCGCCCTGCCCGCCGAGGCCTACGACATCGAGGTGTTCGAGGCCCATCACCGCCGCAAGGTCGACGCCCCCTCAGGCACCGCGCTGATGCTGGGCCGGGCGGCGGCGGAAGGCCGCGGCGCCGACTTCGACAGTGTGGCGCGGCGCGCGCGCGACGGGATCACCGGGCCCCGCGTCGCGGGCGAGATCGGCTTTTCCGTCCTGCGCGGCGGCGACATCATCGGCGAGCACAGCGTGACCTTTGCCGCCGACGAGGAGATCCTGACCCTCAGCCATTCGGCCCGCGACCGCGGCCTGTTCGCGCGCGGCGCCGTGGCGGCGGCGACGTGGGCCGCCGGCCAGCCGCCCGGCGCCTACGACATGCAGGACGTGCTGGGCTTCCGGAGCCGCTGACGTGGACGAGCTGCTTGACCAGGACGCCACCGCCCAGCTCGCCGCCCTGGCGAGCCGGCGGGTCTCTGCTGCCGAGCTGCTGAAAGCCGAACTGGCCCGCCACGCCGAGACCCACGCCGCCCTCAACGCCGTTGTCACCGCCGAGCCCGAGCGGGCGCTGGAGCGGGCCCGCGCCCTCGACGACGCCCGCAGCCGGGGCGAGGCCACCGGCCTGCTGTCAGGGCTGCCGATGACGGTCAAGGACACCTTCGACGTCGCCGGCATGGCCGCGTCCTCCGGCCTGGCGGAGCTGCGCCGGCGGATGACCGGCGACGCCGACGCCGTGGGCCTGGCCCGTAACGCCGGAGCGGTGATCTGGGGCAAGACCAACACCCCGGTGATGGCCGCCGACTGGCAGACGACCAACGCCCTCTACGGGACCACCAGCAACCCCTGGGACCTCACCCGCACGCCCGGCGGCTCGTCCGGCGGCGCGGCCGCGGCCCTGGCCGCCCGGGTCACCGCGCTGGAGATCGGCTCAGACATCGGCGGCTCGCTGCGGGTCCCGGCCAGCTTCTGCGGCGTGTTCTCGCACAAGCCCACCTGGGGCCTGGTCTCGCCCTACGGCCATGTACCGCCGCAACCCGGCTCCCATGCCGAACGCGACCTCAACGTCGTCGGCCCCATGGCCCGCTCGGCCCGCGACCTGCGTCTGCTGCTGTCGGTCATCGAGACCGGCGGGCTCGCGCCCAGGGCGCCGCCGGCCGAGCTCAGGGAGCTGCGGATCGGCCTTTGGCTCGACGATCCCATGTGCCCCCTCGACCCGGAGGTGCGCGCCGTGCTCGAGACCTTCGCCGGCGACCTGCGCGCCGCCGGCGCCGAGGTCGAGACCATTCAGAGCCCCGTAGACATGCGGGCCCTGCTGTTCGCCTACCAGACCCTGCTGGGGGCCGTGCTCGGCGAGGACCTGCCGCCCCGGACCCTGCGCGGCATGGAGTTCGGACGCTACTTTGCCAAACGCGCCATGGCCGAGGGCGCGGGCCCCCTGTCCATGGCGGCCCTGACCATGGCCTACACCGCCCGTCACCGGGAATGGATGGCCGCCGACGCCGTCCGCGCGCGCCTGCGCCATGAGGTCGCCCAGGTGTTCGACAGCTATTCCGTGGTGCTGGCGCCCATCGCCCCGGTCGCGGCCTTCCCGCACGACCGCCGCCCCTTCACGCGCCGCTCGCTCAAGCTCTCGGACGGGACGCAGATCCCCTATCCCTCGATGCTCACCTGGATCGCCCTGCCCACCGCCCTGCACCTGCCCGCGACGGCGGTTCCCGCCGGCCGGACAGCCTCCGGCCTGCCGGTGGGCGCCCAGATCATCGGCCCGCTGGGCGGCGACGCGCGCACGCTGGCCGTCGCCCAGGCCATCGACGAGAACATCCGCGGCTTCACGCCCCCGCCTCTCTAGCGGGGGGCCGGCCCTACCCCTTCCGCTTCGGCGCGGCGCAGGTCCAGCCGCCCTTGCCGTCGGCCCGGGCGACGCCCGGATAGGGGCACAGGGTCTGGGTCGCGTCGCCGGTCTCGGCGCGGGCGACCAGGCTGCGGGGCGCCTCGGCCCGGGTCACCCAGCGATCCAGGACATCCAGCCAGTCCACCTCGCCCGGCCCGGCCCCGCCGCGGCAATGCAGCATGCCGGGCACCATGTAGAGCCGGTAGAAGCCGGAGGTGTCGCCCATGGCCGCGCGCATCTCGGCGGCATAGCGCGGGCTGCCGGCCGGCGGGATCGCCGGGTCGTTCCACCCATGGTACTGGATCAGCTTGCCGCCGCGCGCCTTGAAGGCGCTGAGGTCGGGGTTCACCGCATCCAGCACCGCCGCCGTCTTCTGCCGGTCACGGTCGTACTTCGGACCCAGGTCGGCCTTCAGGAAGTCGAACGACGGGTCGCCGTAGACGAAGTATTTCAGGAACTGCGACGAGATCGCATAGCCCGAGGCGTCAACGATTCCCGCCCGGGTCACGCCGGTGTTCCAGGCCTGGAAGCCGCCGGGCAGCGCTTCGCCGCCGGGCGTGTAGCCCGGGAACATCGAACGCCCGCCCGGTCCGGGACGGCCGTTGTAGAGCGCCCGCGCCGCCGCGACCTGCGGGGCCGTCAGGCACTGGCCCGGCTGCGCGCCCGCCTTGCACTGGAGAACGCCCGGATCGAAGCGGCAGGCCTGCTGGTCGCGGATGAACGCCCCGCCCCCGGCGCACTGCTTCAGGGCGCTGTCCTGCAGCAGCTGCAGGTCGGGCTTGTCGAGCCAGGCGCCCGGCTTCGCCAGCATCTGCTGCATGTAGGCCCGGCCGCCGGTCGACAGGGTGTTGTAGTTGGCCGGGGCGCCGGCGACGATGCCGTCGAAGTCGTTGGGGAAGCGCTGGGCCTCCATCAGCGCCTCGCGCCCGCCCGCCGAGCAGCCGGCGAAATAGGCGTACTTCGGCCCCTCGCCCTTCTGGGCGCGGATCAGGGCCTTGGCCGCCTCGGTAGTCTCCTTCAGCGACCGGGTCCCGAAGTCCTTGATCTTCTCGGGATGGCCCAGCGCCCAGACGGCGGTCCGGCCGTTGCCGACGTGGCCGTCGTCGGTGCCGGCCGAGGCATAGCCGGTCTCGGCCCGCGCGCGGATCTGGCCCGACGGGATCGAGCCCGCCAGCCCGCCGTTGCCCACCTGCACGTACTTGCCGTTCCAGGCGCCGCCGCGCGGGATCAGCACCTCGATACGGATGTCGGAATCCGCCGTGGGCCGGCTGGTGACGGTGACCTTGCAGGCCTCGCCCCCCTTCAGCCGTTCCAGCGTGGCCGAGGTCACCTCGGCGTGCGGCAGCTTCACCGCCTTCAGGTCGGCGCAGTCGGCCTCGGCATGGGCCGCCGCCGGGAGGGCCAGCGCCACCAGGGCGCCGGCGAGGATCATCGCGCGCATCGGGGTCAGCCCTTCGTCTTCGCCGGGCAGCTGTAGCCGCCCTTGCCGTCGGCCTTCGCCACGCCCGGATAGGGGCACAGCAGCTGCGAGCCGTTGGCCACCGAGGTGGCGGTCAGCGGGCCGGGGGCTTCCTTGGCGGTCACCCACTTGTCCAGATGGGCCAGCCAGTCGACCGTGTTGGGCCCCGCGCCGCCGGCGCAGTGCAGCATCCCGGGCACCAGGTACATCCGGTAGAAGCCCGAGGTGTCGCCCATCGTACGGCCCACGTCCTCATAGTAGAGGATGCTGGACTTCGCCGGGATCGCCGGGTCGTTCCAGCCGTGGAACTGGATCAGCTTGCCGCCCCGGGCCCTGAACGCCGACAGGTTCGGGCTGGCGCTGTCGATCAGCGGCGACATCTTGGCCTGCGCCCGGTCGAACTGGGCGCCCAGGTCCATCTTCAGGAAGTCGAAGCTGGGGTCGCCGTAGGCGAAGTACTTCAGGGCGTTGGACGAGAACTGGTGCGAGGCGGCCATGAAGATGCGGTCGGCGGACGGACCCGTGGTCCAGGCCTGCCAGCTGCCGCCCATGGCCTCGGCGCCGGGCGAGAAGCCGGGGAAGCGGATCTTGCCGGTGCGCGGATCGCGGCGCCCCTCATAGATGGTCCGCGCCGAGTTCACCTGGGCGGGCGTCAGGCAGCCCTCGGTCTGGCCGGTCTTGCACTGCAGCTTCGCCGGATCGAACCGGCAGGCGCCGGGATCGCGGATGAAGGCCTCGCCGCCGCACTGGGCCAGGGCGGACGTCTGCAGCAGCTCCAGCTGCGGGGTCCCGAGGTAACCGCCGGGCTTCGCCAGCGCCTGCTGGTTGGCCGTGCCGATGCCGAACAGCCGGCTCATGTAGTTGGCCGGGGCCCCGGCAACGATGCCGTCGAAGTCGGCCGGGAAGCGCTGGGCTTCCATCAGCGCCTCACGCCCGCCATCCGAACAGCCGAAAAAGTAGGAGTTGCGCGGCCCGTCGCCCTTCTGGGCCCGGATCAGGGCCTTGGAGACCTCGGTGGTCTCCTTCAGCGACCGCCAGCCGAAGTCGACGATCTTCTCCGGATGGCCCAGCGCCCAGCTGGCCGAGGTGCCCATGGCCTGGTGGCCGTTGTCGGTGCCGGCCACCGCATAGCCCGAGGCCGCCATCATCTTCAGCCGTCCCGAGGCGATCGAACCCGCGAACCCGCCGTTGCCGAGCTGCACGAACTTGCCGTTCCAGGCCGCGCCGACCGGGATCCAGACCTCGATGCGGATGTCGGAGTCCGCCGTCGGCCGGCTGGTCACCGACAGCTTGCACAGCTCGACGGTCCCGGATTTCTCGCTGGTGGCCGAGGTGACCTCGGCATGGACGAGCTTCGCCGACTTCAGGTCGGCGCAGGCGCTCTCGGCGTGCGCCAGCCCCGGCGCCGCCAGCGCCATGGCCGCACCGGCCCCCATGATCCAACGCTTCATCTGAAACCCTCCCCGTACCGTTCTTTGGAGAGACTTCAGCACAGCCGCGCCGCTTCGGGAACCGTTCCTGTCTGTGCTCATCGGAGAAGGTGTCAGCGAACCTGACGGATGAAGGGTCGCGCCGGGCCTGCAGATCTTCTGGCGCGCCAGCGCCGATGAATCTGACCACGGAAAACACGGAAGGCCCGCCGAGCCCGCGAACGATCAAAGTCTTCAGTGTCTTCTGTGATTTCCGTGGTCCTCTTGGCGGCGCCCCCCAAGCCTGCCGACGCAGCGCGTCCTCATCCGACCTGTCGCGCAGGCCACCCTGAACGAAGAGGGGCCGCGCGGCAGATACCGCGCGGCCCCCTGTCCGTCGTCCCGGCGAACCGGGTCGTTCTCAGTCCGATCAGCCGTGGCGGAACAGCGCCGTCAGCGACGGGTCGGTCGGCATTTCGCGGTACTGGCGCAGCTCGTTGCGGCCGACGACCATGTGGTGGACTTCGTCCGGGCCGTCCGCGATCCGCAGGGTGCGGGTGTTGGCGTACATGCGGGCCAGCGGGGTGTGCTGCGACACGCCCAGGGCGCCGTGCATCTGGATCGCCTGGTCGATGATCTGGCAGACCCGTTCCGGCACCATCGCCTTGACCATGTGGATCCAGACGCGGGCTTCCTGGTTGCCGAGGACGTCCATCGCCTTGGCGGCCTTGAGCACCATCAGGCGCATGGCCTCGATGTCGATCCGGGCCCGCGACACGATCTCCAGGTTGCCGCCCAGCTGCACCAGGGGCTTGCCGAAGGCTTCGCGGGTCAGACCGCGGCTGACCAGCAGGTCCAGCGCCTTCTCGGCCGAGCCGATGGCGCGCATGCAGTGGTGGATCCGGCCGGGGCCGAGGCGCAGCTGGCTGATCTCGAAGCCGCGGCCCTCACCCAGCAGCATGTTCGACGCCGGCACGCGGACGTTGTCGAACACGATGTGCATGTGGCCGTGCGGCGCGTCGGGGTCGCCGAACACGTGCTGCGGGCCGATGATCTTCACCCCGGGGGCGTCGGTGGGGACCAGGATCTGCGACTGGCGCAGGGCGGGCGGGCCGTCCGGGCTGGTCTGGACCATGGTGATCATGATCTTGCAGCGCGGGTCGCCGGCGCCGGAGATGTAGTGCTTCTCGCCGTTGAT
>CAUJHW010000045.1 GCA_963205005.1 Pseudomonadota bacterium
CGCCAGCCAGTGCTCGCCCATGTAGTCGCCGGCCACGTGGGGCAGGCTGGCGGCGAGGTGGTTCTCTGCCGCCTGCGCGGCCACGGCGCGGGCCGTTTCTCCCTCAGGCAGGGCGGCGGCGATCTCCCGCCAGCACCAGGCGCGCGACAGGTTCAGGCCGTCCAGGTGCACGATCTTGCCGTCGGTGCGGTCGCTGACCGTGGCGGGGGTGAACAGCGTCGCCGGTTGCTGCTGCGCCATACGAGGCAGGTAGGCGGCCAGCCAGCCCAGATAGTCTTCGCGAGGCAGGAGCCGGCGCAGGCACTCCGCGGCGCATAGCGTCGCCGACAGGAACTCATCACCGGACGGCTCCCAGGCCGGGGCGTCACGGTCGGCCAGATACCAGTCGCGGGCCTTGGCCTCGAACAGGGCGAGCAGCCCGTCGTCGTGGGCGGCGCGGGCGTAATCCGTGGCCAACGCCAGGGCGAACGCGGTGGAGGAATGCACGCCGGTGCGGATGGGATAGCCGGCGTTCGGCAGGAAAGTCCGGAACCGGTCGGCGAACGCGCTCGCCAGCGGCTGGTGGACTGCCGCCCACGGCGCATCATGCGCCAGCAACTCGGCCTGCAGCTTCAACAGCCACCCCCAGCCGTACGGCCGCTCGAACCCCCGCGCCGAGGGTCGCTCCAGATAGGCGCACTCGGCCGCCACCTTCGCAGGCGTGAACGCATCGTCGAACAGCGCGTGGATCGCCGGCGCCTCGGGGATGCCCGGCTCCAGCCGCAGCACCGTCGCCAGCAGCCAGTAGCCATGGACGCAGGAGTGCCAGTCGAAGCTGCCGAAGAAGATCGGATGCAGGTCGCGGGGCCCCCGCACGTCGTCCGGCCCCTCCAGCACGTGATCCATCTTGTTCGGATATTCGCGCGCCACGTGGCCCAGCGCGATGCGGGCAAACTGCGACGCCAGCGCGGGCGTCAGGCGGTCAGTGGAAGGCGAGAACATACATCAGGCCCACATTGACGAGGAGCAAGGGAAGCGCGGTCGGGATCTGCGCCTTGATGACGGCATAGCGGTCGGGAAGTTCCAGAAGGGCGGCGGGCACCAGGTTGAAGTTGGCGGCCAGCGGGGTCATCAGCGTGCCGCAGAAGCCCGAAAGCATGCCGATGGACGCAACCACCGCCGGGTCCCCGCCGAACTTCCCGATCAGGATCGGCAGAGCCACGCCGGCGGTCATCACCGGGAAGGCCGCGAAGGCATTGCCCATGATCATCGTGAAGCCGGCCATGCCGAGGCAATAGACCGCCACCGCCGTCAGTCGCGCGTCCATGGGAATCCAGTCCGTGACCAGTTGGCCGATGGTCTCACCAACCCCGGCCAGCGCGAACACCGCCCCCAGCGCCGCCAGCATCTGCGGCAGCAGGGCGGCCCAGCCCACGGTGTCCATCAGCCTGCGGCCTTCCTGCAGCGGGCTGATCAGCGGCTGGCGCAGCAGGATCAGGCCGACGCCGGTAGCGATCACGGCGGCGAGCGCCAGCGAGATCAGCGTCGCCTGCTTCGGGTCCAGCAGTGGCGCGCCATCGATCTGCAGCGGCTTCAGCACCAGCACGCCGAAGATCACCACCACGGGGAGAGTCAGCGCCGGGATGAACAGCCGCCCGCCGAACCGTGTGGCCAGCGCCCGGCGTTCCTCGGTCGAGGTAGTGAGCGGCGCGCCCCGTCCGAGGCCGCCCAGGCCCGCGATCAGCGCCAGGCCCAGAACCAGCACCCCGTTGCCAAGGTCGCCCAGCCGGTCGCCCGCCAGGAAACTCGCCGCCACCAGCCCCCAGAACACCGCATTGCCCCAGCGCCGGCTGTTGGTCCGGTCCAGCGCGCTCAGAATGGCGAAGGCGCCGAACACAAGGCCTGCGAGGGCGTAGACGACCGGAAGCCCGATCATGCCACGGGCCTCCCGCGCATCCGCCGGTCGAAGACCAGCAACCGCGCGCCATGGATCAGGAAGGCAGCCACCGCCGTCGGGATCGCCCACAGCGACAGGTGGATCGGGTCGATGACGATCCCGGCTGTGGCCAGGAAGCCGACCATCAGCAGGATCGAGCCGATGGCCACGAAGATGTCCTCGCCGAAGAACAGCCCGACATTGTCGGTGGCCGCCGCCGTGGCGCGGATATCCTGGCGGCCGTCCGCATCCAGCGGGCCGCTCCGGCTCTCCACCGCGCCCTCGGCCATCGGGGCGATGATCGGGCGGATGCTCTGGGTCTGGCCGGCGATGGAGGTCAGACCCAGCGCCGAGGTTCCCTGCCGGAACAGCAGGTAGACGATCAGCAGCGGTCCCACCGACACCCCCCGCAGCCGCTGCATCAGCCCGCGCGCCTGTTCCTGGATGCCCGCGCGCTCGACCACGCCGATCATCGGCAGCACCAGGAAGGCGACGCTGATGAACCGGCTCTCGTTGAACGACTTGCCGAAGGCCGCCAGCACCTCGACCGGGGACAGCCCTGCGGCTACCCCGGTGATGAAGGCCGCGACCACCACCACCAGCAGCGGATTCAGCCGCGCGGCGAAGCCAACCACCACGGCCGCCACGCCCAAGAGACTCAGCATTGCGGCTCCCCCGCGTCCGGGACCATTGGAGAGGCTTGCGACGGGTTGGGCAACGGCGACTTCACAACCGCTCATCCCGGTGAATGCCGGGACCCGGATGGAATGGCTAAAGGGTGGGTTCTATGCCCTCCAGGCGTGTCCAATCCGGTTTCCAGCCTGGAGATCTGGGTCCCGACTTTCGCCGGGATGAGCGGAAGGATGAGGCTACCGCGCCGCCAGCCACGCATCTGCCAGCGCCAGGAACCCTGCCACCGGCACCACCTCGGCGCGCGCCTGCGGGTCGATCCCGGCGGCCTCGATCAGGGCGTCGCCGCCCAGCACCTTCAGGCTCGAGCGCAGCATCTTGCGTCGCTGGCCGAAGGCCGCCGCCGTGATCTTCTGCAGCGCATCGAGCCGCTGGCTCGAAGGCCGCTCGGACAGGGGCTCCAGCCGCACTACGGCCGATTCCACCTTCGGCGGCGGGCTGAAGGCGCGGGCCGGGACGTCCATCACCCGGCGCGCCGCGCAGGTGGCCTGCACGATCACCGCCAGCCGGCCATAGGCCTCCTCGCCCGGCCCCTCGGTGATCCGGTCGGCGACCTCGCGCTGGAACATCAGGGTCAGGGACTTGGGCGTCCAAGGGCCGGTAAGCCATTTGATCAGCAGCGGCGTGCCGACGTTGTACGGCAGGTTGGAGACGACGTGGGCAGGCGAGCTTTCGGCCAGGCGGGCTTCGTCCACTTTCAGCGCATCGTCGAAAATCACGGAAAGTCGATCGCTTACGGCGACAACCTCGTCCAGAAGCGGCCGGAAACGTTCGTCCTTTTCCACGGCGGTCACCCGCGCGCCGGTCTCCAGCAGCGCCCGGGTCAGACCGCCGGGCCCGGGGCCCACCTCGATGACGTGATCGTCCGGCCCGACCTCAGCCAGGCGCGCGATCTTGCGGGTGATGTTGAGGTCCAGCAGGAAATGCTGGCCGAACGCCTTCTTGGCCCACAGGCCATGCGCTTCCAGCGCCTCGCGCAGCGGGGGCAGGTCCTCGACGTTCACGCGCGGCGCCGCGCGATCTCGTCGGCGAGCCGGATGGCGGCGATCAGGCTGTCGGCCCGCGCAAGTCCGCGCCCGGCGATGTCGAACGCTGTGCCGTGGTCCGGCGAGGTGCGCACGATCGGCAGGCCCAGCGTCACGTTCACACCGCCCCAGAAGTCGAGCATCTTCACCGGGATCAGAGCCTGGTCGTGATAGAGGCACACGGCCGCGTCATAGGTGGCCCGCGCCTCGGCGTGGAACATGCTGTCGGACGGATAGGGGCCACGGGCGTCGACGCCCAGGTCCTTCAGCGCCCGCACCGCCGGTTCGACGATCTCGATCTCCTCGCGCCCGATCCCGCCGCTCTCGCCGGCGTGCGGATTGAGCCCGGCCACCGCCAGGCGCGGTGTGGCTATGCCGAAGTCGCGCCTCAGCGCCTGGGCCGTGACCAGGCCCGCGTTGACGATGGACTGGACGCTGAGCTGGCCCGCCACCTGGCTGATCGGGGTGTGCACCGTCACCAGCGTCACCCGCAGGTCCGCCGCCGTCAGCATCATGATCGGGCCACGCGCGCCGTCGAAGCTGGCCGCCGCGGTTAGTTCGCCCAGGAACTCGGTGTGCCCCGGAAACCTGAAGCCGGCGGCATAGAGCGGCGCCTTGGAGATCGGCGCGGTCACCACGCCCGCCACGGTCCCGGACAGGGCAAGGCCGACGGCGGTCTCGATCCAGCGGATGATCGCGGCGGCGGCGTCCGGCGTCGGCTGGCCCACCACGACCGGCGCGCGCAGGGGCAGGTCGAGGACCGGAATGGCGGTGGCGAAGGCGGCCGCGGCCTCATCCGGCGAAGAGATGGTCCGCACCACGCCTGCGCCGGTCGTGGGCGCGGAGGCCACCGACTGGGCGTCGCCGATCACGAAGAACGCCGGCCCGGTTTCCCTGAGCGCCCGCCACGCCTTGACGACGATCTCCGGACCGATCCCGGCCGGGTCTCCGAGCGTGAGGGCGAGGGGGCCGGGTCTCACGGGCGGGCCGGCCTCACTTGGTTTCGATGGTGGCCGAGTTGCGCAGGTCGCGCATGTAGCGGCGGGCGATCATGCTCAGCTGCTGGCCGAACAGGCGCTGTTCGATCTGCTGCTTGTCGGCCTGGGCGGCCGAGGCCGAGCGCCGGCCGCAGACCGCCACGAGGTGCATCCCGGCCGAGGTGCGGATCGGGTCGGAGATCTCGCCCACCTTCAGTTTCTCGGCGGCCTCGCGGAACTGGGGCGCCAGGTCCGCGACCTCGGCCTCGCCCAGGTCCCCGGCCACCACGCCCGTGGCCTTGCCGGCGGTCGCTTCCAGGGTTTCGCAGCTCGTGATCTGCGGCTTGAGGGCGATGAGCTTCTCGCGGGCGGCGGCCTCGTCGGCCGCGCTGGCGGTCTGGGGCAGGGCCACGGCGGCCTGCTTGAGGCTGACCAGGGTCGCGGCGCCGCCGGCGCGCTTGTCCTTGAGGTAGAGGATGTAGACGCCGTCCTTCACCGGGATCGGCTGCGACAGCTGGCCGGGCCGCATCTGCTCCAGGACCGACACCACCTCGGGGGGCATGTCGCCGGCGCTGACCCAGCCGGCGTCGCCGCCGTTGGCCGCCGTGGGCAGGGCCGAGAACTGGCGGGCCACGGCGGGGAAGGGGGCGCCCTGCTGCAGCTGGCCGACCAGCTGCTGGGCGCCCTGCATCGCCTGGGGCATCCCGCCGACCCGCGAGGCGTCGATCAGCACTTCGCCCAGATTGTATTGCGGCTTGGCGGCCTCGGCGTTCAGCCGGGCCTGGGTGGCGGCGATCTGGTCGTCGCCGATCCGCAGGCGCGAGCCATAGCGGCCGCGGATCCAGCGGGCCCAGCTGATCTGGGCGCGCAGCTGCGCCTTCAGGGTGTCCGGGCCGATGCCGCGCTGGCCGAGGAACGCCAGGAACTGTTCGCGGCTCATGTTGTTCTGCTGGGCCATGCCCGAGATCTCTTCGTCGATCTCGGTGTCGTCGGCGAGGATCTCGATCTTCTGTTCCTTTTCGACGCGGCGCAGTTCCTGGAACTGCAGATGCTCGTCGACGAGGGAGACCAGGGCTTCGCGTTGGAACTGCTGGAGGTTGTCCTGGGTCGGCTGGACGCCGGACGTGGCGATCAGCAGGCGCATCCGCTGGGCCAGGTCATAGGTGGAGACGATGTCGTCGTTGACGACCGCGGCCACGGATTCGGACAGCCCGGTCGGCGCCGGAGGCGGCGGGGGGGCGGGCGCATCGGCGGGCGCCGTGCCCACGGGAGCCTCGGCCTGTTGCGCAGACGCTTGCGGCGTGGCGAGCAGGGCGAAGGCGAACACCGCGCCCAGAGCCGCAGAGCCCGACAGATAACGCTTCATGGACGAGAGTCTTCCTTCGAGGGACCGCAGTTCGGCCACCGGTTACCTACCATTGAATGAGCCGCC
>CAUJHW010000046.1 GCA_963205005.1 Pseudomonadota bacterium
TGAGGAGCTGACCATGGCGGAAATCACCGCTGCGCTGGTCAAGGACCTGCGCGAAAAATCCGGCGTTGGCATGATGGACTGCAAGCGCGCCCTGCAGGAAAACGACGGCAACATGGAAGCGGCCATGGACTGGCTGCGGGCCAAGGGCCTGTCCAAGGCGGCCAAGAAGTCCGACCGCGCCGCGGCCGAGGGCCTGGTGGCCGGCAAGCTGAGCGACGACGGCAAGACCGGCGTGCTCGTCGAGCTGAACGCCGAAACCGACTTCGTGTCCAAGAACGACACCTTCCAGACCGCCGCGCGTGAATTCGCGACGGTGGCCCTGGGCGTGGACGGCGACGTGGACGCGATCTCGGCGGCCAAGACCGCCAAGGGCGAGGTCGTCGGCGACGTGATCACCAACATGATCGCGACCATCGGCGAGAACATGCGCCTGCGCCGTTCGGCCCGTCTCACCGTCGCCAACGGCGCCGTGTCGATCTACCTGCACAACAAGCAGGGCGACGACGTGGCGAAGCTGGCGGTGCTGGTGGCGCTCGAAAGCACGGGTGATGCTGAAGTCCTGAAGGACGTCGGTCGCAAGATCGCCATGCACGTGGCCGGCACGCCCGCCCCGCCGCTGGCGCTGACCACGGACGACCTGGACCCGGCCGCCGTCGAGAAGGAAAAGCAGTTCCTGACCGACCAGGCGCTGGAATCCGGCAAGCCGATCGGCGTCGTCGAGAAGATGATCGAAGGCCGGATCCGCAAGTGGCAGGAAGAAGTGGTGCTCCTGAAGCAGCCCTTCGTCATGAACCCGGACCAGACCATCGAGCAGCTGATCGCCGAGACCGCCAAGGCGATTGGCGCCCCGGTGTCGGTGAAGGGCTTCGTGCGCTTCGCCCTCGGCGAAGGCGTCGAGAAGAAGACCGACGACTTCGCCGCTGAAGTCGCCTCGATGACCGGCCAGGCCTAAGCCGTCTGTCGACAAAACGGGGGCGCGGCGCGTTCGACGCGCCGCGCCCTTGCTGTATGTATAGGTTCGCTTGCTTCAGGACTCACCCATGGCCGACGCCCCCGCTTCCGAACAGCCAGGTCCGCGCTTCAAGCGCATCCTCCTGAAGCTCTCGGGCGAGGCCGGCGTCGGCGGCGACAGCTTCGGGATCGATCCCAAGACCCTGGCCGCGGTGTCCGAGGAGATCGCCCAGGTGGTCAAGGCGGGCGTGCAGGTCTGCGTCGTCGTGGGCGGCGGCAACATCTTTCGCGGCGCGGCCCTGGCCGAGGCCGGCATGGAGCGGGCCAGCGCCGACTACATGGGCATGCTGGCCACCGTGATGAACGCCCTGGCGCTTCAGGCCTCGCTTGAGAAGGCGGGGGTCTACACCCGCGTCCAGTCGGCGATCCCCATGGAGGCGGTCTGTGAGCCCTACATCCGCCGTCGCGCGCTGCGGCATCTGGAAAAGGGCAGGGTGGTGATCTTCGCCGCCGGCCTGGGCGCGCCGTTCTTCACGACAGACACTCCCGCGGCCCTCCGGGCGGCCGAGATGGGCTGCGACGCGCTGTTCAAGGGCACCAGCGTTGATGGCGTCTATTCGGCGGATCCGAAGAAGGATCCGGACGCCAGGCGCTATGACAACCTCAGCTACCAGGATGTCCTGTCGCAGAACCTGCGGGTCATGGACACCTCGGCCGTCAGCCTGATGCGCGACAATCACATCCCGATCGTGGTGTTCAGCATCCGCGAACGGGGCAATCTTCTGAAGGTGCTGAACGGCGAAGGGGTCTTCACGACCATCGCCTAGCCCCTAAACTCCACGACAAGACCAAGAGGACGGAGACGCCGCATGGCCACGACCGAGAAGCCCGTCATTGCGAAGTACAAGGACCGCATGGATAAGGCGGTCGACGCCCTGCAGGGTGATTTCGGCTCGCTGCGCACCGGTCGCGCCTCCGTGGCGCTGCTGGACCAGCTGCGGGTCGACGCCTACGGCTCGTCCGTGCCGATCAACCAGGTGGGGGCGATCAGCGTCCCCGAGCCGCGGATGATCGCGATCGCGGTCTGGGACCGCGCCCTCGTGGTGTCCGTTGAAAAGGCCATCCGCGCCTCGGATCTCGGCCTGAACCCCGTGGTCGACGGTACGACCCTGCGCCTTCCGATCCCGCCCCTGACCGAAGAGCGCCGCAAGGACCTCGCAAAGCTCGCCGGCAAGTACGCCGAGCAGCAGCGGGTGGCGATCCGCAACGTCCGCCGCGACGCCAACGACGACCTGCGCAAGGCCGAGAAGGATGGGGTCATCAGCCAGGACGAGCTGAAGCGGATGGAGGCCGAGGTGCAGAAGATCACCGACGAAGCCATCAAGCGCGTGGACGAAGCCTTGAAAACAAAAGAACAAGAGATCATGCACGTTTGAGCGACGCGTAGGATTTCGTTCCGCCCATGGCCGCCTCCGAGAAGCCTCCGTCCGCCGGCGCACCCTTGCCCGAGGGGAGTCCGCATCCCCTGCACGTCGCGGTCGTCATGGACGGCAACGGACGCTGGGCGAAGCAGCGCGGCCTGCCGCGGTCGCTGGGACATCGCGCCGGCGTCGAGGCGCTCAAGCGCACGGTCGAGGCGGCGCCCCGGCTCAATATCCGCTGGCTGACCGTCTTCGGCTTCTCCACCGAGAACTGGAGCCGTCCGGCCGCCGAGGTGGCCGAACTCATGGCGCTGCCCAAGCGCTACTTCGAGAGCGACATAGCGCGGCTGGACCGCGAGGGTGTGCGCGTGCGGGTGATCGGGCGCCGCGAAGGCCTGTCGAGCGACCTGGTCCGGCTGGTCGAGGACGCCCAGGCGCGGACCGCGCGCAACGACCGCTTCCACCTGAACATCGCCTTCAACTATGGCGGCCAGGCCGACATCACCGATGCGGCGCGCCGCTTCGCCGAAGAGGTCGCGGCCGGTCGCCGCGCGCCGGAAGACCTCGACGAGGCCATGCTGGGTGGGCTGCTGGCCACCGCCGGCTCGCCCCCGCCGGACCTGATCGTGCGCCCTTCGGGCGAACAGCGCCTGTCGAACTTCCTGCTGTGGGAAGCCGCCTACGCCGAACTGGTCTTCCAGGACGTGCTCTGGCCCGACTATGGCGAAGAACACCTGCGGGCGGCCCTGGCCGAATTCGCCGCACGGGACCGGCGCTACGGCGCGATTGCCGCCGATAACGTCCTTGCCGCCGGCTAAGCGGTTCGACTGGTCCAATCTCGGCCTGCGCGTAGCGTCGGCCGCGGTGCTGGTCCCGGCCGCCCTGGGCGCCGCCTGGTTCGGCGGCTGGCCCTATCTCGTGCTGATCGCCATCGGGGTGGCGCTGCTGGCCATCGAGTGGGGCGGGATGAGTGCGCCCGTGTCGCCGACACGGGTGGCGGCAGCTGTGGCGGCCGCGGTTCTGGTCGCCGTCTTCGTGGGTTACCGCGGACATTTCGTGTGGGCCTGGGGCTCGATCGCGATGATGGCGGCGATGGCGGCGGTGATCGCCCGCGGCGTCGCCGAGCGGCCCGCGGACGCGGCCTACGGGGTGCTCTACATTGCGCCCGCGGCGCTGTGCCTGGTCTGGCTGCGTCAGACGAACCAGGGCGACTGGTGGACGATGATGCTGTTCGCCGCCACCTGGGGCGCGGACATCGGCGCCTTCGCGGTCGGCAGCACGCTCAAGGGCCCGAAACTCTGGCCCCGGTTCTCGCCGAACAAGACCTGGTCAGGGTTCGTGGGCGGTCTGGTCTTCGCCACACTGGCGGCGGTCGGCGTGAATGTGCTGCCCGACCTGTTCCGGACCATCTGGCCTTCCATACGCGGGTTCGAGCTGAACCTGTTCGCCGCGGCGGCCATCGGCCTGGCGGTCGGGCTGGCCACCATGGCCGGCGATCTGTGGGAATCCGCCCTCAAGCGCCGTTTCGGGGTAAAGGACTCCGGAGACCTGATCCCCGGGCACGGCGGATTGCTCGACCGGGTGGATGGCCTGATGTTTGCTGTTGTGGTGATGGCCGCGCTGAGAGCCGCCAACCAGTTGGGATGGGGACATTGAACCTGCCGCGGAAGGTCAGCGTGCTGGGGTCGACCGGGTCGATCGGGGTCTCGACCCTCGACCTGTTCGAACAGGCCGGGCTGGAACTGGACGTGGTGGGGCTGACCGCGGGCCGCAACGTGGCGCGGCTGGCCGAGCAGGCGCTGCGCTGGCGCCCGCAGGTGGCGGTGATCGAGGATGAGAGCCTGCTTCCGGAGCTGCGCGAGCGGCTGAAGGGAACCGGGATACGCACGGCGGCCGGCGCCCAGGCGGTGTCCGACGTGGCCGCCGCCGACGCCCAGTGGGTGATGTCGGCCATCGTCGGCTTCGCGGGCCTGGCGCCGACGCTGGCGGCCGCACGTTCCGGGGCGATCGTCGCACTCGCCAACAAGGAGAGCCTGGTCTGCGCCGGACCCTCGCTGCTGCGCACGGCGCGGCGGGCAGGGGGCATGGTGATCCCGGTGGATTCCGAGCACTCGGCGATCTTCCAGGTGCTGGACCCTAAGGCCGCCGACCAGGTGTCGCGGCTGATCCTCACCTCATCCGGCGGGCCGTTCCGGGACGCGACGCGCGCCCAGATGGCCGCGGCCACCCGTGAGCAGGCCCTGGCACATCCCAACTTCTCGATGGGCGCCAAGATTTCGATCGATTCCGCGACCATGATGAACAAGGGTCTCGAGGTGATCGAGGCGGCCTACCTGTTCGCCATGCCGCCGGAGCGGATCGAAGTCCTGGTTCACCCGCAGCAGATCATTCACAGCCTGGTGGAATACGCCGATGGCTCGACCCTGGCGCAGCTGGGGCCGCCGGACATGCGTCCGCCGATCGCCTGCGCCTTCGCCTGGCCCGACCGGCTGCCGTGGCCGGCGCCGAAACTGGATCTGGTGACGGCGGGGCCGCTGACCTTCCAGCATCCCGATCCGGCGAAGTTCCCCGCCCTGACCATCGCCAAGCAGGCCCTGGCCGCGGGCGGTCGTGCGCCGGCGGCGATGAATGCGGCCAACGAGCGCGCCGTGGCGGCCTTCCTTGACCGGCGCATCGGGTTTCTGGATATCCCGGCGGTCGTCGCGGAGACTCTGGAACGGATGGACCGCACCGCGGACCGAACAAGCCCTGACGACGACGCCGTCGAGTCGGCGCGCCACACCGACGCTGAAGCCCGCCGCGTGGCGGACGACATCGTCTCCGGCCTGTGCGCGGCCTGAGGACACAAGAGCCCATGCAGATCCTGCAGACCATCTTCCTCTACATCGTCCCGTTCGTGCTGGTGCTGGGCATGGTGGTGACGATCCACGAGCTGGGGCACTTCCTGGCCGCCAAGTGGCTGGGCACCAAGATCGACCGCTTCTCGCTGGGCTTCGGCCGACCGATCGCGGCCTGGACCGACCGGTCCGGCGTGGAGTGGCGGCTCGGCTGGGCGCCGATCGGTGGCTATGTGAGGTTCGCCGGCGACGAGAACGCCGCGAGCATCCCCGACGCCGAGGACCTTTCCGCCATGCGCCGGCAGCTGGTGTCCGAAGGGCGCGGCGCTGAAATCAGCCGCTATTTCCATTTCAAGCCCCTGTGGCAGCGGGCGATCATCGTCGCCGCCGGGCCGACGGCCAACTTCCTGCTGGCGATCAGCATCTTCGCGACGCTGCTGTTCACGTTCGGGGAAGTGATCCAGCCCTTCGCCGTGGCCCGCGTGGTCGAGGGCAGCCCGGCGGCGGCCGCCGGATTCCGGCCCGGTGACGTGATCATCGAGGCCAATGGCAAGAAGGTCGTCCGCTTCCAGGATGTGCATGAGCTGGCCAGCATCCGCGCCGAGGTGCCGACGACCTTCGTGGTGCAGCGCGGCGACCAGAAGATTCCCATTACCGCCACGCCGCGCTGGGCGACGGAAGTGGACCCGGTGGCGGGCTCGCAGCGGGTCGGTCGCCTGGGCCTCGAGCGCAATCCGAACGTCGGCCAGATGCGCGTGCGCTACAACGCGCTGGAAGCCATCGCCGGCGGCGCGGACCGCAGCTGGAGTGTGCTGAAGACCAGCGTCTATTACCTTGGCCGCATGGTGACCGGGCAGGTCGGGACCGACCAGCTGCGCGGGCCGCTGGGCATCGCCAGCGTCGCCAAGAATGTGGCCCAGATGGGCGCCGAGGGCGCTACCGACATCTGGGACAAGCTGACCGGCGTCGGCCTCAACCTCATCCAGCTTGCGGCGCTGATCTCGATCAGCATCGGCTTCATGAATCTGCTGCCGGTTCCGGTGCTGGATGGCGGCCATCTGCTGTTCTATGCCTACGAAGCCGTGTTCCGGCGCCCTCTTGCCGCCAAGGTTCAGGCGGCAGGGTACCGCGTGGGCCTTGCACTCGTTCTCGGATTGATGTTGTTCGCGACCTGGAACGATTTGCAGCGCCACCGTGTGTTCAATCTGTTCGGCGGCCTATTCTCCTAGGCGCGTTCGTCCCTTAACCGGCTGATTCGATGTTCCAGAACCGCGCTTCCCGCGCTGCGATTGCTTCCGGCCTTGCCCTGTTGATGGGCTCAGCCGCCATTGTCGCGCCTGGACTGGCGTACGCTCAGGCCGAGCGTGGCGGCACGATCCAGCGGATCCTTGTCCAGGGCAACGAGCGGATCGAGCAGTCGACCGTCGTCTCGTACCTGCCGGTGGCGCCGGGCGAGCCCGTCGATTCGGCCAAGATCGACCTGGCGCTGAAGGCGCTGTTCCGCACGGACCTGTTCTCGGACGTGAAGATCGACTTCCAGAGCGGGGACCTGATCGTCACCGTCGTGGAGAACCCGATCATCAACCGGGTCATCTTCGAGGGGAACAAGGGCCTCAAGGAAGACAAGCTGCGCGGCGAGGTCACGGTGCGGCCCCGCGGTATCTTCACCCGGGCCAAGGTGCAGGGCGACGTCCAGCGGATCGTCGAGCTCTACCGGCGTTCCGGGCGGATCTCGGCCAATGTGACGCCGCAGATCATCGAACTGCCGCAGAAGCGTGTCGATCTGATCTTCAAGATCGAGGAAGGCCCCAAGAGCGGCATCCTCTCGGTCAACTTCCTGGGCAACAAGGCCTTCTCCGACAACGACCTGCGCGACGTGGTCGTCACCGAGGAGACCCGCTGGTTCAAGTTCTTCTCGAACAACGCCAACTACGATCCCGACCGGCTGGAGTACGACAAGGAGCAGCTGCGCAAGCACTATCGCAACCGCGGCTACTACGACTTCCGCGTCACCTCGGCGGTGGCCGAGCTGGCGGCCGACAAGAACGGCTTCGTGGTGACCTACAACGTCGACGAAGGCCCGAAGTACAAGTTCGGCAAGGTGGCGGTGGAAACCGAGCTCCAGAAGCTCGACAAGACCGTGCTTGAGGCGCTGGTGCCGGTCCGTTCTGGACAGGTCTACCAGGACGAACAGATCGAGCAGGCCACAGACGCCCTGACCTTCGCGGCGGGCGCCGCGGGCTTCGCGTTCGTGGATGTCCGGCCGCGCTACACGCCCGACCGTGAAAAGGGCGTCGTGGACGTGACCTTCTCGGTCCGCGAAGGGCCGCGGGTCTACGTCGACCGCATCGACATCGTCGGCAACACCCAGACCCTGGACTATGTGATCCGCCGCGAGATGAGCGTCGTCGAGGGTGACGCCTACAACCGCGCGCTGGTCGACCGGTCCAAGCGTCAGATCCGCTCGCTGGGCTTCTTCAAGGAAGTCGACATTTCCGAAGTCCCGGGCTCGGCCCCGGACCGCACGGCCCTGCAGGTCAAGGTCGAAGAGCAGCCGACCGGCGAGCTGTCGTTCAGCGCCGGCTATTCGTCGGTGGACCAGCTGGTGCTCGATCTCGGCGTGACCCAGCGCAACTTCCGGGGTCGTGGACAGGACGTGCGCGCGCGGGTGTCTGTGGGCTCGCTGCGCCAGCAGCTGGACTTCTCGTTCACCGAGCCGCGGTTCCTGGGCCGCGACGTGGCCGCGGGCGTCGACGTCTACGGCTACCGCTACGACCTGTCTGACTATTCGGCCTACAAGACGACCACCTTCGGCACGACGCTGCGGGCCAATTTCCCGCTGAGCATCGATAGCCGTGGAGCCATCCGCTACACCCTGCGTCAGGACGACATCCAGATCGACGGCCTGCTCTGCGATCCGACCCAGGGCGTCGTCCTCTCGGCCTCGCTCTGCGACCAGGTGGGCAAGCGGCTGACGTCGCTGATCGGCTACGGCGCCCGTCTGGACCGCCGGAACGACTATCTGAATCCGACGCGCGGCTTCTACGTCGACTACAACCAGGATATCGCCGGCCTTGGCGGCGACGTGAACTTCATTCGCACCGATCTGGAAGCGGCCTGGTTCCACGGGTTCACCAAGGACCTGATCTTCTCGATCACAGGTTCGGCCGGCTACATCACCGGCTGGGGCGGCGACAACGTCCGGATCAATGACCGCTACTACAAGGGCGGCCTGAACTTCCGGGGCTTCGAGACCGCGGGCATCGGCCCGCGCGACCTGTCGCTGCAACGCGCCGACGCCCTGGGCGGCAAGGCTTTCGCCATCGGCACCGTGGAACTGACCGTGCCGACCTTCCTGCCCGAGCAGTACGGCATCAAGGCTGCGTTGTTCAGTGACGTCGGCACCCTGGGACTTCTGGACAAGGAAGACCGCAACTATCGCGCGGGCGACCTGGATTGCCTGAACCCGACCGTCCTGAACCCGGCTGATCCGAGCACGACGATTCCGAACTATGCCGTGGCCGGCACCCGGAACACCTGTATCCGCGACGACCTGTCGCTACGGGCCTCTGCCGGCGTGAGCATCTTCTGGAAGTCCCCGATGGGACCCATCCGCTTCGACTTCAGCCGCGTTTTGGCCAAGGAAGTCTACGACAGGAAAGAAACCTTCCGGTTCTCCACTTCAACCAGGTTCTAGAAAACATGACCTTCAAGACTCTTGCCGTGGCCGGCTGCGCCATGGCCGCCGCGCTTTCGGGCGCCACCTATGCCCTGGCCCAGGCTCCGGCAGCCGCCGCGCCGCCGCAGGTGACCCACGGCGCGCCGGTCCCCGGCGTCTGCGTGTTCTCCGGCGACGGCGCCATCGGCGCCTCCACCGTCGGCAAGAACGTGTTCACGCGCCTGCAGCAACTGACCCAGCAGGCCAGCGCCGAGGTCAGCGCCGAGGAAACCGCGCTGAACAACGACGCCAAGGCCCTTGATGGCCAGCGCGGCACGCTGGACCAGAACACCTTCGAGACCCGCGCCTCGGCGATCCAGGTCCGCGCCAACGCGCTCCAGCGCAAGGTGCAGCAGCGCAATGCCGAAATGCAGCGTACGCAGGAGAAGGCCCTGGGCCGTCTCAGCGATGAAATCGCGCCGCTGGTCCGCCAGACCTACCAGACCAAGGGCTGCTCGCTGCTGCTCAATCGTGACGCCCTGACGCTGAACCTGGCCAATCCGGCCATGGACATCACGCCCCAGGTTGTCGCGGCGCTGAACGCCAAGATCACCCAGTTCACCTTCGATCGCGAACGTCTCGACCAGCCGGCCCCGGCCACCGCGGCTCCGCGTCCGGCCGCGGCGCCGGCGCCGGCCGCTCCGGCGCCGCGCCGCTAGAGACTTCGGCGGATCGAGCCCGCGCTGCAGAGGCGAGTCATGCCCGATCCGCGATTCTTCGAAGCCCTTGGACCGGTCAGCCTCGCCGAACTGGCGGAGCTGACCGGGGCCGAGCTCGCTGACCCCGCGATGGCCGGGCGACAGATCGCGGCAGTGGCCGTCCTGGCCCGGGCCACGGCGGACCGGGTCACCTTTCTGGCCGACACCCGCTACGCCGCCGATCTGGCGCAGGTTCGCCCCGGGGCCTGCTTCATGCCCCGCGGGACAGAACACCTCGCGCCCGAGGGGTGCGCGGTGCTTCTGACCGGCAGCCCGCAGGCCGCCTACGCCCTGGCCGGACACCATCTGCACCGGCCGCGCAGGGGCGGGCCATCGGCCATCGCGCCGGATGCTCTTGTCGAAGCCGATGTCATGCTGGGCCCGGGCGTGGTCGTAGGGCCCGCGGCACAGATCGGCCAGGGCTCGCGGATCGGCGCCAACACGGTGATTGGCCCCGGTGTGACCGTCGGCCGCCACTGCGATATCGCGCCCAACGTCAGCCTGGCGTTCGCCCTTGTGGGCGACCGGGTGCGAATTCACTCCGGCGCGGTGATCGGCGAACCGGGCTTCGGCGCCACGCCGGGGCCGAAGGGGCTGATCGACATTCCCCAGCTGGGCCGGGTGATCATCCAGGACGGGGTGACCATCGGCTCGAACACGAGCATTGATCGCGGGGCCTTCGAGGACACCGTGATCGGCGAGAACACCAAGATCGACAACCTGGTGCAGATCGCCCACAACGTGCGGGTCGGTCGCAACTGCGCCATCGCGGGCCAGGTCGGCCTCTCGGGAAGCGTGACGGTCGGCGATGGTGCGCAGTTCGGCGGACAGGCCGGCGTGGCCGACCACCTGAACATCGGCGCCGGCGCCCGCGTGGCCGCTCGGGCGGGGGTCATGAAGGACATTCCGGCTGGAGAGACCTGGGGCGGCATGCCGGCCCGTCCGATCCGGCAGTGGCTCAAGGAAAGCGCGTGGCTCGCCCGGGCCGCGAACCGCAAGGGTGGGGGACAGGGATGAGTCGCAAGGCGCCGGTGGCGGAGAACCCCACCGATATCGACATTACCGAGATCCTGGAGCGGATTCCGCACCGGTACCCGTTCCTGCTGGTGGACCGCTGCGAGGAGTACAAGCCCTCGGAATCCATCGTCGGCATCAAGTGCGTGACGGTGAACGAGCCGTTCTTCCAGGGTCACTTCCCCAGCTATCCGGTGATGCCCGCCGTCCTGCTGATCGAGGCCATGGCCCAGACCGGCGCCGTGCTGATGTCCAAGTCGCTCGAGGTGGACACCACGGGCAAGGCGATCTTCTTCATGTCGGCCGACAACTGCCGGTTCCGCTCGCCGGTCCGCCCGGGCGACGTGGTCCGCATGCCGGTCCGGGTGGTCCGCCACCGGGGCGACGTCTTCAAGTTCGCCGGCCAGGCCATGGTCGGCGACAAGGTCGCGGCCGAATGCGAGTTCGCCGCCATGGTCGTGGAGACCTGAGCGTCTTGAGCGTTGAGATCCATCCGACCGCCCTTGTCGCCAAGGGCGCTGAACTTGCCGACGGCGTCAGCGTCGGCCCCTATTCGATCATCGGGGAACACGCGCGGATCGGCGCGCGCACCCAGCTGCTGGCCCATGTGATCATCGAAGGCCACACGACGATCGGCGAGGACTGCTCGGTGCGCAACTTCGCCAACCTGGGCGGTCCGCCGCACCACACCGGCTATCGCGGCGAGCCCACCGAACTGGTGATCGGCGACCGCAACCGGATCTGGGAACACGTCACCATGCACATCGGCACGCCCGATGGCGGCGGGGTGACGCGCGTGGGCCAGGACGGGATGTACATGGCCACCTCGCATGTGGGCCACGACTGTGCGGTCGGCGACAATGTGATCCTGGCCCACTCCGCGACGCTGGGCGGGCACGTCACCGTCGGCGATTTCGTGATGGTCAGCGGTCTGGCGGCGGTCCACCAGTATTGCCGGGTGGGTCGCTATTCGTTCATCGGCGGGCTGGCGGCCGTGACGAAGGACGTGATCCCCTACGGACTGGTGTGGGGCAACCATGCGCACCTGGAAGGCCTGAACCTGGTGGGACTGAAACGCCGCAACTTCAGCCGCGAGACGATCAGCGAACTCCGCTCGGCCTATCGTCTGCTGTTCGCCGAGGAAGGCACCTTCCAGGAACGCATCGACGACACGGCCGCGACGTTCGGCCAGAGCGCGCCGGTCATGGAGATCATCGACTTCATCCGTGCCGACGCGGGCCGGCCCCTGTGCCTGCCGGAACGCGACAACTGATGGAGAAGCTCGGCCTGATCGCCGGCGGCGGAACCCTGCCGGTGGAGATCGCCCAGCACTGCGAGCGGTCCGGACGCCCGCTGTTCGTGATCCGGCTGAAGGGGTTCGCCGGCGATGGCCTGGCCCCCTACGCCGGGGCCGAGGTCGGGCTGGCCGAGATCGGAAAGTGCCTGAAGGCGCTGAAGCGCGCCGGCTGCAAGTCGATCTGCCTGGCCGGCGACGTGGCGCGGCCCGACTTCGCAAGCCTTGTTCCCGACCTGCACGGCCTGACCCTCCTGCCCAAGGCAATCGCTGCAGCGCGCAAGGGTGATGACGCCCTGTTGCGGTTTCTGGTGGGCGTGTTTGAAAAGGCCGGCTTCGGGGTTCTCGGCGCTCATGAGGTGATGGACGATCTGACGCTGTCGCTGGGCGTTCTGGGCCGCCATGCACCGGGCGACTCCGACATGGCTGACGCACTGCGAGCTCTGGATGTGGCGCGCGCCATCGGACGGCTGGACGTTGGGCAGGCCGCCGTTGTGGCCCACGGGCTGGTGCTGGCTGTGGAGGCCCAGGAGGGCACAGACGCCGTGCTCGCGCGGGTGGCCGACCTTCCGGCCCACCTGAAGGGGCGACCAGGCGCCGGCGCCGGCGTGCTCGCCAAGGCGCCAAAGCCGATCCAGGAAACCCGGGTCGACCTTCCCACAATCGGTCTGGCGACCATCCATGGCGTGGCTCGCGCGGGTCTGGCGGGGATTGTCGGTGAGGCCGGGCGCCTGCTGGTGCTGGATCGCGAGGCGGTGATCCAGCTTGCGGACGAACTGGGCGTGTTCATCCTGGGCGTGGAGCGACCCGAACCGTGACCACGCAGCCGCTCACCATCATGCTGGTCGCCGCCGAGGCGTCCGGTGATGACCGGGGGGCTGGGCTGGCCCGCGCGCTGAAGCGTCGGCTGGGCGATGGTGTCCGCTTCGTGGGTGTCGGAGGTTCCAAGCTGGCCTCGGAGGGCGTCGCAAGTCCCTTCGACATCGCCGAACTGTCGATCTTCGGCCTTCTGGAGGGGCTGCTTGCGTACCGCAAGGTGGTGCGGCGCGCGGACGAGACCGCCGCCCTGGCCCTGCGGGAGCGGCCGGACGTGGTGGTGCTGATCGACTCCTGGGGGTTCACCCTCCGCGTGGCGCATCGCCTGAAGGGGCAGGGCGCGCCGCTGGTGAAGTATGTGGCGCCGCAGGTCTGGGCCTCCCGCCCCGGCCGGGCGAAGACTGCCGCACAGTGGTTCGACCTGCTGCTGACGATCCACACCTTCGACGCGCCGGCCTTCGAGGCTGAGGGGCTTCCAGTCCGGTTCGTGGGCGATGCGACACTGGCGCTGGATTTCTCCGGCGCCGAACCCGGGCGACTGCGAGGGCAGATCGGCGCGGGTCCGGACGATCCCGTCCTGCTGGTGCTTCCGGGAAGCCGGCCCGGCGAGATCGAACGCGTGATGCCGCCTTTCGAGGATGCCGTGGGCCGCCTGAAAGCCGAGCGCCCTGATCTTCATGTGGTGGTTCCGGCCGCCCCGACGGTCGCGGAACAGGTCAAGGCGCGGGTCGCCGGCTGGCCCTACCGCGCGCATGTGGTTGAAGGCGACCTGGCCAAGCGCGACGCCATGGCCGCGGCCACCGTCGCCCTGGCGTGCTCAGGCACGGTCACCACAGAGCTGGCCCTGGCGGGCTGCCCGATGGTGGTGGGCTATCGGGTCGCGCCGCTGACCCACGCCATCCTGAAGCGACTGATACGCACGCGCTGGGTGACCCTGTTCAACATCGCAGCCCGCGACTTCATTGCGCCGGAGCTGATCCAGAACGACTGCAATGGCGCCGATCTGGCGCGCGAGGTGGCCCTGCGGCTGGATGATGCCAAGCTTCGTCGCCATCAGGCCGAGCGCCAGACCCAGGCGCTGCTGATCATGGGGCGGGGCGGTCCGGATCCCAGCGAGGCCGCGGCCCAGGCCATCCTTGAGTTTCTAGGCCGCGGTTGACGACGGCCATGAAAAAGGGGCGCCCGACAATGCCGGACGCCCCGATTTTCGGTGATTTTCGCAGTCCTAGCGCTTGTCGACCGGCACGAAGCTGCGGGCCGGGGCGCCGGTGTAGATCTGCCGCGGACGGCCGATCTTCTGCGACGGGTCCTCGATCATTTCCTTCCACTGGGAGATCCAGCCCACGGTCCGCGCCAGGGCGAACAGCACCGTGAACATTTCCGCCGGGAAGCCCAGGGCCCGCAGCGTGATGCCCGAGTAGAAGTCGACGTTCGGATACAGCTTGCGCTCGACAAAGAACGGATCGTTCAGCGCGACCTTTTCCAGCTCCATGGCGACCTGCAGCAGCGGGTCGTTCTGGGCGCCCACCTCGGCGAGCACTTCATGGCAGGTCTGCTGCATGACCTTCGCGCGGGGGTCGTAGTTCTTGTAGACCCGGTGGCCGAAGCCCATCAGCAGGTAGCGGCGATCCTTCACCCCCTGAACGAACTCGGGGATGCGGTCGACCGTGCCGATCTCCGCCAGCATGTTCAGCGCTTCTTCGTTGGCGCCGCCGTGCTTGGGACCCCACAGCGAGGCGATGCCCGCCGCGATGCAGGCAAACGGGTTGGCGCCCGACGATCCGGCGAGCCGGACGGTTGAGGTCGACGCGTTCTGCTCGTGGTCGGCGTGCAGGATGAAGATGCGGTCCATGGCGCGGGTCAGGACCGGGTTCGGGACCCAGTCTTCGGCCGGCACCGAGAAGCACATGCGCAGGAAGTTCTCGGCGTAGGAGAGCTCGTTGCGCGGATAGACGAAGGGCTGGCCACGGAAATACTTGAAGGCCCGGGCGGCGATCGTCGGCATCTTGGCGATCAGGCGGTGGGCCGAGATCATCCGCTGCTGCGGATCATTGACGTTGGTGCTGTCGTGATAGAAAGCCGACATGGCACCGACCGCGCCGGTCATGATCGCCATCGGGTGAGCATCCCGACGGAAGCCCTGGAAAAAGCGGTCGAACTGCTCGTGGACCATCGTGTGGTAGGTGATGGTCTTCTCGAACTGCTCGAACTCGGCGGCCGTCGGCAGCTCGCCGTGCAGCAGGAGGTAGCAGACCTCCAGGAAGCTCGACTGCTCGGCCAGTTCGTCGATCGCGTAGCCTCGGTGCAGCAGGATGCCCGCGTCGCCGTCGATGAAGGTGATCTTGCTCTCGCACGACGCCGTCGACGTGAAGCCGGGGTCGTAGGTGACCACATCGGCTTCCGCGTACAGCTTGCGGATGTCGATCACGGCGGGACCATCGGTGCCCCGCAGAACCGGCAGTTCGACGGACTTGCCGTCAATCTCGAACTTCGCCGTACCCATATTGCCCCCTTCGCGACCGCGAGATGAAACCGTCGTTTCGACGGCTTATACCTCTTTACGCAGGGAGAGAAAGTGCGTCGTCGATGCGACCCAGACTCTCGTCGCGGCCGAGCGCGGTCATGGCGCCGGCGAGGTCGGGCGCCGGGGCGCCGCCCGAGAGCACGGCGCGCAATTGCGGACCGAACTTGCCGATGCCGATGGCCTCGGACTCGGCGAAGCCGCGGACGGCGGCTTCCAGGTCGGGAACGGCCCAGTCGCCGACTTTCGCGAGTGCGTCGCGCAGTCGCGAGAGCCGGCAGCGCATCTCGTCGGTCATGGCCGCGCGGGCCTTCTCGGGCAACTCCAGCGGCCGGCTCCGAAGCACGAACAGAACCGCGTCGGCCAGTTCCAGCGTGGTCTTGGCGCCGTCGCGGACGAACGGCAGCGTGTGGGCGATCAGCGCCTCGTCACCCTGGCGCAGAACCACGTCGCGGCTCTTCAGGATGGACGCCACCAGCGCGGCAAGGCGGACCGGATCGGCCTCGCGGATGTAGTGGTTGTTGATGTGGTTCAGCTTGGCCCAGTCCAGCCGGGCCGGGGCGCTGACAACATCCTTGATGTCGAACCATGAGATGGCCTGGGCGTCGGTGAAGATCTCGTCGTCGCCGTGGCCCCAGCCCAGCTTGGCCAGGTAGTTGCGCATCGTCTCGGGCAGGTAGCCCATGTCGTCGAACTCGCTGACCGCCTGCGACCCGTGGCGCTTCGACAGCTTGGCGCCGTCGGGGCCGTGGATCATCGGCAGGTGCGCCCAGACCGGAACCTCCCAGTCCAGCGCACGGTAGATGATGGTCTGCCGGGCGGCGTTGTTCAGGTGATCGTCGCCGCGGATGACATGGGTGATCCCCATGTCGTGGTCGTCGACCACCACCGCCAGATTGTAGGTCGGCGTGCCGTCGGACCGCAGCAGGATCAGGTCGTCCAGGCCCGCGTTCTGGAAGCGGACATCGCCCTTGATGGCGTCGCCCACGATGGTCTCGCCCTCGAGCGGTGTCTTCAGGCGGATGGCGAAGGGACGATCCGGCCAGGTGGCCGGGTCGGCGTCGCGCCAGGGCGAGCGAACCACCCGGCCCTCAGCGCGGGCGCGCTCACGTTCAGCTTCGAGTTCCTCGGGCAACATGTAGTCGCGGTAGGCCTGTCCACGCGCCTCGAGTTCGACGACGACCTCCCGGTGGCGGTCGGCGCGGGCGAACTGGAACACGGGTGGCTCGTCGGGCTGCAGGCCCAGCCAGTTCAGGCCGTCGAAGATCACCTGCACCGCGGCCTCTGTGGACCGCTCGCGATCGGTGTCCTCGATGCGCAGCAGGTAGCTTCCACCCGCATGACGTGCATAAAGCCAATTGAAAAGCGCTACGCGAGCGGTGCCAATGTGCATCATGCCGGTGGGCGAGGGGGCGATACGGGTGCGGACGGGACGGTCTGACATCGAACTCGGAGGGGTTGGCGACGGCGGGGCGGCCGCGGGCGCGCCTATTAGCATGCGGCTTCCCGGCCGGCCTAGTCTCGGGCGGCTGCGGGGATGGTTCGCCGACCAGGTCCACGCGCAGGCCGACCGCTGGACCCTCTGGACTCCGATCGCCTTCGGCCTCGGCTGTGGCCTCTACTTCGGCCTGGGACGCGAGCCGCAGACATGGATCGCCTGGGCGCTGGTCCCGGTCGTGGCGGCGCTGCTGGCGGCGACCCGCTGGAGCCGCTGGCGCTGGACGACCCTGGCGCTGGTGCTGGGGGCCTGCGCGCTGGGCGGGTTCGCGGTGGCCAAGCTCAGGACAGCGAGCGTCGGGGCGCCCGTGGCCCAGGCCGGCGCGCGGCCACAACCGGTCGAGGCCTGGGTGGTGGATATCGCCGCGCCGGGCGAGGGCGGCCAGCGACTGCTGCTCGCGCCGATGCGGGTCGGTAACTGGGCGCCGGACGCGACGCCGATCCGTTCGCGGGTGACCCTGCGGCCCGGTACGCCGCTACCGGCGCCTGGCGATGCCGTGAACGTACTGGCGATCCTCAACCCGCCGCCGCCGCCCGCCAGCCCGGGGGCCTATGACTTTTCCCGCGACGCCTATTTCGAGAGCGTCGGCGCGGTCGGACTGGCCCTGAGGGCGCCAGAGATCGTCGATCCCGGGACTTTGGCGCCCTGGCGGCTTCGGCTGACGATGCGCATCAACGCCGCGCGATGGGCGCTGACCCGGCGGATCGTCGACACCCTGGGTCCGGAGACCGGCGGGCTGGCCGCCGCCATGACCACCGGTCACGAGGCGTTCATTCCCCGCGAGCAGGTCGAGAACCTGCGAGCCGCCGGCCTCGCCCACATCGTCTCGATCAGCGGCCTGCACATGGCGATCGTCGGCGGCTTCGCCTTTGCCGCTGCGCGGCTGGGCATAGCGGCCTGGCCGTGGCTCGCCCTGCGGGTGTCCGGCAAGAAGGTGGCCGCGCTCGTGGGGCTTGTGGCGGTTCTGGGCTACCTCGTGCTGTCCGGCGCGCCACCGCCGGCGGAGCGGGCAGCCATCACGGCGTCAGTCGCCTTCGCCGCGATTCTCGCCGACCGGCAGGCGATCAGCCTGCACGCGCTGGCGCTGGCGGCGATAGGGGTGCTGCTCATCCAACCGGAGGCGGTGACCGAGCCGGGTTTCCAGATGTCGTTCGCGGCCACGGCGGCGCTGGTCGCCCTGGCGGAGATATGGCCGCGGCCGATCCGCGAGATCGAGGTTCCCTGGCCGATCCGGGCTGTTCAGGCCGCGGGCAGCTGGGTTGTGGCCAGCGTGGCGGTAAGCTTCGTGGCGGGTCTGGCGACCGGACCCTTCGCCATACAGCACTTCAACCGGGTCTCGACCTGGGGCCTGTTCGCCAACCTGGCCGTGGCACCGGTCTCGTCGTTCCTGATGATGCCGGGCCTGGCCGTTGGCGCGGCGCTGGCACCCCTGGGCGCCGGGCGGGCGCCGCTGGAAGTCGCCGGCGGGGCCATCGGCCTGATGAACCGGATCGCGGAACTGGCGGCGTCGGCCCCCTCGGCGCAGATCGTGGTCCCAAGCGCGCCGGACTGGGTGCTTCCGGTCAGCTTTCTCGGCCTTCTGTTCGCCTGCCTGTGGCGAGGGCCGCTGCGCTGGGCCGGCGTGCCGCTGGCGTGCGCGGTGCTCTGGGCGCCCCGGCCGGCGCCGCCCGATGTCTGGATCAGCGCCGACGGCGCCGCCGTTGCGGTGCGTGACCGGTCGGAGGCCGTGCTGCTTCGGCCGGACGTGAAGCGGTTCGGCGCGGAACTCTGGGCGCGCCGGCGAGGGCTGACGCCGATCGAGACCGAGGCCGAGCGCGATACACGGTTCAGTTGCGATCACTGGAGCTGCGGTCCCGCCGCACACGCCCCGGTCAAGGTTGCGGCCGCCTGGAACCTGCGACGGCCCCTGGCCCCGGGGCGGCTCGAGGCCCTCTGCAGGGGCGCGGAAATCGTCGTCCTGCGCAACGACTTCCGGCCTGAGGCGTGCGCCGCACCCCTGGTGCTCACCGGCCGAGACTTTGCCTCGGGCGGATCGGCGGAACTCTATAGGGCGGGCGCCGGCTGGCGGATCGTATGGGCGCAGGACCTGCGCGGACGCAGGCCCTGGACCTGGGGCTACGATCCGCGGTGACGTCGCCGAGCGGCCTCAGCCGTGTCCGGACCCTAGTGGTACCGGCGGATCAGGCCGACCAGCTTGCCCTGCACGGCCACCTGATCCGGACCGAAGATGCGGGTCTCATAGGCCGGGTTGGCGGCTTCGAGGGCGATGGACGCGCCCTTCTTGCGAAGGCGCTTCAGGGTGGCTTCCTCTCCGTTGACCAGGGCCACGACGATGTCGCCGGAGACAGCGCTGTCGGTCTTCTTGATGACCACGAAGTCGCCATCGAGGATGCCGGCGTTGATCATCGAGTCCCCGGCGATCTCCAGCACGAAGTGCTCACCGGCGCCGAGGATGCTCTCGGGAACCGGCATCCGATCGCGTTCCTGCTGGATCGCCTCGATCGGGGTGCCGGCGGCAATCTTGCCGAGGATGGGAAGCTCGCGGCTGTCGTTGGCGGCGGCCGGCATGGCGGCTCCGGCGTCGACCAGCTGCGGCTTGAACGGCGCGCGACCCTTGGGCGGGGCGGCGGCCGTGGCCTGCTGCGGCAGCTTGACCACTTCCAGCGCCCGGGCGCGATGGGGAAGGCGGCGGAGGAAGCCGCGCTCCTCGAGCGCGGTGATCAGGCGGTGGATGCCGGACTTCGACGCGAGGTCGAGGGCTTCCTTCATCTCGTCGAAGGACGGCGAGACGCCGGACTCCTTGATCCGCTCGTGAATGAACATGAGCAATTCATGTTGTTTACGGGTGAGCATCGCCGAACCTCGAAGAACAAAGCGCAAACGCTTGTCGATGTTCTCTAGGTGTTCCGGGTTAATGTCAAGTTACCACCTAACTCTCCGGAATCGCGCAGGAATTTCGGACGTTGGGGACTAGCTGAGCAGCTGCTGAGTCGCTGCGGTGACGTCCGGCTGACGCATCAGGCTCTCGCCGACCAGCATCGCCCGGGCGCCGGATCGCTCCAGACGCGCGACCTCGGCGGCGGTGAAGATGCCGCTCTCGGTGACGAGCAGGGCGCCCTTGGGGGTGCCGGCGGCAAGCCGCTCGGTGATCGAAAGGTCGGTGACGAATGTGCGCAGGTCGCGGTTGTTCACTCCCACGAGGTCGGCCCCCAGAGCTCCCGCGCGCGCCATCTCGTCGGCGTCGTGCACCTCGACCAGGGCGTCCATGCCGAAGCGCCGCGCCTCGGACATCAGCGCGGCGGCGAGCGCGTCGTCCACCATGGCCAGGATCACCAGGATGGCGTCGGCGCCGAGCGCCCGGGATTCGGCCACCTGCCAGGGGTCGACAAGGAATTCCTTGCGCAGGCAGGGCAGGGCGCAGGCGTCGCGGGCGGCGGTGAGAAAGGCGTCAGCGCCCTGGAAGCTGGGGCCGTCGGTGAGCACCGAAAGGCAGGCGGCGCCACCGGCTTCATAGGCCCGCGCCAGCGAGGGCGGGTCGAAGTCGGCGCGGATCAGGCCCTTGGACGGCGAGGCCTTCTTGATCTCGGCGATCAGGGCGAGCCGTCCCGGCGCATGGGCGCGCTCCAGGGCGGCGCGGAAGCCGCGCGGCGCGGAGACGCCTTCGACGGAGACGGTGGGACGGGCCGCCCTGCGTTCAGCAACCTCGTCACGCTTGTACGCGGCGATCCTGTCGAGGATGTCGGTCATCGGGGTGCGATTTCGATCAGCTTGTCGAGGGCGGCCAGCGCGCGGCCATCGTCTATCACCTGGGCGGCAAGGTCGACGCCCTCGCGCAGGGTCTCGACCTTCTCGCCGACCAGGAAGGCGGCGGCGGCGTTGAGCAGGACGACGTCGCGATAGGCGCCCGGCGCGCCCGACAGCACCTGCCGAAGGGCCGCTGCGTTCTGCGCCGGTGTGCCGCCGGTGAGGTCGGCAAGGGCGGCGCGCTTCAGGCCGACCGCCTCGGGCGTGACGGTGAACAGCCGGACCTGACCGTCGCGGTACTCGGCCACGCTGGTTTCGCCGGTCGTGGTCATCTCGTCCATGCCGCCGCCGTGGACCACCCAGGCGCGCTCGGAGCCCAGGGCGCCCAGGACCTGGGCCAGCGGGGCCACCCAGCGCTCGGCGAACACGCCCACCACCTGGCGTCTGGCGCCGGCCGGGTTGGTCAGCGGTCCCAGCAGGTTGAAGATGGTCCGGAAGCCCAGTTCGGCGCGGATCGGCGAGACGTGGCGCATGGCGCCGTGGTGGGCGGGGGCAAACAGGAAGCAGATGCCGGCTTCGTCCAGCGCCCGCAGCTGGCGTTCGGCGCCCGGGTCGATGGCGACCCCCAGTTCTGACAGGACGTCGGCGCCGCCGGACTTGGACGAGAGCGCCCGGTTGCCATGCTTGGCCACCTTGAGCCCGCCGCCGGCCGCCACGAAGCTGACGGCGGTGGAGATGTTGAGGGTGTGCAGGCCGTCTCCGCCGGTGCCGCACACGTCGATCGTGGGGTAGGGCGGATCCAGGTGGATGCAGGCGCGCCGCATGGCCCGCGCGCAGGCGGTGATCTCGCCCAGGGTCTCTCCGCGCATCCGCATGGCGGTGAGCGCCGCGCCGATCTGGGCCGGGCTCGGCTCGCCGCGCAGGCAGGCGGCGAAGAACTCGCCGGCGTCTTCCTCGGACAGGGTCCCGCCGTCGGCCAGACGCGAGAGAAGCGGCTTGAAGGCTTCAGACATGGTGACCGGGCTCAGACCTCGGAAAGGCGCTTCACGCCGGCGATGTCCAGGAAGTTGCCCAGCAGCTCATGACCGCACTCGGTGGCGATCGATTCCGGATGGAACTGGACCCCGAAGATCGGACGCGTGCGGTGCTGCAGGCCCATGATCATGCCGTCATCGGACCGGGCGGTGACTTCGAGCGCCTGCGGCAGATCGTCCGGCTCGACCGTCAGGCTGTGATAACGCGTGGCTGTGAACGGGTTCTTCAACCCGGCGAACACACCTCGGTTGTCGTGATGGATAAGACTGGTTTTCCCGTGCATCAGCGCCCGGGCGCGGACGACCGCGCCGCCGAACGCCTGGCCGATCGCCTGATGGCCGAGGCAGACGCCGAATATGGGCAGGGATTCCGGCGCCCGGCCGATGAGCTCGAGGCATATGCCGGCTTCATTGGGGGTGCAGGGGCCCGGGGAGAGGAGGACCGCCTCGGGCCTCAGCCCCAGCGCCTCATCCACGGTGATCGCATCATTGCGGTGAACAACCGTCTCCGCCCCCAACTCGTTCAGGTAGTGGACGAGGTTGTAGGTGAAGCTGTCGTAGTTATCGACGACCAGGATCATTGGGGTTCCATAGGCTTTGCCGCGCTGCGCGCCAAGCGGGATGCTGCACGGATGAAGGTGGGCGATTCGACGTTGGACCGGGGCGCGCTGGACGAGGCGCGGGCGCTGTTGAATCCGCCGTCCCGGCGCGATCCGATGTGGCCGGCCCTGGCCGCCGCGACGGCCCTGGCGCTGACATCGGTGATCTTCGCCGCGGTAATGGTGCTGGCCCCACCTGTGGAGACCGAGCACGTGGCGAAGAACGCGCCGGGCTGACGAAGGGCGTCAGCCGTCCGATTCAGATGAATCGCCAGCTTTCCTCTGCGGCGTCCCGGAGCGCGCGGGCCTTGTGCAGGGTCTCGTCGTATTCGGCGTCGGGGTC
>CAUJHW010000047.1 GCA_963205005.1 Pseudomonadota bacterium
TCGATGAAGCGCTCGAACTCGGCGCGGCGCGGATGGTCGGACGCGGCCATGACCACGCGGGTCCGGGGACGGGGCGGCATCATCACGGATGCGGGCGGGTCAATCGTACGCAACAGGTCTCTCAAGACTGGCCTCCGGGCATCGGCCCCCGTTGAGATGACGACGCTGGGTCTGCACCTCCTCAATCGGCGGCCGAACTTTTTTCAGGAGGCTGCGGCCAAGGCTCCGATTGCGCCCGGACCGCAAATGCCGGAACAGTCGCCAACGCTTCGAGACGAGGACTGCGCCCGCCCACATGGCCGATCCGCCCCCGCTGATCGCCGCCTACCTGCGCAAGCGCGCCGACCTCGTGCGGTTCTTCACGCTTCGCACCGGTTCGTCCGAGGCCGCGGAGGACGTGGTGCAGGACCTGTTCCTGAAGATCCGCGACATGGACCCGCCGGACGACCTGCGCAGCCCCGACGCCTTTCTCTACAAGGTCGGCACGAACCTGATGCTGGACCGCGCCAAGCAGCAGCGGCGGCAGGCGGCCCGCGACGACACCTGGAACCGGGAAAGCGTCGGCGACGCGCCCGAACCCGCCTCTTCGGAGCCGCCCGCCGACGAGCAGGTGGCCTCGCGCCAGCGCCTTCAGCGCCTGCTGGAGGGTGTGGAGCGCCTGCCGCCGCAGGTGGCCGCGGCCTTCCGCCTCCACAAGTTCGACGGCCTGAGCCACGGCGAGGTCGCCCAGCGGCTGGGGGTCTCCCGCAGCTCGGTGGAGAAGTACATCATGACCGCGTTGCGCACACTTATGGCGGAAATCGAGCGATGACTTGCGGACCTGCCATCCCGGCGGCGTCTATGGCCCAGGAGCACCTCTGAACGCCATGGCCACGCCCACCGACAACCTGCCGCCCGATCCGGCGCTGCGCGACCGCGCGGTGGCCTGGCACGTGCGTCTGGCGTCAGACGGCGCGGACGGCGACGACTGGCTGGAATTCGAAGCTTGGCTGGCGGAGGCGCCCGAACACCTGCGCGCCTATGAAGCGGTTGAAGCCGTCTGGTCCGACCTCGACCAGGTGACCCCCGCCCCGACCGTCGTGCCCTTCCGGCCGCGCGTCACCCGGCGGCCGACCGTCTGGCTGGGCGCCATAGCCGCCAGCCTGGTCGCCACGGTGATCGTCGGCTCGACGCTGTGGTCCAATCTGCCGACGACCCAGACCTACGACACCGCCCGCGGCGAGAGGCGGACGATCGAGCTGTCGGATGGTAGCCACATCACCCTGAATGGCGGCTCCCACCTGACGGCCACAGTCAGCCGTCGCGAGCGCCGGGTGGTGATGGCCGACGCCGAAGCGGTTTTCGACGTGGCCAAGGATCCGGCCCGCCCCTTCTTCATCCAGGCCGGCGACCGCGAGATCCGCGTGGTCGGCACGCAGTTCAATGTCCTGCATCACGCCGGCGAGGTGAAGGTCACCGTGCGCCGGGGCATCGTCGAGGTGCGGCCGTCCGGCCAGCCCACCGCCGCCCCGATCGCCCGCCTGACCAAGGGCCAGGGCCTGTCCCATCGCGAAGGCCAGCCCGGCGACCGCGTCGCCCTGACCGATCCCGAGGCCGCCTTCGCCTGGACCGACGGCCGGCTGGTGTTCCGCGGCGAGCGGCTCGCCGACGTGGCCGCTACCCTGAACCGCTACGGGACGGTCCCGATCGTGGTGTCTCCCGCGGCGGCGGAGCTGCCGGTGACGGCGGTGATAAACCTGGGTTCGGAAGACGAGATGCTTCGCACGCTCGCCGCCTTCCTGCCCGTGCAGTCCCAGCGTTCCGGGGATAGTATCCGGCTGGATCTGCGTCGCGAGGCGCGCTGAGTCGGCTAGGGTTTCGATGGGGAGCAAGCGGCGCGACCGGCGTCTGGCCGGGCTGGTCGCAGGCCTGAGCGCCATCGCCCCCCTGGCCCAGGCGCGCGGGACCCAGATCGATTTCGCCATTCCCGAGCAGGCGCGCGAAGCCGCGCTGATTGCGTTCGGGCGGCAGGCCGGCCTGTCCCTCGGATTCACGCCCGACGCCCATTGCGGTGGGCGCGTCAGCGTCCGGGGCAGGATGGACATCGACGCGGCGCTCTCGCGCCTGCTGGACGGCTCGTCCTGCGTGGCGCTGCGGCCGGATTCCCGCACGGTGGTGATCCGCGCCCGGCCGCCGCCCGCCCCAGCGCCCGAGGCGCGTGCCGCCCCGCCACGCCCGCCCGGCCCCGCGCTGCTGGGCGAGATCGTGGTCACCGCCGACAAGACCGAGGGCCTGCTCTCTGCCTCGCCCTATGGCCTCACCGCCGTCGACGGACGCGAACTGCAGCGGCAGGGTATCTCCGACGTCCACGACCTCACTCTGCTGGCGGCCGGGGTGACCGTGACCAACCTCGGGCCGGGCCGCGACAAGGTGCTGCTGCGCGGCCTGTCCGACGGCCCGCTCACCGGCCACACCCAGTCCACGGTCGGGCTCTACCTGGGCGACCTGCGCCTGACCTACAACGCGCCCGACCCCGACCTGCCGCTGATCGACGCCGCCCGGGTCGAGGTGCTGCGCGGGCCCCAGGGGTCGCTCTATGGCGCAGGCTCCATCGGCGGCATCCTCAAGGTCACCCCCAACGCCCCCGACCCCCGCGAGGCTTCCGCCCGCCTGACCCTCGGCGTGGCGTCCACCGCCCACGGCGCAGCCTCCGGCGAGGTCCACGCGACCGCCAACCTGCCGCTGTCCTGGGGAACCTCGGCCGTGCGCGTCACGGCCTGGAACGAGGTCGACGGCGGATACCTGGACAGTCCCGGGGGCGGGCTCGACAACACCGACCGCACCCGCCGGCGCGGCGCACGGGTCATGGGCCTCTGGCAGGCGACCGACGACCTCTCGCTTGAGGCGACGCTGATCGACCAGACGATCTCAACCCGCGACGCCCACTATGTGGACCCGTCGCTTGGGCCCCTGTCCCGCGCCGCCGCGGTCGCCGAGCCGCATGACAACGACTTCCTGGCGCTGGCGCTCGCGGCCCACTGGTCGCCGGCCTGGGGCAGGCTCACCATCAGCCTCGGCGCCTTGGACCACGATGTGAGCACCACCTACGACGCCTCGGGCGCGCCGGCCCTGCTGATAGCGCCCGGCGCGCACGGCGCGACCTTCGAGGACGGCAACGAGATCCGCGGCGTGGTCGGAGAGATGCGGCTGTCATCGATCGGCGCGGGCCGGCTGCACTGGACGCTGGGCGCATTCGGGGCCCTGGGCGACCAGCGCCTCGACGCGGAGTTGACTCCGGAGGAGCCGGTCGCCGGCTACGAGGAGCACCGGCGCGACCAGCTGCGCGAGGGCGCCCTGTTTGGCGAGGCCTCCTACGATGTCACGCGAACCCTGACCCTGACCCTCGGCGGCCGGGCCTTCGGCTCGCAGCTCAGGACCCGGTCCGAGATCACAATCAACGGGCCAGTGCGCACGTTTGCCGGCCGCACGCACCAGGGCGGGTTCGCGCCGAAGCTGATGGCCGCCTGGCGGCCGGCCCCGGGCATGACCTTCTATGTACAGGCCGCGGAGGGCTATCGGACGGCGGGCTTCAACACCAGCGGGCCCGCCGGCCAGATCTTCGGCGCCGCGCCGGGAGCCCCCCAACCGTTGCGCCGCTATGGCGGTGACGAGCTCTGGAACTATGAGGCCGGCGCCCGTTGGCGGTCCGCGGACCTGGGGCTCGCCGTGCGGGTCGCCGCCTTCCGGGCCGAGTGGCGCGACATCCAGGCCGACCTGATACTCCCGTCCGGCCTGCCGTTCACCGCCAACCTCGGGGATGGGTCCAGCCGTGGCTTCGAGATCGAGGCCGCCTGGAGCCGGGGCGGCTTCTCGGTCGGCGGCAATCTGGTGCG
>CAUJHW010000048.1 GCA_963205005.1 Pseudomonadota bacterium
TCGGCCAGGCGGTTGCCCACGCAGCGGTGGATGCCGAAGCCGAACGAGATGTGCTGACGGGGCCGGGCGCGGTCGATGATGTAGTCGTTCGGCCGGTCGATGACCTCTTCGTCGCGGTTGCCCGAGACGTACCACATGACGACTTTGTCGCCCTTCTTGATCAGCTTGCCCTGGAACTCGAAGTCCTGCAGCGCGGTGCGGCGCATGTGGGCCAGCGGCGTCTGCCAGCGGATCGTCTCCGACACCATCGAGGTGATCAGCGACGGGTCGGCGCGCAGCTTGGCGTACTGGTCGGGATTCTGGTTCAGCGCCAGGATCGAGCCGGAGATCGTGTTGCGGGTGGTGTCGTTGCCGCCGACGGTCAGCAGCACCACATTGCCGAAGAACTCGCGCGGCTCCATGTCCCGGGTGGCCGGGCTGTGCGCCAGCATCGAGATCAGGTCCCCGGCCGGCGGGGCGTTGACCTTGGCGTTCCAGAGCTTGGTGAAATAGGCGTGGTACTCGCCGAAGATCGCCATCTTCTGCTCGATGGTGTCGATCAGGCCCTGGCCGGGGGCGGCGGTCACCACGTCGGACCAGTAGATCAACTGCCGGCGGTCTTCCTGCGGCATGTCGAACAGGGTGGCCAGCGTCATGCCGGTCAGTTCCTTCGACACCCGCTCGACCCAGTCGAATTCTTCGCCGATCGGCAGGCCGTCCAGGATCGCTCCGGCGCGCTCGCGGATCTGCGGGGCCATGATCGCCAGGTTGTGCGGCGACACCGCCGGGCTCACCGTCTTGCGCTGCACGTCGTGCTTCGGCGGGTCCATGGCGATGAACATCGGCAGCGGGTCCATGTTGGCCTGGCCGCCGGCGATGGTGATCCCGCCCAGCATGAAGTCCGACGAGAACACCTGGTGATTGGTGTCGATCGCCATGATGTCGTTGTACTTGGTGATCGACCAGTACGGCCCGAACTCGTGCTCCGCGGTGTAGTGCACGGGATCCTCGGCGCGCAGGCGCTCGAAGATCGGCCACATGGTGTCGGCCTGGAACAGCTCCGGCTGGGCCGGATTCAGCTTCTCGAGCGGAAGGGCGTAGACCTCGGCGCGCGCCGCTTCCAGTCCCGAAACATTTCCGTCCGCCGCCATCGTCGAGTCCTCCAGGTCCTGCGTCCAGTGAACGCTGATAATGTGCATTTGAACAGTGCTTAGTCGCAACAGACGTGTGGGAATTTGCACGTCCGCTGTTCAGGGGACGCGCATCACCGTCTCTTAAACCTTGGCTGCGATAGTCCCGCCCATCGCCAACGGCCGGGGGGCCACAGCCTCATGCAACGCCAATTCGGGTCCGCCGGACTCATCCTGTCGCGCCGCCGCCTGGTCTGCGGACTGGGTCTAGGGCTCGTGGCCGGAGCCGCCATGGCCGAGGACATGCACGGGGAGGCCGTCCACCGGCCCGCGCCGCGCAAGGCCCGGCCGAAGCCCAAGGCCGCCGCCGCCGCCCCGCCGCACGCCGCGGCGGCTCCGGAACATCCCGCGGCGGCGCACGCCGTTTCGGGCGTCAGTCCCGAAGCAGCCATGGCCCGCCTGGTGGCCGGCAATGAGCGCTACGCCTCGGGCTTCTCCGCCCATCCTGACAATGACCTGGCGCGCCGCACCCTGGTGTCTTCCGGCCAGACCCCGTTCGCCACCATCCTGGCCTGCGCCGACAGCCGCGTGGCGCCGGAACTCATCTTCGACCAGGGCCTGGGCGACCTGTTCGTCTGCCGGGTCGCCGGCAATGTCGTCGACGACGCCTTGCTGGCCAGCCTCGAATATTCGGTGATCCACCTGGGCTCGAGCCTGATCATGACCCTCGGTCACGAACGCTGCGGCGCGGTGAAGGCGACTCTCGACGCCCTGGAGGGGCGCGGCTCGCCCGAGGACGCAGGCACCAAGATCGGCGCCCTGGCCGCCCTGATCACCCCGGCGGTCAACGCCATCCAGCCCGGCGTCGCCGATCGCCTGGACGCCGCGGTCTCGATCAACGCTAGCCATGCGGCGGCCGAGATCTTCGTCCGCAGCCCGCCGCTTCGCGCCCGCGTGCTTGCCGGAAAGCTGAAGATCGTCGCCGCCCGCTACGACCTCGACGACGGCCGGGTCACCCCGACCCGCGCCTGATACAAATGAAAAGAGCCCCGGCATCGCTGCCGGGGCCCTCAGTCGATAGTCGCGGAACGATTAGGCGATCGCGCCGACGCCCCGCCGGCGGCGCACCATCGCGCCGACGCCGCCGAAGCCCAGGATCATCATCGCCCAGGTCGCCGGTTCCGGAACGCCCCCGGTGGTGGCGCCGTCCCTGGCTTCAAGATTGTCGATGCTCGTGTTGCCCGCGGCGTTGCCCGTGAAGCTGAAGCCGCCGATGCCGTTGTTCGACGTCGCGCCGTAACGCACGTAGGCGCCCGGGTCGGTGCTGTAGCCGCCGGTCAGCGTCACATTGGTCGAGAACAGAGTCGCGCCGTTCTTGTCGAAGATGGTCAGGACCGTCGGCGTCGCGCCGGCGACATCCAGCGAGAAGCTGGTGAGGCTCGCGGCGAACGCGTTGTCGAACAGAACCGTCACCGGCGAGCTGCTGCAGCCCTGCCCGACCGTGGAGATCCACAGTCCGTCAGGATTGTTGCCCCGGCCCTGACCTGCGCCGTAGCAGTTCTCGGCATTGGAATTGGCGCCGAACCAGCCGGACTCCCAGGCCGGGAAGCCAGCTTCAAAGTCTTCCGTATAAACAGTCGCGGCGGCAGGCGCCGCATAGGATACAACCAGAGCGGCGGTGGCCGCGTAAATGAAACTACGAATATTCATTGTCCACACCCCTGAATTCTGAACCTGCTCCAAGGTCGCCCCAAGCGAATGGGGACTCTCGTTCGTCATGTTGCCAAGTGGATTCGCCTCGGAAGCGAAAAATCTCCTCCGCTTGACTTCACTCTACTTGGAGACGTCTTTTCAGTGGTGGTGGATCGCCGCGGCGACGTCCGCGATGGGGCGGCGGACCAGGTCCTTGGACAGTTCGCCCTCGAGCACGGCCTCAAGCTGCTTGTGATAGTGCTTGCGCAGTTCGCCCAGGGTCTTGGGCGCGGCGATCACCACCAGGGCCTCGATCTTTCCGTCCAGCACCTGCCGGTTCAGCCATGCGGCGGCGGCGGCGGCAAAGCCGTCCTCGCTCTGGTGGCTGGCGTCCGGATTGCCGGAGCTGGACTGGTGGCGCCCGCCCGAGCCGGCGTTGACGGCGTGCAGCGTCGGGGCCGGAACCGACTTCAGGCTCAGCTCGCCCTCGTGTCCGCTGTTCTGGAACAGGTTCAGCGTCTTGCCGTCGACCACGGCGACGGTGGTGTTGTGGGGCAGCATCATGGGCGGGGTCCTTGTCTCGGAACAGCGTAACTGTCGCCGACCCTAACAGGTTGCCCCCCGCCCACTTTGCGCTGGCGCAAACGCAGCCGGCCGATCAGGCGAAGGCGGCGCGTCCGCCGTCGCGGCGGCGACGCATCAGGGCGCCGACCCCGCCGAAGCCCATGATCATCAACGCCCAGGCCGCCGGTTCCGGTACGGCGACAGCGGGGCTGTTCAGCGAATAGGTGGCCAGCGCATAGGTCAGCTGGGCCGGCGAGGCGAGGGTGGTGATCGTAAAGCTGCTGCGGAACGAATCGAAGGTGAACGCCCCGTTGTCCGGCGGGAAGAACACCACAGAATCCGCCAGTTGCCCGCTGGTGCTGGTGCTCGAGGCTCCCGACTTCACCAGAGTTGCGCCGTCATAGAATTCGATCCCACCGGACACTTCGGTGTCGCCGCCCGGGAAGGCGCCGCCCAGGATCAGTCCAAAGCTGGTAAGGCTGACCGAGCTCGGCACCGTGAACAGCTGGTTCAGCGTGACGATCGTGTTGATCGTGTCCCCCACTTCGACGCTGAAGCCGTTGGCATCGCTCAGGCCGTCCAGCACCAGGACCCACTGATCATAGTGGGTCGCGCCAACATCCTGGGACGAATAGAAGCCATTGGTGGCTATGCCGGTGAGGTTGAGGTTGTAGGTGGCCGCCTGGGCGCCGCCGGCCCAGAGGGCGCAGGCCGCCGCGAGGGCGAGGGAGGATTTGAGAAGGGAACGGGGCATGGGAACGCGATCCTGAATTCAGCGAGGCCCCAAACCTCCCCGATCAGGGTCCCGGCGGTAACCTCTCGGAATCGAGGGGTGGCTTCGCCTGTGAGGCGAGTGGGGGTTGGATCTGTACTCAACACCGTTCGTCCCGGCGAATGCCGGGACCCTAGGCTCCCGCCTCCAGCCGCGTCATCCAGTAGTCCGCATCGAACTGCGGATCGCCGCTCAGGTAGCGCCACAGTTTCACCCGGTTCACGAACTCCAGCCGCCCGGTGTCCTGCTCGAACCAGGGCTCCGGCGTCATCAGGATTGCCGCCACGCTTTCGGGGTCGGATGGCGTCTTCACGTAGAAGATCGGCCGTTGCGGGGCGCGGGGCTCCACCGGCTCGACATTCCAGCGCCGCACCTGCGAGCCGGAGGCCTGCATCCGGATCTTGAACATGTAGCGCGTGCGGTCCGACAGGTTGACCCCGCCGCCGTGCCAGATGCCGTGATGCAGGAACAGCAGGGTTCCCGCCTCGCAGACCATGTGCTGCTGGCCCCGGATATTCTGATAGCGGCCCAGCGCCACCTCGCTCACCTTGCGCAGGTGGGTGCCCGGCACGAACCGCGTCCCGCCCATCGGCCGGGTGACCGCGTGCGGATAGTACATCACCTGCACATCGAAAACCTGGCGGGGGTCGATGGTGGAGTCCTGGTGGGTGTGCTGGCTGACCCCCTGGCCGCCGGTGGCCTCGTAGTAGGCGGGCGGGAAGGTCACGTGCAGGAAATGGTGATCGAAGACCGGATCGTCGCCCAGCAGGCTCTGGATCGCGCCCTGCACCAGCGGCAGGCCCAGCAACCGCGCCAGCGCGCTGCCGGCCGGATAGGTCTGCGCCAGCGGGGTTCCGGCGCTCACCTCGGGGATCCGGTTCTCCGCCAGCGCGCGCATGTAGAGCGGCAGCAGCCGCTGGCCCGCCGTGGGCGGCGGCATCTCGCCGGCTTCGGCCAGGAACTGGTCGTTGATGTCCTGCGGGACCACGCCATCGAACCGCAGGAAGCCGCGCGCCACGAAGGTCGCCATCTGGGCCGAAGTCAGCAGGGGCGGGGCCTGGCTCATGCGGAAACCTCCACAAGCTGCTCGAACCAGAATTCGTACTTCAGATAGGCCAGGTCGAACTCCTCGCCGCGGGCGTGGGGGTTGAGCTGCGAGGCCTGGAACAGCCGCCATCCGTCCTTCAGCGCCGCCAGACCCGTGGCGTAGGGCGGGGCATCCTCGTCGCCCGCCATGCGCAGCACCTCGCCCGTGCCGTCATAGACCGACCAGGCGATCGTCGGCGCATCCAGCGCGCTGTTGGCCAGGTAGAGCACCAGCACCTTCTGGCGCAGGCGGGCGTTCGAGGCCGTAGTCATTGCGTCGGGCTGCCCGAACCTTCGCCGAGCGCGAAGTTGAGCTCCGAGTTCAGCGCTTCCCACGGCACGCTCATGTGCGACTGCCCGGGGAACACCCGTGTCTCGACCCGATAGCCCGGCGCGCCCTTCAGCGCCGCCAGCCGCGCAGCGAGTTCCTTCGAATTGTCGACCATCCGGGCCCGGGCCGTGAGCGTCGCGGCCTGCTCGGCGGTGTAGCCTGGCGGAAGCTTCACGGGCGGGGTCTGCTCCTCGCCGCCCACGCCGATGAAGATGCGCGGCGCAACCTTGCCGGCCTTCACCTGGGCGGCGAACGCGGCTTCGTCCTGCAGCACCGAGCGGTCGGTCCACCAGATCGACGGGCTCAGCGCCAGGTAGGTGCGGAAGGCGTCCGGATGCCGGAACAGGGTGCGCAGTACGAACAGCCCGCCCAGCGAATGGCCGAACAGCACGTCGTGACCGGTCGAGACCTGCGCCATGGTCGCCACCTTCGGCCGGATCTCGGTCTCGATCACCTTCCAGAATTCGTCGGCGCCGGCGTATTCCACCGGTCCCGTGGCGGCGTCCCGCGCCCGCTGCTCGGCGTCGGGCGTGCTGTGGGTGAGGTCGCGCATGCGCCGGCTGCTGGCCACCAGCATGCTCTCGGAGGGATAGCCGATGCCGACGATCACCGCCGGCCCCAGCTCGGCCCCCAGCGCGCTGCGCAGCCGGGCCGCGCTGGCGAAGCTCGAGAAGTAGGCTCCCCCGTCCAGCACATAGACCACCGGATAGCCCCCCTTCGGCGGGAAGGCGTAGGGCTTGGCCACGGTGATCCGGTAGGTCTTGCCGTTCACCGCCGAAGTGAAGTCCACCTGCTGGGCCGTGCCGACGATCGCCGGGACGGGCTCGCCTGTCGTCGTCTGCGCCAGTCCCGACGACGGCCCCGCGCACAGCGCAGCTGCCAGCGACAGGGCGGCCAGCCCCGGTCCCGCGCCCCTGGTCATCGCGCTCACCCCTTCAGATGGGCGTGGAAGAAGGCGGCGATGTCGGTGAACGCCACCGCCGATTCCGGGCTGTCGAAGGCGTAGATGTATTCGGCGTGGCTCATGGCCTCGTGGACCTCCAGCTGCGCCGTCACCCCCGCCGCGCGCATGGCCCGGTAGGCGCGCACCGTATCGCTGAGCAGGATATCGCGGGTGCCGGTGGTGAAGATGGTGGGCGGGAAGCCGCCGAAGTCCCCGAAGATCGGCGACACCAGCGGATGCTCCACCCCGGCCGGCCCGGCGTAGAGCGCCGCCATCGCCCGCCCGAAGGCCCCGAAGTTGGAGAAGATGCCGTCGACGTCGGCGTTCACCTGGTAGCTGTCGCTGGCGCCGGTGAGATCTGTCCACGGCGTCCCGGTTGCCAGCGCGCCCGGCAGGGCCTCGCCGACCTCCTTCAGCTTCAGCGCCAGCGCCAGAGAGAGGCCGCCGCCGGCCGAGGTGCCGATCACGCCCATCGACGTCGCGGGCCGTTCCGCCGCCAGCGCCCGCCAGACCGCCAGCGCGTCGTCCACCGCGGCGGGGAAGGGGTGCTCGGGCGGCATCCGGTAGTCCACCGAGATCGCCTTCAGGCCCGAATAGTGCGCCGCCAGAACCGCCTCGCCGGTGCTGGCCTCGCCGCCGTTCATCGTATAGCCGCCGCCATGGAAGTGGACGAGCAGGAGACCGGATTTCGCGGGGTCGAAGGTCGCCGGCGTGATCTCGCGCACGGTGACGCCGGCGATTTGCCGGAGTTCCGAGGTGTGCGGGAACATGGCCTCCAGCACCGGCTTGATGGCCAGGGCCTGGGCGTCCATCTGGGCGATCACCGCCTTCCACTCCGGGGCGGTGGAGGGCGACCAGTCGGCGGGCATCCCGCCGCCGGCCGAAGCCGCCGCCGCCATGGTGGCGATCGAGCGCTGCATCTGCGGGCTGACCGTGGTGGGCGTCCTGAGGCTCTTCGCGGGCACCGCGCGCTGAGTCAGGCTTTGTCCGGCGTCGTCCATGGTTCTTCCCCCAACCGCCCGACGGCTGCGGGCGCGGGACATGGTGGACCGAAGGTCGGCGCGCGCGCCAGTGCTATTGTTTGGCCGGACGCGCCGCAACGGCGCGGGCCAGGGCCGGGGGCAGGTAGCGGTCCAGCTGCGCCAGCACCGCCCTGTAGTCGGCCATCGGCTTGCCCCAGGCGTCGGGAATGGCGACGTCCGCCCCGGTCGCGTAGGCCGAAAGGGTGAAGGTCCTGATACGGGCGTGCGGATAGCGGGACGTCACCTCGGCGGCGTGCGCCGCGGTCATGGTGAGGATCAGGTCCGCGTGGCTGACATCCTGGGCCGCCAGCGGAGCCGCCCGGTGAGCCGCCACGTCAAAGCCGCGCCCCGCCATCAGGATCCGGGCGTTGGCCTCGGGGGCCTCGTCGAACGGATCCACGTCCAGACCGCGCGAGATCACCGCGATCGGCAGGGCCCGGCGGCGGACCAGCGCCCGCGCCAGGGTCTCGGCCATCAGGCTGCGGCCGGTGTTGCCGGTGTCGACAAAGGCGATCTTCACGGGCTCGGCGGCCTGCGCGGCCGAACCGGCGGCCGCCGTCAGTCCCAGTCCCAGCGCCAGGGCGCGACGGCGGTTCAGCATGGCCGCGTCAGGCGTTCGCTTGCGGGCTGGCTTCGAAACGCCGCACCAGTTCGGCGCCGCGCCACAGTTCGACAATCCCGTGGTCGGCCACGCTGATCGCGCGCTCCAGGGCGCTGTCGTCGTCCGGCGCCGGGAACTCCTCGGAGATCATCTGGCCGTTGGGAGCCTGCTCCACCAGCCGGTAGGTCCGCCCGCGCCGCAGGCTCATCCCTGCCATGCCGAAGCCGGCCAGCATGACCGCCCAGGTCGAGGGCTCGGGCACGGCGCTGCCGCCGACGGTCTGCTGGAGGGTCAGGTGGTAGCGCTGGTTGAAGTCCGAATCCGCGGACCCCTGAGGGTCGATGAGTTCCAGCGTCCAGTCGCTGCCGGTCAGGATCGGGCCGCCCGCGAAGCTCGCCGTGATGGTCAGCAGGTCCTGCAGCAGGAAGGGCCGGACATCGACAACCGCAGAGCCGCCGTTCGGCGCCTCGGGGTCGGCCGCGAAGCGGAAGAATTCAGCGGAATCGAAGCCCGTGAACGAATAGCTGATCGAGGCGGTGACCCCGTTGTTCTGGTCGGTCGAGGCTTCCTCGCCGATCAGCAGGGTGCGCGTGCCGCCGGCGGGGTTCAGGATGCCGTCCGGGCCGGCCACGCCGCTGTTGATCCAGTCCCACGGGGGGCCATTGGAAACGCTCAGCCCGTCCACCTGGACACCCGCCGAGGACAGGTTGGTGAAGGTGAAGATCGGATACGAGAAGCCGTTGCCCGGGAGGCTCGTCACCATCGCGTCCAGTCGGTACGTGGTGCTGGCAGCGGCCTGGCCGGCGGCAAGCGCCGAAAGCGCGGCCAGCAGGGCGAAAAACGACCTCATGGGAACCCCCGAATAGTTAACGGTGAACCTTTCGCGACTGTGCCCGCCCAAGGCAAGCCCGTTCCCCTGTTCGGTGAATTCCACATATCGGGGGTGAGTCCGCTCAAATCGCTTGCGCCCGGCCCCGTCCTCCAGTGTGATCATCGATAAGGCGCCAGAGAGACGCAGTACGGGAGGCTACCATGAGCGACGGATCCACCGAGATCACCGCCGATCCGCAAGGCGACGTCTACGCCCTGCCGCTGGAAACCCTGGATCCGGCCCAGGCCGACCTGTTCGCCACCGACGCCATGTGGCCCTACTTCGAGCGCCTGCGCCGCGAGGCCCCGGTGCACTACACGCCCGACAGCATCCACGGCCCCTACTGGTCGATCACCCGCTACAACGACATCATCTCGGTCGACACCAACCACCAGGTGTTCTCGTCCGCCGACGGGATCGCCATGCAGACGCTTGAGGCCAAGGCAGAGGCCGACAAGCGCCCCCGCGGCTCCAGCTTCATCGGCATGGACCCGCCCGAGCACGACGTGCAGCGCAAGGCCGTCAGTCCCGTCGTGGCCCCGGCCAACCTCGCCGCCATGGCCCCGCTGATCCGCGAGCGCGCCGGCGCCATCCTCGACGGCCTGCCGATCGGCGAGGAGTTCGACTGGGTCGATCTCGTGTCCAAGGAGCTGACGGCGATGACGCTCGCCACGCTCTTCGACTTCCCGCAGGAAGACCGCCGCTTGCTGACCCACTGGTCGGACATGTTCACCAACCAGCCCGGCCACGGCCCGGCGAAGAGCTGGGATCACAAGCGCGAGCAGGCCGACGCCTGCTTCGACCGCTTCACCGAGCTGTGGAACGAGCGCGTCAACGCCCCGCCGAAGTTCGACCTTGTGTCGATGATGGCCCACGCCCCGGCCACCCGGAACCTCAGCCTGCGCGACTATCACAGCAACGTCGTGCTGCTGATCATCGGCGGCAACGACACCACCCGGAACACCATCTCCGGCTCGATCTACGCGCTGAACAAGAACCCCGACCAGTATGACAAGCTGCGCGCCGATCCGTCGCTGATCACCTCCATGGTGTCGGAGACCATCCGCTGGCAGACGCCGCTGGCCCACATGTCGCGCACCGCCACCCAGGACTACGAAATGGGCGGCAAGACCATCAAGGCCGGCGACAAGGTGGTCATGTGGTACGTCTCGGGCAACCGCGACGACAGCGTCATTACCGACCCCGAGCGCTACAACATCGAGCGCGAGCGGCCCCGCCAGCATCTGTCTTTCGGCTTCGGCATCCACCGCTGCGTCGGCAACCGCCTGGCCGAGCTCCAGCTCCAGATCATCTGGGAAGAGATCCTCGCCCGCTTCCCGGAAGTCCGCCTCGTCCGCGAACCCCAGCGCACCCATTCGGTGTTCGTGAAGGGCTACGAGACCCTCCCGGTGATCATCCCTCGCCGGAACTAGCGGCGTATCGACATCCCTGAACGTCATGGCCGGGCTCGTCCCGGCCATCCCTGGAGCGCGGTCGTGTCAGGCTGCCAACGGGTCAGCCGCGTACACGTCGCGAGTACCTGCCCGTTCCCGAATCCGGCTCATCGACAGATGGCGAGGCTGTATGGCCAAGCCTTGCATCTGTATTGTTCAGATTACGGAACTCGAGATGCTGTGTAGCTGCACGGAAAACCGGTAAAAAAAGATTCCTGACCAGTCGGGAACAATATCTCCCCGTCACAATTATCAATCCGGGACGAAACGAAAGCCGCATCCGTCCGCGCGATGTGGTGCAGCTTGTTGACAGGGGCTTTCAGGATGAAGACGTTATTGATCGCGGCCGCGGCCGCGCTCGGATTGGCAACCTCCGCTCAGGCGCTCACGCCCGTGCTGACGGATGTGTCGGCGGTGGGCGACAGGTTTCTGTTCACCTACTCCCTGACCTTGAACCAGAACGAAGGCGTGCGGACCGGCGACCGGCTGGTGATCTTCGACTTCAATGGTTTCGACGGCTTCGGACCCCTCTCCGACCCGGCGATCGGAACCTTCACCGAGCTGACCACTCCGGTCGGCGGCGTGAACAACCTCCAGCCACCGGCCGGCTTTGACGACGATGCCAGCGTCCTGAACATCGGCTGGCGCTGGGATGGACCGGACGTGTTCACGACCGGACCGCACCCGCCCGTCGACTTCATGCTGTCGGCCTACTCGCGGTTCGACGGGACCCAGCTCGACGGCTTCTCCTCGCTGACCGTGAAGAACAACGGCGCGGCCGCCGGACAGCCGCTCTATGAGCAGGGCGCGGTCGCTGTGCCTGTCGGCGCTGCGGTCCCCGAGCCCGGCACCTGGGCGCTGATGATCATCGGCTTTGGCGGCGCGGGCGCCATGCTCCGCGCGCGACGCCGGCGCGCCTTCGCCTGAGGCGCAGGTCTCCGACGGAACCAGGGAAGGGCGTCGCTCAGCGGCGCCCTTCTTTTTTTGGCTGCAGGACTGTAGCCCGTTCGCCCGTGCCCGGACGCGCTGCCGCGAGCGCACCCCAACCTTGCGCGGCTAGGCGAGGCGCTGGAGGTCCAGCATCATGGCGGACAGCAGATCCTTGCCGTCCGCCGCCGTCGACTCCTGGTTCAGGCGACGGTAGGCCGAGGGGGTCGAACCCGCGGCGCCATGGAAGAAGGGACGGAAAGCCCGCTCATCCGAAAAGCCGAGTTCTTCCGAGATCGCCGAAATGGGCCTGTCCGTCGTGGAGAGCAGGATCATGGCCCGCGCGGCCTTCGCGCCCCGGTCCAGATCCCTGAGGTTCGACTTCGAGAGCTCATAGGCCAGCCGACGCTTCTGACGCTCGCCGATGTTGCGCCGGCGGGCCTGAAGGTCGACCTCGCGGAGGATCGGATCCGCGCCAATGATCGGAAGGGGCGAAATTCCGCCCGGACCGTTGAGCTTGGTCATCAGGATGCCGATCAACGTCGCGCTTGAGAGCGGCGGCGTCCTGGCCAGACCCCTTCGCGGCATGTCGAGATACGCTTCATCAAAGCAGATCCCGGTGACGTTTGCGGAGTGTACGCTACAGTTCATCTCCCCGTTATGCTTGACCAGTGACGTGTATATCCAGGATCGCGAATGGAAACTGTCCACCGGGATAGGTTCGGAGATGAATGTGCTGGCCGAATGCATGAACACCACGGCGGTGGATAGTTCCATGGCCGCCCCGCTCTCGGTGGAGATGCCATCAATGAGCAGGTTCGCTCGGGCCCGACCGCCCTCTGTGTGGGTCTGAATCTTGAGGTGGCAGGGGTATTTGCTCGAGAACTCGTCAACCAGGGCGATGCCTTCGCGAAGCGTCCGGCCCGAATGCATCAGATCAAGCAGCAGGTTGGTGGTTCCAATGGGAATCTTGGTCGGGAAATGCCCGTAGCTCTCATCCTGCAGGGTCAGCATTGCCTTGATGATGAGGCTTTTGACTTCGATCGGGGTGTAGAAGTTCTGATCCGGATTGATGCCGGCGTCCGTCAGGAAGGCGCGGAAATCATCGGGCGTCGGCGCGATGCCGCTGATCTGGAACTCGACCCACGCTCTCGGGGTCGGATGCGGACTGGTCAACGGGATGACCTTCGCAGCGCGCGGCCATCCTTGCCCGCCTCCGTGGCGACGGTTTCGGCGCCCCGGCGTCGAATGGCGGGTTCGGCGTCCGTCAAATCGGCGTCCGTCTGCCGGCGCCATGGGCCGATGAAGCGGGGGTCGTCGCGCCTGCGGCGGTCGGGGCCCATATAGCCGTCGGACGTCACGTAGGGGCGCGGGTGGTTGATGGCCATGTGCAGCCGTTCGATGACCGCTCGCGCCGTCAGGGGTTTCGTGAGGAACTCATCGACCCCCGCGTCACGCGCCGCGTTCACCCTTGAGGTCGTCGAGTGTCCGGTGATCATGACGACCGGAATCTCCGGGTCCGGGCTGCGCGGGTCCGTTCTTATCAGGCGGACGAACTCGATGCCGTTCAGCGGCTGCATCACGAAATCGGTGATCACCACATCGAACTTGTGTTCGTGCATCAGCTGAAATCCCTCAGCCCCGTTGGCGGCCTCGAAGACATAAGTAACGCCGACAGCCCTGAGCATCTCGTTCAGAATGATCCGCATGTTCTGGTTGTCATCCACCAATAGAACTCGGAGCGACCGGTATGACACCTGGCTGGATGCTGAGGATGTCTGTTTCGGTTTCGGCATCAGTTCGCGCTGGAACACATCTCTGCAATCGACATTCTGAAAAAATGCCGTGGGTTGAAATGAACACTTGAAATGTCAGGCGGACAGCAATTCCTGACAGACGGCAGCATTCTTCGGCACGGAGACCGCATGCTCCACATCAGGCGAAGGTCTTAGCGTTGCTGGCATAGGTTGAGAGGGACATATTCGGACATATTGCCGGGTCCCTCTCGCTTCACTGTGCGCCAGGTCGCCGCGCCCCCGCCGCCGCCTGTGTCCGGACCGGAGTTCCGAACCTCGGATCCGAGACCCCGGTCGTATCGGTCAGGGTGTGCAGCAAGGCGACCAGCGCCGCCGCGTCCGAGGCGCTGACGTTGAGGCATGACGGCGCGCCGCTGGGCCGCGGTATCGGCGCATCCCCTGGTCTGTCCCTCCCGGGCAGACGCCGTATCAGGCCAGGCCGAGGGCCCGCTTCATCGCCTTGATGTTGCCGCGGCCGAACTTGGTCAGCTGCTCGGTCAGGGTTTCCACCGCCGTCGGGTCCTTCGGCTGGAAGCTGATCACATACTCGATGCGCGAGCTGTTCGCGTCGCCCGGCACGACCGAGACGGTCGAGAAGTAGGCGTCCATGTCCGGCCGGTCGAGCGTGTAGGTGTAGTGGTGCGGTCCCTCGTCGGTCATCAGTTCCGAGATCGTCCGACCGCCCGGCATGGTCAGGGTGCGCACCTTGCCCTTGGGCGTCACCTCGGTGCTCTCGGCCTCGACCGCGCCCGCCCATTTGCGGATGCCGGAGAAGTCTCCGATCACCGCCCAGACCGCGTCCGCGCCCAGCGCCACGTCTTCGCCGGCCCTCAGTTCATGCATCGCAGTATTCCTCGTCCCGTCAGCCACTCAGGGGCTGTTCGGCGCCACGCTGGCCGCAAACCGGGGCGCCATGCAACCCCGACCCAGCGTCAGGTCAGCAGGATGAACCGGAACACGCCGCCGTCCGGTCGCCCATCTTCGACATCTCGGCCTGGTCCCGCAGGCGCCGGCGCTCCCACTCCTCGGGGGTGGCGCAGACCTTCTTCTTGAAGTGGCTGCCCAGCTGGGCCTCGGTCACGCAGACCTTCTTCGGCGCCTCGGGCTTGGCCGCCTCGGCCTTGGTCGCGGGAATCACCGTCGCCGCGGGCGGCTCCGCCGCGGCCAGCGCCGCCATGAAGATCAAGCTCACAAGCACGATGGGCCTCCCGTTGTTTTCAGCAGGCTAGCGCATCGGGGAGCGGCGCGCGCGCCCGAGTCGCCTTAAATCGTCACCAGCTTCACCGGAAGGACCGCCCATGACCGACGCCGCCGCCCCGACCCTGCAGACCGCTCTTGGCCAGGTGCGTGTTGTCAGCATGGCCGATGGCCGCGCCGCCATCGAGTACGAATGCGCGCCGCACATGTGCCATTCGGGCGGCGTCGCCCAGGGCGGCTTCGTCTCCGGCTGGATCGACGCGGCCATGGCCCACGCCTCCATGTCGCAGACGCCGGACATGACGCCCATGTCGCTGGAGCTGAAGGTCAGCTTCTTCGCCCCGGCCCGTCCGGGACGGGTGATCGCCGAGGGCTGGATCGAGCGCGCCGGCCGCTCGACCTGCTTCGCCGAGGGCCGCCTGCTCAACGCCGCCGGCGAGGTGCTGGCCAAGGCCAGCTCCACCATCCGCCTGATCCCGACGGCCGCCGTCGTTGCGACCACGAAGAAGGCTATGGGGTAGAATCCGCGCTCAATTTTCGGCCAACAATAACAGAGCCTTCCGCTCATCCCGGCGAATGCCGGGACCCAGTTGGAATGGCGCTGAAGTGGGTTCTATGGCCTCAGAGCGCTTCCAATCGGCTTTCCAGCCTCAAGATCTGGGTCCCGGCATTCGCCGGGATGAGCGGTATTGAGAGCAGCCCCTACCGCCGCCGACGCCGCGTGCTCGTCCGCGCGCTGCCGGCCAGGCCGCCCAGCACGCCGCGGATGATCTCGCGGCCCACCTGGCTGCCGATGGTGCGCAGCATCGACTTGGCAAAAGCCTCCGCCATGCCCTGGCGGTTGGAGGCGCGCGGCGCGGGCGCCCGGCGCTCCGGCTCGTCCTCGGCCTGCCGGCGGGCGGGCGGCGCCTCGGCCTCCTCTTCCGCCTCGGCCACGCGGGCCTTCAGCACCTCATAGGCCGACTGCCGGTCCTGCGCCTGGTCGTACAGGCCGCGCACCGGGCTCTGGCCCATCAGCGCCGCGCGCTCGGCGGGCAGGGCGGGGCCCATCCGCGAGTTCGGCGGCCGGATCATGGTCTTCTGCACCACCGTGGGCGCGCCCTTCTCGTCCAGCACCGAGACCAGCGCCTCGCCCACGCCCAGCGCTTGGATCGCCTCGGCGGTGTCGAAGGTCGGGTTGGGGCGGAAGCTGTCCGACGCCGCCCGCAGGCCGCGCTGGTCGGCGGGCGTATAGGCCCTGAGCGCATGCTGGATGCGGTTGCCCAGCTGGCCCAGCACGGTATCGGGAATGTCCGCCGGGTTCTGGGTGATGAAGTACACGCCCACGCCCTTCGAGCGGATCAGGCGCACCACCTGCTCCACCTTCTCCAGCAGCGGCTTCGGCGCATCGCGGAACAGCAGGTGCGCCTCGTCGAAGAAGAACACCAGCCGCGGCTTGTCCGGGTCGCCCACCTCGGGCAGCTCCTCGAACAGCTCGCTCATCAGCCACAGCAGGAACGTCGCATAGAGCCGCGGATTGGCGATCAGCTTGTCGGCGGCCAGCAGGTTCACATAGCCGCGCCCCTGCGGATCTGTGCGCATCAGGTCGGCCAGCTGCAGCGCCGGCTCGCCGAACAGGTTGGTCCCGCCCTGGTCCTCCAGCACCAGCAGGCCCCGCTGGATGGTGGCGATGGTGGCGGGCGAGATGTTGCCGAACCGGGCCGACAGGTCCTTGGCGTTCTCGGCGGCGTGGGCGAGGGCGGCCTGCAGGTCCTTCAGGTCCAGCAGCAGCAGGCCTTCCTCGTCGGCGGCCCGGAACACCACCGACAGTACGCCCTCCTGCACGTCGTTCAGTTCCAGCATCCGCGAGATCAGCAGCGGCCCCATCTCCGAGACCGTGGCGCGGATCGGATGGCCCGACTGGCCGAACAGGTCCCAGAACACTGTCGGCGCGGCGGCGGGGCTGAGCGTCAGGTTCATGCCCGCCGCCCGTGCCAGCATCTTCTCGTTCGGGGTCCCGACGGCGCTGATCCCGGACAGGTCGCCCTTCACGTCGGCGGCGAAGACCGGCACCCCGGCGTCCGAGAACCCCTGCGCCAGGATCTGCAGCGTCACCGTCTTGCCGGTGCCGGTCGCGCCCGCCACCAGCCCGTGCCGGTTGGCCCGGTTGAGCAGCAGCTGCTCCGGATGATCCGAAAACCCGATCATCACCCCGTTGTCCGCCATCACCCGCACTCCCCAGGCGCCCCACGGCGCAACAGTGCGATCCTTACGCAGGCGAGGCTCGAGGCTCAACCTCCTCTCCCCCCCCGCGAAGCGAGAGGGGAGAGGAGGCGCGATCCCAGAACCCACCCCATCCCAGGCAAATCCACTCCCCAATCACTGCAAACAGGGGTAGATCACGCCCGAATTGACGGCGGGGGCGACGCCGGTGAGAGTCCCTCTGCGCTTTCCGAAAGCCCGCATGCCCGCCACCTCCGCAGACTCGGTTTCCCGCAATGCCCTGGTGATCCTGGCGACCATCGCCGGCGGGGTCGTGCTTTACGTCCTGGCCGACATCCTCACGCCGCTGGCGCTGGCGCTGTTCCTGGCGGTGATGATCGACGGGTTCGCCCGCATGCTGGAGTCGCGGCTGGCCGGGGTGTCGCGCCGCGCGGCGGTGCCGCTGGCGGTCGCGCTGTCCGTGGTGATGTTCGGCGGGGCGGCCTTCTTCATCGCCGACAACGCCACCAGCTTCGCCAGCCAGCTGATCACCTACACCCCCAAGCTCAACGGCCTGATCGCCCGCATCGCCGGCATGGTCGGCATGGACGTCCCGCCCACAATCACCCAGCTGATCCAGAGGCTGGACCCGGCCAGCCACCTGGGCCAGGTGGCCCGCGGCCTGCAGAGCTTCGCCTCCACCGCCGCCTTCGTGCTGGTCTACCTGGGCTTCATCCTGGCCTCCAGGGCCGGCTGGGAGCGCAAGGCGGTCAACCTGTTCAGCTCGCGCGCCGAGCGGCAGGAGGCCGTGGCCGCCTTCCTGCGCATCCGCAACGGGGTCGAGCAGTACCTCTGGGTGCAGACGATCACCGGCCTGATGATCGCGGTCGCCTCCTGGATCGCCATGTTCGCCGTCGGCCTCGACAACGCCCTGTTCTGGGCGATCCTGATCTTCATCGCCTCCTACATCCCGGTGGTCGGCGGCATCGTCGCCGTGGCCCTGCCGCCGATCTTCGCCCTCGTCCAGTTCGACACCCTCTGGCAGGCGATCGCCCTGTTCCTGGTGCTGCAGGTGATCGGCATGTTCGTGGGCAATGTGATCCAGCCGCGGATGCAGGGTCGCAGCCTCAACATGGACCCCATCGTGCTCCTGCTGGCGCTGGCCTTCTGGAGCGTGATCTGGGGCCTGCCGGGCGCCTTCCTGTCGACGCCGCTGACCACGGTGATGATGGTCATCCTGGCCCAGTTCTCCGGCACGCGCTGGATCGCGGTGATCCTTTCGGCCGATGGTGACCCGGGCCAGCTGCGCACTCAGACGGTCGAGCCGCCCTCCCTGTCGGGGCCTGCAAAGCCCGCCAGAAAGCGGCGGATCACGAAACCGGGATCGGGGACTTAAACTGTGAACACCGCCTCCCTATCTGAAGTCTGTCAGGCGACACAGTCGGCTGACCGACACGTCCGCCCCCCAACCCTGCGGACGATGCGAGCACCCCGCGTTTCGCCGCTCCCCCTCGGCGAAACCAAACGCCGCCGGACACTCTCCTCCGGCGGCGTCCTCGCCTCCGGCGCGGAGTTGCGGTCGTGAGCCGCGGCCCCCGCGCCGGCTCTGGCCTGCTCAGGGCCCTCCAGTCCGAACTCCGCGACGACGCTTCGACCGAGAGCGCGAAGGCCTTCACGAAGCAGGCCGTCGCCGACGCCCTGGCCGATGAACTGCCCGAGCTGTCGCCCGCAGGCCTCGCCCGCAACCTCGCCGACTTCTGGCGTTTCGCCGAGCGCCGGCGCGGCCGCGCCCCGCAGATCCGCATCGCCCCGGCGCTCGACGCCGGGCTCGACCGGCTGGAGATCGTCCAGGACGACGCGCCGTTCCTGGTGGACAGCGTCATGGGCGAGATCGCCGACCAGGGCCTTTCGGTGCGGGCCATGTTCCACCCGGTGGTCGAGGTCCGGCGCGACCGCTCCGGCCTGCGCGGCGAGACCGGGACGCCCCGGCGGGAGTCGATGATCGGGGTGATGCTGGGCGCCATCGGCGCCGACCGCGAGCAGGCTCTGGTCGCCGGGATCAAGGCGACGCTGGCCGACGTCCGCGCGGCGGTGGAAGACTTCCCCGCCATGCTCGGGCTGATGGACCGCACGGTCGCCGAGCTCGACGCCTCCGGCAAGGCCGGGCCCCAGGAGCTCGACTTCCTGCGCTGGCTGCACGCCAACCACTTCGTGTTCCTGGGCGCCCGGGTCTACGAGTACCCGCGCCTGAAGTCCGGCGAGTACGCCGCCGAAGAACCGATGTATCAGCCCCGCGACGGGCTGGGGGTGCTGCGCGATCCCGAACGCACCGTCCTGCGTCGCGCCAACGAGCCCGCCGTGCTGATGCGCGCGGTCAAGGACCGCATCGTCCGCGACCCGGCGCTGACCATCGCCAAGTCCAACGTCAAGAGCCGGGTCCACCGGCGCGGCTACATGGATTACGTCGGCGTCAAACGCTACGGCGAGGACGGTCGCCCGTCCGGCGAGGTCCGCTTCGTCGGCCTGTTCACCGCCGACGCCTACGACCAGCCCGCCGGCTCGGTGCCGCTAATCCGTGAGAAGGTCGCCCGCGTCCTGGCCCGCGGCGGGGCCGCCCGTGGCAGCTACAACGAGAAGCGCCTCAAGAACATCGTCGAGAACCACCCCCGCGACGAGCTGTTCCAGATCAACGAGGACGAACTGCTGGTCCAGGCCATGGGCATCCTGCACCTGCAGGACCGCCCGCGGGTGAAGCTGTTCGAGCGCACCGATCCCTTCGACCGCTTCGCCTCGGTGCTGCTGTTCGTGCCCCGCGACCGCTACGATTCCGACCTGCGCAAGCGCGCGGGCGAGATCCTGACAGCGGCCTATGGCGGGCGGCTGTCGGCCTACTATCCCAGTTTCAGCGACAGTCCGCTGGCGCGCGTCCACTACATCATCGGCTTCACCCCCGGCCGGCATCACAACCCCGACCTGAAACAGGCCGAGGCCGAGATCGCCGAGGCGGCGCGCACCTGGGAAGACCGCTTCGACGCCGCCGTCCGCGCCAGCGGCCGGACGCCCGAGGACGTCACCGCGACGCTGGCCCGCTATCACGACGCCTTCCCGGCGGGCTACCGCGACCGCTTCGCCGCCGCCGAGGCGCTGGAGGATGTGGCGGCAATCGAAGGCGCGACCCAGGGCCAGACGATCTGCGCCCGGGCCTACCGCACCGCCGCCGACGGCCCGTTGCACTTCCGGCTCAAGCTCTACCGCCGGGGCGAGCCCGCCCACCTGGCTGATGTGCTGCCGATCCTGGAGAGCATGGGCCTGAAGGCCATCGCCGAGGCGGGCTTCGCCGTCACGGTGAAGGACCAGCCGCCGGTCTGGGTGCACGACTTCGAGATCGAGGATCCGCGCGGCGGCGACCTGGTGTTCGCCGAGATCAAGGACGCCTTCGAGGATGCGGTCGTCGCTGTCTGGACCGGCAGGACCGAGAACGACGGCTTCAACCGGCTGGTGCTGGAACTGGCGCTGCCCTGGCGCGACGCGGCCCTGATGCGCGCGCTCGCCCGCTATCGCCAGCAGTCCGGCCTCGATCCGTCCCAGCGGGTGCAGGAGCAGGCGCTGGCCGGCCATCCGGGCGTGGCCCGGCTGATCCTCGACCTGTTCCGGATCAAGTTCGACCCGGCGATCGCCGCCGATCTCGACGCCCGCAACGCCCAGTCCTCCGCCGTCATGGCCGAGATCACCGAGGCGCTGCAGGCGGTGGAAAGCCTCGACGACGACCGTGTCCTGCGCCGCCTTGCGTTGCTGGTCGGCGCCATCCTGCGGACCAACTTCTACCAGCACGCCGCCGACGGTTCGGTGAAGCCCTACATCTCGTTCAAGGTGGCGTCCGGCGCCCTGGCCGACCTGCCGGCGCCCAAGCCCTATCGCGAGATCTACGTCTGGTCGACGCAGGTCGAGGGCGTGCACTGCCGCTTCGGGCCGGTCGCCCGGGGCGGGTTGCGATGGTCCGACCGCCGCGACGACTTCCGCACCGAGGTGCTCGGCCTGGTGAAGGCCCAGCAGGTCAAGAACGCGGTGATCGTGCCGGTCGGCTCCAAGGGCGGGTTCTATCCCAAGCAGCTGCCCAAGGGGTCCCCCGACGCCATCCGCACCGAGGCGATCGCGGCCTACAGGACCTTCCTCTGCGGCCTGCTGGACCTCACCGACAATCTCACGGCCGCCGGCAAGGTCACCCATCCGGAAGGCGTCATCGTCCATGACGGCGACGATCCCTATCTTGTGGTCGCCGCCGACAAGGGCACGGCGACCTTCTCCGACATCGCCAACGGCGTGGCCGAGGACTACGGCTTCTGGCTGGGCGACGCCTTCGCCTCCGGCGGCTCGGTCGGCTACGACCACAAGGCCATGGGCATCACCGCCCGCGGCGCCTGGGAAGCGGTCAAGCGC
>CAUJHW010000049.1 GCA_963205005.1 Pseudomonadota bacterium
TCGTGGACCACACCGTCGATCTGCACCGCGGTCACAGCCGCGCCCTGCAGGGAGGAGAGAAGCACGCGACGCAGGCTATTGCCCAGGGTCACGCCGAACCCGCGCTCGAGAGGCTCGGCCACCAGACGCGCCTTGCGGGCAGCGTCGGCGCCAATCTCGATTTGCGGCTTCTCGGGACGGATAAGCTCGTTCCAGTTTCTTTCGATCACGTGTGTCCCTCGAGAACGCAGGATCGCCGGCCGCAAAACCGCGGACCGGCGTCAGGGATTGTAGTTCGTACGACTAGACGCGCCGGCGCTTGGGCGGGCGGCAGCCGTTGTGAGGAATGGGGGTCACATCCCGTATCGTGGTGATCGTCATGCCGACCGCCTGCAGGGCGCGCAGCGCAGACTCACGGCCCGAGCCGGGGCCCGAGACGTTGACTTCCAGCGTGCGCACGCCGTGTTCGGCGGCTTTACGGCCGGCGTCCTCGGCCGCCATCTGGGCGGCATAGGGCGTCGACTTACGCGAACCCTTGAATCCCATCAGGCCGGCGCTGGACCAGGAGATCGCGTTCCCCTGGGCGTCGGTGATGGTGATCATCGTGTTGTTGAACGAGGCATTCACATGCGCCACGCCCGAAGTGATGTTCTTACGCTCGCGACGTTTGACGCGCGCCGGTTCCTTGGCCATCGGAGATACGCTCTCTTACTTCTTCTTGCCGGCGATCGGCTTGGCGGGACCCTTGCGGGTGCGTGCGTTGGTGTGCGTGCGCTGACCGCGGACCGGCAGGCCCTTGCGGTGACGCAGGCCGCGATAGCAGGCCAGGTCCATCAGACGCTTGATGTTCACCGCGGTATCGCGGCGAAGGTCGCCCTCGACCATGTAGTCGCGGTCGATCGCCTCGCGGATCTGCAGCACTTCCGCATCGGTCAGCTGATTGACGCGGCGCGCGTCCTCGATGCCGACCTTCTGGACGATCTCGCGGGCCTTCGCCTCGCCGATGCCATGGATGTACTGCAGCGCGATCACGACGCGCTTGTTGGTAGGAATGTTGACGCCAGCGATACGAGCCACGTGGGTAGATCTCCTGATCACGCAAGAGAAGCGCGAACGGCGCCCCGGCCCCCAGAGCCCGTAGGCATAGGCCGGCGCGTCCTTCGCGCTCTTTCGCGGAAGCGCCCCGTTATAGGGATCGACGTCCCGCCGTCAATGGCGGAAACGTCCAATTGTGAACGAAATGCATCACGCGCGAAGGGGATCGGCCCCCGCACGGGTTCTTCACGCCGGGACTGTGCCCGGACGAAGTTAAGGAAAGCATGCAGGCGGCCGATCCGCAATCCATCGGGCGTTCAGTCCCCGCTCGCGGCGAGCGCGGCGTCGATTCCGGCCGCAACGGCCTCGACCGTTCCCATGCCGTCGACCTCGACCAGCTTCCCCTGCGCCGCATAGTACGGGAGCAGCGGGGCGGTCTGTTCGTTGTAGGCATTGAGCCGGACCACGAAGCTCTCGGGGTTGTCGTCAGGCCGGCCCGATTCGGCGAATCGCCCGGCGATCCGCGACTTCAGGGCCGCGTCGTCCACCTTGAGACGGATGACCAGGTCGATCTTCCGACCGCGGCCGGCAAGCATGGCGTCCAGCGCCTCGGCCTGGGCAAGGGTCCGGGGGAAGCCGTCAAAGATCGCGCCGCCGGCCGCCTCGGCATCGGGCAGGCGCGCCTCGATCAGCTCGATGACGATGCCGTCCGACACCAGTTCTCCACGTTGCATGATACCCGACACGCGCTGGCCGAGCTCCGAACCGGAGGCAATGGCCGCACGCAGCATGTCGCCGGTCGAAAGCTGGACCATGTTGCGTCCATCGACCAGACGCTTGGCCTGGGTGCCCTTCCCCGCCGCCGGCGGTCCGAACAGGATAAGGTTCATTCCTAGGCTCTCCCCTCAGCGGCGCTCTTGATGGCGCCGTCCCCCAACGTCACCCAAGGAGCGGCGGCTAGCGCCGCCCGCCCCGCAGCTTGGACTTCTTGATCAGGCCTTCGTACTGGTGGGCCAGCAGATGCGACTGGATCTGGGCCACGGTGTCCATGGTGACGCTCACCACGATCAGCAGCGACGTGCCGCCCATGTAGAACTTCACGTTGAAGAAGCCGATCAGGGCTTCGGGCACCAGGCAGACCAGGGTGATGTAGGCGGCCCCGATCACCGTCAGGCGGGTCAGGACAAACTCGAGGTACTCGGCCGTACGCTTGCCGGGCCGGATGCCGGGCATGAAGCCCCCGTACTTCCGGAGGTTTTCCGCGGTGTCGTCCGGATTGAACACGACCGAGGTGTAGAAGAAGCAGAAGAAGATGATCAGGGCGCCGTAGAGCACCATGAACAGCGGCTGGCCGTGCTGGAGCTGGCCGACCGCGAAGGGCAGCCACTGGAGCCATTCCGGCAGGTTCGCGGTCGCCGCGAAGCCCATCACCGTCGCCGGCAGCAGCAGCAGGGACGAGGCGAAGATCGGCGGGATCACGCCCGAGGTATTGATCTTCAGCGGCAGGAACGAGGTGTCCCCGCCGAACATCCGGTTGCCCACCTGGCGCTTCGGGTACTGCACCAGCAGGCGACGCTGCGAACGCTCCATGAAGACGATGGCGACCGTCACCACGATCACCAGGATGAAGATCAGCAGCAGCGCGCCGACATTCATGGCGCCGGTGCGCGTCAGTTCCATCGTCTGGAAGATGTACTGCGGCAGCACGGCGACGATGCCGGCGAAGATGATCAGCGAGATGCCGTTGCCCACGCCCCGGCTGGTGATCTGCTCGCCCAGCCACATCAGGAACATCGTTCCGCCCGTCAGCGTGACGACGGTGGCGACGATGAAGAACAGGCCGGGATTCTCGACAAGGCCCGGGGTCTGGGACAGGCCGACCGCGATGCCGAAGCTCTGCACGACCGCAAGCACCACGGTGAGATAGCGGGTGTACTGGTTGAGCGTCTTGCGCCCCGCCTCCCCGCCTTCCTTCCGCAGCTTCTCCCACGGCGGATAGACCGTGCCCATCAGTTGCACGATGATCGAAGCCGAGATGTAGGGCATCACGTTCAGGGCGAAGATGGCCATCCGTTCGACGGCGCCGCCCGAGAACATGTTGAACATGCCCAGGATGCCCTGGGCCTGGCCGGAGAACGCGCCCTGGAACGCGACCGGATCGATGCCCGGGATCGGGATGTAGGTTCCCACCCGGTAGACGATCATCGCCATAAGGGTGAACCAGATGCGCTTGTGAAGCTCGGTGGCCTTCGCGAAGGCCCCGAAGTTCATATTGGCGGCGAGCTGTTCAGCGGCCGAAGCCATGCAGCAAATCCCTCACTCGTGGTCCCGCTCAGATAGGTCGCGTCGGGCCCGATAGCGAGCCCGACGTGGCCTGCCTCAGCCGGCGGCGTCTTCCGACGCGGCTTCGGCCTTGGTCGTGGTGAGCGTGCCGCCCGCCTTTTCGACCGCGGCGCGGGCCGAAGCCGTGGCCGAGTAGACCGTGAGGTTGAGCTTGGTGGTCAGTTCGCCCTTGCCCAGCAGCTTCACGCCGTCCTTCACGCGACGGATGATGCCGGCCTTCAGCAGGACGTCCGGATCGATGGCAGCCTTGGCGTCGAGCTTGCCGGCGGCGATCGCCTGCTCGATGCGCCACAGGTTCACTTCCGCGAAGTCCAGGCGGTTGCGGCTGGTGAAGCCCCGCTTCGGCATGCGCATGTGCAGCGGCATCTGGCCGCCTTCGAAGCCGTGAACGGCAACGCCCGAGCGCGCCTTCTGGCCCTTCACACCGCGACCGGCGGTCTTGCCCTTGCCCGAACCCGGGCCGCGGCCGACGCGCATGCGGTTCTTGGTCGAACCCTCACGCGGGGCGATTTCGTTCAGCTTGGTCATGTGCCTCTCCTTGGAGATCTGGCGCCGGGGCCCTGCCCCGACTCGGCTTCAAAAATATGTGGCCCTGAAAGGCCGAAGGGGGCCCGAAGGCCCCCGGGAAGAAGGACTAGCCTTCCACCACTTCCAGCAGGTGGGCGACCTTGGCGACCATCCCGCGGACCGCGGGGGTGTCTTCCAGGGTCGAGACCCGGCCGACCTTGTTCAGGCCCAGGCCCGCGAGGGTCGCGCGCTGGTCCTTGGTGCGGCGGATCGGACTGCCGGTCTGGCGAACGGTGATCTGAGCCATGATTTAGCCTTCCCCATCCGTGGCGACGGCCTGGGCGCCATCGGCGCGGCGGCCGATCACGTCGGAGACCTTCTTGCCGCGCTTGGCGGCGATCTGGCGGGGCGACGACTGGGCCTTGAGGGCCTCGAACGTCGCACGCACCATGTTGTAGGGGTTGGACGAGCCGACCGACTTGCCGACAACGTCCTGGACGCCCAGGGTTTCCAGCACGGCGCGCATCGGACCGCCGGCGATGACGCCGGTGCCCGGAGGGGCCGAACGGACCATGACCTTGCCAGCGCCCCAGCGGCCATTGCCGTCGTGGTGCAGGGTCCGGCTCTCACGGAGCGGGACGCGGATCATCGTCTTCTTGGCTTCCTCGGTCGCCTTGCGGATGGCTTCCGGCACTTCACGCGCCTTGCCATGACCGAAGCCGACGCGGCCCTTCTGATCGCCGACAACCATCAGGGCGGCGAACGAGAAGCGACGCCCGCCCTTCACGGTGGCGGCGACGCGGTTGATGTGGACCAGCTTCTCGACGATGTCGCTGTCGCGCTCGTCTTCGTTCCGGTTGCGACCGCCGCCGCGCTGTTCGTCTCTGCGAGCCATGATCGTTTCCTTAGAAGTTCAGGCCGGCTTCGCGCGCGGCGTCAGCCAGAGCCTTGACCCGGCCGTGGTACAGGTAGCCGCCCCGGTCGAACACGACGTCCTTGACGCCTTTTTCGATGGCGCGCTGGGCCACGAGGGCGCCGACGCGGGCGGCGGCGTCCTTGTCTGAGCCCTTGGTCTTCGCCGCCTTGTCGCCTTCCAGCGAAGAGGCGGCGGCCAGGGTCACGCCCTGCTCATCATCGATGACCTGGGCGTAGATGTTCTTGGACGAACGGAAGATCGACAGGCGCGGACGGCCGTTGGCCACCTTCTTGAGGCGGTTACGGACGCGCGCGGCGCGGCGAAGGGTGGAGTCACGAGGAGAGAGCGCCATGGCCTACTTCTTCTTGCCTTCCTTGCGACGCACCGTCTCGCCCTGATAGCGGACGCCCTTGCCCTTGTAGGGCTCCGGCGGACGGATGCGGCGGATCTGAGCGGCGATTTCGCCGACGACCTGCTTGTCGATGCCCGAGATCTTGATCTCGGTCTGCTTCGGCACCGCGAACGCGACGCCGGCCGGCGGCTTGATGTCCACGTCGTGGCTGAAGCCGAGCTGCAGAGAGAGCTCGGAGCCCTTCATCGCAGCGCGGTAGCCGACGCCGACCAGTTCGAGGGTCTGCTCGTAGCCCGCCGTCACGCCCTGGACCATGTTGGCCACCAGGGTGCGCGAAAGGCCCCACATCGCCTGGGCGCGGGTGGTTTCCTCGCGCTTCGACAGGGTGAGCTCGCCACCGTCCTGCTTGACCTCGATCTCTTCGGCGACCGTCCAGGCGAGTTCGCCCTTGGGCCCCTTCACCGAGACCGTCTGGCCCTCGATGGTCACTGTCACCCCAGCGGGGACAGCGACCGCCTTCTTTCCGATACGAGACATCCTAGTAGACCCGGCAGAGCACTTCGCCGCCCACGTTCGCGTCACGCGCGGCCGTGTCCGACATGACGCCCTTCGGCGTCGACAGGATCGAGATCCCGAGACCGTTCTTCACGGGCTTCAGGTCCTTGATCGACGAATAGACGCGGCGGCCGGGCTTGGAGACGCGGCTGATTTCCACGATGACGGGCGCGCCATCGAAGTACTTCAGCTCGACCTCGAATTCCGGGAACGCACCGGGCTTCTCCACCAGGTGGTAGCCACGGATGTAGCCCTCGTCAGCCAGCACATCGAGGAGACGCGCGCGCATCTTCGACGCGGGCGTGCTCACCTTGGACCGGCCGCGCGCGGCGGCGTTCTTGATACGGGCGATGAGATCGCCGATGGGGTCGTTGACCATCTTGACCCTCCCTTACCAGCTCGACTTGACGAGACCGGGGATCAGACCCGCGGACCCGAGGTCACGCAGCGATATCCGGCTCATGCGAAGCTTACGGTAGTAGCCGCGCGGGCGGCCGGTGACTTCGCAACGGTTGCGAATCCGCGTCTTGGACGAGTTGCGCGGGAGCTCGGCCAGCTTGAGGCGGGCGTCGAAACGCTCCTCCAGCGGCAGGCTCTCGTCGTTGGCGATCTTCTTCAGGGCGACACGCTTGGCGGCGTATTGCTTGACGAGGACCTTGACCCGCTCGTTGCGGTTGACGGCGCTTTTCTTGGCCATGTGCTTTCCTTCCCGCCCTACTGCTGCTGCTGCGGCTGAACGAACGGGAACTGGAATTCCCTGAGAAGCTCGCGGGCTTCGTCGTCGGTCTTGGCGGTGGTGGTGACGATGATGTCCATGCCCCAGATCTGGTCGATCTGGTCATAGTTGATCTCCGGGAACACGATGTGTTCCTTCAGACCCATGGCGTAGTTGCCGCGGCCATCGAAGGACGTGGGCTTCAGGCCCCGGAAGTCCTTCACGCGCGGCAGCGCGATGGTGATCAGACGGTCGAGGAACTCGTACATCTGGTCCTTGCGGAGCGTGACCTTGCACCCGACCGTCATGCCTTCACGCAGCTTGAAGCCGGCGATCGACGTACGGGCCTTGGTGGCAACCGGCTTCTGGCCGGCGATCTTGGCCAGGTCGCCCAGGGCGGAGTTGATCTTCTTGGAGTCCGCGACAGCCTCGCCGACACCCATGTTGATGACGATCTTGTCCAGCTTGGGGATCTGCATCTCGTTGGTGTAGCCGAAGCGCTCCTTCATCGCCGCGCGGATGCGCTGGCGATACTCGGTCTTCAGCCGCGGTTCGTAAGCTTGATCAGCCATTGATCACCTCGCCGGTCGTCTTGGCGATCCGGACCTTCTTGTCGCCGTCCACGCGGAAGCCGACGCGGGTCGGCTTGCCGTTGGAGTCGACGACGGCCACGTTCGACAGGTGGAGCGACGCTTCCTTGTGCTTGATGCCGCCCTGGGGGTCGGACTGGGTCGGGCGGGTGTGGCGCTGAACCATGTTCAGGCCTTCCACGACGACGCGGTTGTCCTTCGGGAGAATCTTCAGGACAGCGCCCTGACGGCCCTTGTCCTTGCCAGCGAGGATCACGACGCGATCCCCCTTCTTGATCTTCGCAGCCATCACAGCACCTCGGGAGCGAGCGAGATGATCTTCATGTGGTTCTTGGCGCGCAGTTCACGGGGAACCGGGCCAAAGATCCGCGTGCCGATCGGCTCGGAGGACTTGTTGACGATCACGGCCGCGTTCTTGTCGAAGCGGATAACCGAACCGTCCTTGCGCTTGATGGCCGAGCTGGTCCGAACGACGATGGCTTGCAGCACATCACCCTTCTTCACGCGGCCGCGCGGGATCGCCTCCTTGACGGAGACGACGATCTTGTCACCGACGCTGGCGTAACGGCGCTTCGCGCCGCCCAGCACCTTGATGCACATGACCCGGCGGGCGCCGGAATTATCGGCGACGTCCAGGTTAGTTTGCATCTGGATCATGTGTGTCGATCCTTACGCTTGGGCCGCGCCGCCGGCAGGCAGCACTTCCCAGGTTTTCGTCTTCGATTTCGGGGCGCATTCAACGATGCGCACCTTCTCGCCGACCTTGCAGGCATTCGCCTCGTCGTGTGCGTGGTACTTCTTAGACCGGCGGACGGTCTTCTTCAGCACCGGGTGGAGGAAGGTCCGCTCGACCTTCACCACAATGGTCTTGTCGCCCTTGTCGGAGACGACTTCGCCCTCAAGAATTCGCTTCGGCATCTGTCGTCGCTCCTCAGGCCTGAGCCTGCTTGCCGCGCAGAACCGTCTTGATGCGCGCGATGTCCTTGCGCACCTGGTCCACACGGTGGGTCTTCTCGATCTGGCCGGTCGCCTTCTGGAAGCGCAGGTTGAACTGCTCCTTCTTCAGAGAGACGAGCTGGTCGGCCAGCTGATCGGGGGTGAGCCCCCGGACTTCTTCAATCTTCATCACGCGTGCTCCGCGGGGGCGTCGATGCGCGTCACGATGCGGGTGCGCACCGGAAGCTTCGCCGCGCCGAGGCGCAGGGCTTCACGGGCGACATCGTCCGGCACGCCGTCGATTTCGAACATGATCCGGCCGGGGTGAACGCGCGCCGCCCAGTAGTCGACAGCGCCCTTGCCCTTGCCCATCCGCACTTCGGCCGGCTTACCGGTGACCGGCACGTCGGGATAGATGCGGATCCACACCCGGCCCTGGCGCTTCATCTGACGCGTGATCGCGCGGCGGGCCGCTTCGATCTGGCGCGCGGTGATGCGCTCGGGTTCCACGGTCTTCAGGCCGTAGGAACCGAAGTTCAGCGTGAAGCCGCCCTTCGCCAGGCCGTGGATACGGCCCTTGAACTGCTTGCGGTACTTGGTCTTCTTCGGAGACAACATCTCTTCGGATCCTTAGGCGTTCGCCGTTTCGCGGCGATCGCGGCGGGGGCCACGGTCGGGGCGATCACCGCGTTCGCGGCCACCACCTTCACCAGCAGGCCCGCTCTCGCTGGCCAGGCGCTTGTCGAGGGCCATCGGGTCGTGGTCCAGGACCTCGCCCTTGAACACCCAGACCTTCACGCCGATGATACCGTAGGTCGTCTTGGCCTCGGTGATGCCGTAGTCGATGTCGGCGCGCAGGGTGTGACGCGGCACGCGACCTTCCTGATAGGACTCGGCCCGGGCGATTTCAGCCCCGCCGAGACGGCCGGAAACCTCGATGCGCATACCCTTGGCGCCCAGACGCATGCCGCTCTGGAGCGACCGCTTCATGGCGCGGCGGAACGCGACGCGGCGCTCGAGCTGCTGCCCGATGTTCTCGGCGACCAGCTGGGCATCGGTCTCCGGCTTGCGGATCTCGATGATGTTCAGATGGATCTCGCCATCCGTCATCGCCGCGATGTCCTTGCGCAGCTTTTCGATGTCGGCGCCCTTCTTGCCGATGATCACGCCAGGGCGCGCGGCATAGATGGTGATCCGGCACTTCTTGTGCGGACGCTCGATGATGATGCGCGAGACACCGGCCTGATAGAGGCGCTTCTTCAGCTGCCGACGGACCTTGATATCTTCGTGCAGCAGCCGACCGTACTCGGGGCCGTCGGCGAACCAGCGGCTGTCCCAGGTGCGGTTGATGCCGAGGCGAAGCCCGACCGGATTGACTTTGTGACCCATCAGGCGGCCTCACCCACTTCGCGGACCACGATGGTGATCTCGCTGAACGGCTTCTCGACGCGCGACGCACGACCGCGGGCGCGGGCATGGAAACGCTTCATCACGAGGTTCTTGCCCACGAAGGCCTCGGCGACGACGAGCGAGTCGATGTCGAGGTTGTGGTTGTTCTCGGCGTTGGAGATCGCCGAGTAGAGCGCCTTGCGGACGTCGCCCGCGATGCGCTTGGAGCTGAACTCGAGCTCGTTGAGGGCGCGTTGCACCTTCAGGCCGCGGATTGACTGGGCCACGAGGTTGAGCTTGCGGGGGCTGATGCGGATCGTCCGCACCTTCGCCACCGCTTCGGCAGCCGTAAACCGGCGAGCCTTGGCTTGCTTGCTCATACTACTTCCTCTTGGCCTTCTTGTCGGCCGCGTGACCGGGGAAGAAGCGGGTGGGAGCGAACTCGCCCAGCTTCATGCCAACCATGTCTTCCGAGATCAGCACCGGGACGTGCTTCTGGCCGTTGTGCACGCCGAAGGTCAGGCCCACGAACTGGGGCATGATCGTCGAGCGGCGCGACCAGGTCTTGATCACGTCCTTGCGGCCGGAGGCCTGGACGGCGTCGGCCTTCTTGAGCAGGTATCCGTCGACGAACGGACCCTTCCAGACAGAACGGGTCATGGCTTAGCGAGCCTTCCGTGCATGGCGCGAGCGGATGATGAACTTATCCGTCGCCTTGTTCTTGCGGGTCTTGCGGCCCTTCGTCGGCTTGCCCCACGGGGTCACCGGGTGGCGGCCGCCGGAGGTGCGGCCTTCGCCGCCGCCGTGCGGGTGATCGATCGGGTTCATGGCGACGCCGCGGACGTGCGGGCGACGGCCAAGGTGACGCGAACGCCCGGCCTTGCCGAGGTTCTCGTTCATGTGGTCGGGGTTCGAAACCGCGCCCACCGTGGCGATGCAGCCGTCCTGAACCATCCGCAGCTCGCCCGAGTTGAGGCGGATCTGCGCATAGCCGGCGTCACGGCCGACCAGCTGGGCGTAGCCGCCGGCCGAACGGGCGATCTGGCCACCCTTGCCCGGCTTCATCTCCACATTGTGGATGATCGTGCCGATCGGCATGCCGCGCAGCGGCATGGCGTTGCCGGGCTTCACGTCGGCCTTCTCGGCCGCGATCACCTGGTCGCCCACCTTCAGGCGCTGCGGCGCCAGGATGTAGGACAGCTCGCCGTCGGCGTACTTCACCAAAGCGATGAACGCCGAACGGTTCGGGTCATATTCCAGGCGCTCGACCGTCGCGGGCACGTCGAACTTGCGACGCTTGAAGTCGACGATGCGATAGAGGCGCTTGGCGCCGCCGCCGCGGAAGCGGACCGCGATACGGCCGTTGCCGCCCCGGCCGCCCGACTTGGTCAGGCCCTGCACGAGCGACTTTTCGGGGCCGCCCTTGTGGAGCTCGGACCGGTCGACCAGCACCAGCTGGCGGCGACCCGGCGACGTCGGATTGAATTGCTTCAAGGCCATCGGATCAGAGCCCCGTGGTGATGTCGATCGACTGGCCTTCGGCCAGCGTCACGAT
>CAUJHW010000050.1 GCA_963205005.1 Pseudomonadota bacterium
TTCATGATGTGCCAGAGGATCGGCCGGCCGCCGACCTCGATCATCGGCTTGGGCTTCAGGTGGCTCTCTTCCGAGATGCGGGTCCCGAGGCCCCCGGCCAGAATCACTGTCTTCATTGTCGAACCTTAAGGCGCCTGCCCCCGGCGCGCCGCGTCTTTGCGGGCCGTCTTAACGGTTTCAGGCGCGATCCAGAAGCCTGCTGCGCCATGGCGCGCGCTCCGGGGTTGCGCGGCCGGCGCGGTCGCGGGATGGGAGACCATGGCTGAACCGCCCCGCGTCTCGTTCCTGATCGCCGGCGTCCAGAAGGGCGGCACCACGGCGCTGTTCGACTATCTGGGCGACTATCCGGACGTGGCGCTGTCGACGGTGAAGGAGGTTCACTTCTTCGACGATGAGGCCCGCGACTGGTCTTCAACCGACTACGCCGACTACCACGCGAACTTCGGCGCTCCCGACGGCCGTCCCACCGGCGAGGCGACGCCGATCTACAGCTACTGGCCGGGCGCCCTTGAGCGGGCGAAGGCCTACAATTCCGCGCTGAAGCTGATCCTCGTGCTGCGCGATCCCGTCCAGCGGGCGTGGTCGCACTGGCGGATGGAATTCGCCCGCGGCGCCGAGACCGAGCCCTTCGCCTGGTGCATCCGCCAGGGCCGCCAGCGGCTGTTCGCGTCCGAACCGTGGGGCCACCACCGCGAGTTCTCCTACGTCGAACGCGGCTTCTACGGCGAGCAGCTGGAGCGGGTGTTCGGGCTTTTCCCGCGCGGGCAGGTCCTGGTCCTGACCTCGGACGCCCTGCGTGGCGAGCCGGCAACGGCGCTGGATACGGTGCGGGGCTTTCTCGGTCTGCCGCCCGCGCCGCCCCCCGTCGCCCGCGAGGTGCACGTTGGCCGTGAGATGGACTATCCCTCCGAGCTGACGCCGCAGGACACCGCCTGGCTGCGCGAGGTCTACGCCACCGACGACCTTCGCCTGAAGACGATGACTGGGCTGAGCTTTGGCTGAGGCCGCATTTTCGTCGCGCCGCGGCGGCAGTCTGACGCCATGAAACGCCTGCCGCTCCTGGCCCTTGGGGCCCTCGCGATCCTGGCCTCGCCCGCGCTCACGCGCGCCGCGGCCTCGCCGCCGAAGCTCGCCTTTCCGATGGCCTGCGTTCCGGGGCGCAGCTGCGAGATCCAGCACTATGTCGACCGCGATCCCGGCCCCGGCGTGCGCGACTACCGCTGCGGCGTGCAGACCTATGAAGGTCACAACGGCATCGACATCCGCGTGCCCGACATGACCGCCCAGCGGCGCGGCGTGGACGTGCTGGCCGCCGCTCCCGGCAGGGTGTCGCGGCTGCGGGACGGGGTGGCGGACATCTCGATCCGCGCGCCGGGCGCACCCGCTGTCGCCAATCAGGAGTGCGGCAATGGCGTGGTCGTCGACCACGGCGACGGCTGGGAGACCCAGTACTGCCACATGGCCCGCGGCAGCCTGCGGGTGAAGCAGGGCGACGCCGTCGTCGCCGGCGCGCCGCTGGGCCGGGTCGGACTGTCGGGCAACACCGAGTTCCCGCACCTGCACTTCACGGTCCGCCGCGCCGGCGTGGTGGTGGACCCGTTCGCCCCGACGCCCGGCGCCGCCTGCGGCGTCCAGGCCGGTCTGTGGACGGCTCAGGCGCAGGGCGCGATGACCTACCGGCAGGGCGCTGTGCTCAACGCCGGGTTCGCCACCGGCCCGGTCTCGCTGGAACAGGCGGAAACCGGCGAAATCGCCGCGCCGGGCCGCACGGCGCCCTGGATGGTGATCTATGTGCGGTCCATCGGCCTCCAGGCCGGCGACGAGACCGAGATGGACCTTCGGGGCCCCGACGGCGCGAGCCTTGCGCACGCTCGGGCCAGGCCTCTGGACCGCTGGAAAGCGACCTGGCTGTCGCTGATCGGCAAGCGGACGCCGGCCGGCGGCTGGCCCCCGGGGGTCTATGTGGCCGACTACAAAGTCTGGCGGCAGGGCAAGGTCGCGATCACCCGCCGGTTCGAGCTGAAGCTCTAGCTCAGCCTGCCGGTCGGACGGTCCGGTAGATCATGTCGTAGAAGTCGCTCGCGAACTGGTCGGTCTGGCCGAGCGGTCCGTTGCGCATCCGATCCCGCAGCGAGCCGCGCAGCTCGAGCCGCCGCTCCCGGTCGCCCGCCAGCTTCAGCGCCGCGGCGAGGTAGTCGTCCAGGCTGTTCACCGCCAGGTCACCGATGCCGCTGTTGGTCATGATCGATGCGCTCAGTCGCTCATAGAACGCCGGGCCGATCAGGCTGACCAGCGGCACGCCCATCCACAGGGTCTCCGCCGTGGTGGTTCCGCCGGTCAGGGGGAACGGGTCCAGGGTGATGTCGACCTCGTTGTAGAACGGCAGGTGCGCGCCCCGGATCGGATGGAAGATCACCCGGTCGGCCGAAACGCCCTCGGCCTCGAACTGGCGGGTGATGTTGGCCCGGAAGCTCTCGCCGCTGCCCTCCGGCCGGATGAAGGCGAACTTCGAGTTGGGGGTCGCCGCCACCACCTTCGCCCAGGTCCGCAGGACCTCCCGGGTGTATTTGTGCGGATTGTTGGCGGTGCCGTAGGTGATGAAGCCGTTGCGCAGCTCCGGCGCTTCCTTGATCTCCACCGTGTTCGAGAAGAAGCGGGCGCCGAGCGCGATCCAGCTCTTCGGCATCAGCAGGGGCTTCTCGATCAGCAGGTCCGGGTTCGGCGGCACGGTGATCGGATCGCAGACCAGATAGTCGATGGTCTCCAGGCCCGCCGAGTGCGGATAGCCCAGCCAGCTCGCCTGCAGCGGCGCGGGCGTGTAGGCCATCACTTCAAGCTTGTTCATGTGGGTCGAGCCGCCCAGCTCGATCAGCATGTCGAGCTGGTCCTCGGCGATCCGCTCGGCCGCCTGCGGGATGGAGATGTCCGGCCACCAGCGATAGCCGCTCACCCGCTCGGTGATGTGTCGCTGCGCGCTGTCTTCCTTGCCGGTGTAGTACGAGTAAACGAAGACCTCGAACCGCTCGTCGTCCACGTGGTCGAACAGCGGCAGGGCGAAATAGCCCACGGGATGCTGGCGCAGGTCCGATGACATGAAGCCCAGCCGGACCTTGCCGCCGGCCGGCCTGGGCGGGGGGCGCCGGATCGGTCGGCGGGCCGCCGCGGCCTCGACGCCGCGGCCCCAGATGCGGTGCTGCTCGAGCAGTTCGAAACGATCCTCATCGCTCCGCACGCGGGCGAGCTGCTTGAGCAGGGCGGTGTGGCGGCCACTCTCCGCCCAGCCGCGGCCCAGGGTGCGGAAGTCGCCCACCTGGTCCAGCCCGTCGAAGTCGCAGACCCGAATCAGGATCTCGCAGAGGATCTTGGTGGTCGATTCCGTGAACTCGGCGCTGCGGGGCAGCACGGTCTTGGCCAGCTGATAGGCTTCCTCGATATGGCCGCCTTCGTTGCCGGTGCGGGTGCGCTCCAGGCTCTCGATCAGCGCTGTCGTGTAGTCCAGCTTGCCGGGGTCGAGGGTGATGGCGCGGCGCAGCAGAGCATTGCCGGCCTCGCGGTCGCGCTCGGCGGTCATCACGCCCAGCTGGTAGTTCAGCCAGGGCGCGTCGCCATTGGCCGGGAGCAGTTCGCGCAGGTAGGCCTCGGCGCGGGCCGCCTGTCCGGTGCGCCGCAGCAGCAGGGTCTTGCCTTCCAGCAGTCGGATGTTTCCGGGATTGGCGGCGATGGCCTTGTCGAGCTGGGCCTCGGCCTCGTCCGGCCGGTTCTCCTCGCCGAGCACGCCCACCATGTCGAGCCAGGCGTCGATGTTGTCGGGCTTCACGGTCACGGACTGGCGGAACCGCATGAGGGCGGCGTCCATCTTGCCCTGCCGGACGAAGGCGCGAGCCAGCTGGCGCTGGTATTCGGCGTTGCGCGGGTCGGTGCGGACCAGGCGGCTGAACACGGCCTCGGCCTTAACACCCTCGCCAAGGTCGAGCAGGACGTTGCCGTAGTTCTGCTGGCCGCCGAGGTTCTTGGGACTGGCCTTCAAAGCCTGTTCCAGCATGGCCAGCGCCTCGCGGGTGCGCTTCAGCTTGCGCAGGCTGACCCCGCGCACGTTCAACAGGTCGAAGTCGCGGGGATAGCGTTCAAGCGCCTTGGCGCCGAAGGCCTGGCCCTCGTCGAACCGGCCCGCCTGGTACAGCTGGACCGTCAGGACCCGCCAGACATTGACCGGCTGGGCGGGGTTCTCGGTGACCGCGGCGATCAGGTGTCCGATCGCCTCGTCCCGGCGTCCGCCGTTCAGGGCCGTCTGCGCCGCCGCCAACAGATCGCTCATGCCCAGGCCTTCTCCACGGTCTGTCCGCGCGCGAGGACTTACGGCGGGGACTGCGTCGCTTCAACGCCTGATTGGGGCCGCCGCTCAGGCCGCCTGCGCGTACCGCCACTTCAGAGCCAGGATCGTGGCGGACAGGACCAGGCACACCGAGTTGGCGCCCACGATCGGCCAGCCTTCGATCATCGCGCCGTAGCCGATCCATAGCGCGAACCCCGTCACCGACACCGCGTACATCCGCAGGGAGACCGAAGTCGCGTCGCGTTCGCGAAGGATGCGGACGATCTGCGGCACAAAGCTCACCATCGAGCACACGGCGGCGGCCGTTCCAACGGCGTTGACGAGCAGGGACATGGGGCTCAGGCCCGGTAGATCGGCGGATCCATGGGGATGGTAACGGAGAACCGCAGGCCGGGTTGCGCCGCCTCGGTCGCCAGACGTCCGCGGAGCTGCTGGGCCATCAGCTGGGCAACGGTCAGGCCGAAGCCGGTGGCCGGAAGGTTCTCAACCTCGCCGACGCCGTCGTCGCCGACGCTCACCTCGAAGCCGTTTCCGCTCCGCCGCACGCCCACATGCACGCGACCCGGTCGGCCATCCGGGAAGGCGTGGCGAAGGGCGTTGCCGACCGTCTCGCTGATCATCAGGGCCACCGGCGCGGCCTGGCGGCCGGGGATGGTGATGGCTTCAAGGTCAAGGTCGATGGCCAGGTCCTCGCGGCCCGCCGAGCCCGCCAGGTCGCCGACGATCTCGCGGACCAGGGCCGCCACCTCGACCTGCTCGGCGTTCTCTTTCCAGGACACATGCCGGTGGGCGACGCTGACCGCGGCGACCCGCTGGAGCACCGCCTTCAGGGCCTGGCGCGCCGACTCGTCCCCGGTCCTGCGGCTCTGCAGGAGGACAATGGAGGAGATGAGCTGGAGGGTGTTCTTGACCCGGTGCTCCACCTCGCGCTGACGCTCCGCCTGCTGCGCAAGCGCGTCCTCAGACCCGTCGGTGGTCTCCGGATCGGCCATCCCATCTCCCGTCGTCGGCCTTCGATAAGCCACCTTACCCCAGGTTGACGAGAGCTCTGGTGCGACTCGGCGTCACCGGGTCGCCGAACGCGGTATTCGGGCCACGGTCGCACCGCAGCTGCCCCGGAACCGGCTCCCGGCTTGACCGAGCCCGGCGCGCGCGCCAAAGCCGCCGTCCATGAACATCCTCCTCGTCGGATCGGGCGGCCGCGAACACGCCCTGGCCTGGAAGATCGCCGCTTCACCCCTGGTGACGCGGTTTGTGGCCGCGCCGGGCAATCCGGGCATGGCGGCTCACTGCGAACTGCGCGACGTGGCGGTGACCGACGTGGACGGGCTGCTGGCCCTGGCCCGCGAGATCGCCGCCGATCTGGTGGTGATCGGGCCGGAGACTTCGGTCGCTGCGGGGCTGGCGGATGCGCTGCAGGCGGCCGGCGTCCCCTGCTTCGGCCCTACTGCCCAGGCCGGCCAGCTGGAATCCTCCAAGGCGTTCACCAAGGCGTTCTGCGACCGCCACGGCCTGCCGACCGGCGCCTATGCGATCTGCGAGACGGCGGCCCAGGCCCATGCGGCCCTGGCCGGCTTCCAGCCCCCCTACGTCATCAAGGCCGACGGCCTGGCGGCCGGCAAGGGCGTGGTGGTCACGCCGGACCTGGCCGAGGCCGGGGCCGCCATCGATGACGCCTTCGGCGGCCGGTTCGGCGCCGCGGGGGCGCGGGTGGTGATCGAGGAATTCCTCGACGGCGAGATCGGATCGCTGTTCGCGCTCTGCGACGGGCAGACCGCCATGGTGTTCGGCGGGGTCCAGGATCACAAGCGCGCCTTCGACGGCGACAAGGGACCGAACACCGGCGGGATGGGGACCTATTCCCCGGCCCCCGTCTTCACCCCGGATCTGGTCGAACAGGTGCGGACGCGACTGGCCGAGCCGGCCTTCGCCGGGATCGCCGCCGACGGCGCGCCCTATCGCGGCGTGCTGTTCGTCGAACTGATGGCTACCCGCGACGGTCCGAAGCTGGTCGAGTTCAACGTCCGCTTCGGCGATCCGGAATGCCAGGTGCTGATGCTGCGGCTGGAGAGCGATCTCGTGCCCTACCTCAAGGCCTGCGCGGAAGGGCGGCTGGCCGAACTGCCCCCGCCGGTGTGGCGCGACGAGGCCGCGGTCTGCGTGGTGCTCGCCGCCGAGGGTTATCCCGGCACGCCGAAGTCCGGCGGAGAGATCCGAATTCCCGAAGCTCTCGGAGAGGGCGTCGCGGTGTTCCACGCGGGCACGCGGCTGGATGAGGCCGGTATGCTGCGCGCCGCGGGCGGGCGCGTGCTGAACGTCTGCGCCCGCGCGCCCACCCTGCGAGAGGCCCGCGACCGGGCCTATGCGGCGGTCGACGCCATCCACTTCCCCGACGGCTTCTGCCGCCGCGACATCGGCTGGCGCGCCCTGGGCTAGGCGGACGCCTCGGCCACGGCCCGGAGCGCGGGCAGGGCGACGGTGTGCCAGGCCTGGCCCAGGCCGCCGCGCATCGCCTCGGTCTCGCGTTCCTCGAACTGGTCCCAGCCGGAATGGATCAGCCGCACATGCGTGCCGCCGGCGATCCGGCGCAGGCGGATGTCCACCCAGGTGTCGGGAATGTCGGGAAATCCCCAGCTGAAGCTGAGCCGCCGGGGCTCATCCAGCACCTCGATCCGGCAGGCGATGGCGTCGGTGACATCGCCGGCCGTCCGCCGCACCCGATCCGGCTGCAGGTAGAAGACGTGCCCTGCCTCTGGCCGGAACCGCAGGCAGCCCATCCACTGCACCACGAGGTCCGGCCGCGTCAGCGCCTGCCACACCCGTTCGCGGGGGGCGGCGATCTCGATGATCGACAGGACGTCCTCGACCATGCCTTGCTCCGGGGCGGGGCGCCTCTGTAGAAGACTTCAAACAAACGTACGACAAGGCAGGGGAAACGCCATGGCCGAAGCTGACGCCGCCGAACAGGCGCGGGAACAGGCGAACACCGGCACCAAGGACGTGGCCGAGAGCCACCGCTTCGACGAGGCCGCCCTCGTCCGCTGGATGCAGGCGAACGTGGAAGGCTTCGAGGGCCCGCTTGAGGTGCGCCAGTTCAAGGGTGGCCAGTCGAACCCCACCTACCAGCTGATCACGCCCGGCAAGAAGTACGTCCTGCGCCGCAAGCCGCCGGGCAAGCTGCTGCCGTCGGCCCACGCCGTGGACCGCGAGTTCAAGGTGATCTCGGCCCTCCATCCCACCGGCTTCCCGGTGGCCAGGCCCTATGGCCTGTGCACTGACGACAGCGTCATCGGCACCTGGTTCTACATCATGGACATGGTCGAGGGCCGGATCCTCTGGGACCAGACCCTGCCGGCCTCGCCGCCCGCCGAGCGCAACGCGATCTTCCGCGCCAAGATCAAGACCCTCGCCGACCTGCACAACACCGACTACGTCAAGGTGGGCCTCGAGGACTACGGCCGCCCGGGCAACTACATGTCCCGCCAGGTCGACCGCTGGACCAAGCAGTACAAGGCCTCCGAGACCGTCCACATCCCCGAGGTCGAGCGCCTCATTGCCTGGCTGCCGACCTCGGTGCCGGAGCAGGAACGCACCTCGGTCGTCCACGGCGACTACCGCCTCGACAACATGATCTTCCACCCGACGGAGTCGCGGGTCACCGCGGTTCTGGACTGGGAGCTTGGCACACTGGGCGAGCCGCTGGCCGACTTCACCTATGTGCTGATGAACTGGGTGAACGGCTCGATCTCGACCCTTCCGGACCTGAAGGCCCACGGCCTGCCGACGCTGGAAGAGGCGGTGGAATACTACTGCCAGCTGACCGGCCGCAGCGACCTGCCGAACCTGAACTGGTTCTTCTCGTACAACGCCTTCCGGCTGGTCGGCATCCTGCAGGGGATCCTCGGTCGGGTGCGCGACGGCACGGCCAACCACCCTGACGCCGCCAACATGGCGCCCCGCGTGCAGAGCCTGGCGGAAATGAGCTGGGCGTTCGCGAAGAAGGCCGGCGCCAGCTAGGCCAGCGCTCAATACCGCTCATCCCGGCATTCGCCGGGATCAGCGGAAGGTGTCGAGATCACGCGCCCTGAGTTGAGCCCGGGCCCTGGGCCCGCGCGAGCAGGGCGTCCAGCGCCGCCTCGTCCTCGAACACCGCCCGGACCGGCCAGGGTGTGACCCGCTCGCGCCAGGCCGCGGGCAGGCGCGCCCAGTCCTTCTCGGTGGTCACCAGCCCTGCGGCATACTGCGCCGCGCGGTCGGCAAGGCGCTGGAGCGTCGCCTCGTCGTATGTGTGATGGTCCGGGAAGGGCCAGAAGTCCTTCAGCTCACAGCCGGCCGCCTGCAGGGCCCGCTCCACTTTCCAGGGCTTGCCGACGCCTGCGAAGCCGACCTGCGGTCCGGGCGGCGGCGGGGCGGCGGGCGCCAGGCGCGCGATCAGCACGGGAACCGCCGCCAGCGTCCGCAGCAGCTCCGGGTCCGCGGCCTCCAGGTCGGCAGGCAGCAGCACGACGGCGGCGTCGGCGCGGGCCAGGCCCACGGCCAGCGGCTCGCGCATCGGCCCGGCGGGGAACACGCGGCCGTCGCCGAACGGCCATTCGTCGTTCCGGGTCTCGCCGTCCACGACGACCAGCGACAGGGCTTTGGCGACCGAGGGGTTCTGGTGGCCGTCGTCCATGACGATGACCTTCGCGCCGTCCCGCGCGGCGGCGAGGGCGCCGGCGGCGCGGTCGCGGGCGATCCAGACGCGGAGGTCGCGGGCCAGCATCAGCGGCTCATCGCCCACCTGCGCGGCTGTGTGCTGATCCCGATCCACCCGAAGCGGTCCGGCCTCCGAGCCGCCGTAGCCGCGCGACAGGACGACCCCACCCAGCCGCCCGGCGATCTCGCGCACCACCGGGGTCTTGCCGGTTCCGCCCACCGTGAGGTTGCCGACGCAGAAGACCGGCACGCCGGGATCGACCGGCCGGCCGCGGGCGATCCGCCTGGCCGTGGCCGCCGCCCAGATCCAGGAGACAGGCGTCAGCACCAGCCGGGCGATGGCGCCCGAGCCCCGCCCGTCGCGGCTGTACCACCAGCGGGGGGTCGACAGCTTCATGCGGGCAGCAGGGGCTGGAGGCGGGCCATGGCGTCATCGAGCGCGGCGCCCTGCCGGCCTGCGTAGGCCAGCGCGGCCTCGCCCATGCGGCGGACGATCATCGGGTTGTCGAGCAGACCGGCGATGTGCCCAGCGAGGGCCGCGCCGTCGGCGGCCTCTATGGCGCAGGCCTCGGCGAACATCTCCGCATAGACGTCCGCGGCGTTGAAGGCGAAGCGCCCGGTCAGGATCGGCCGCCCGATCCGCGCCGGCTCCATCGGGTTGTGCCCGCCGATGCCGGGGACGAACCCGCCGCCCATCACCACGACGTCGGCCAGGCGGAAGAACAGGCCGAGTTCGCCCAGGGTGTCGGCGACATATACCCCGCCGGGCGCCGAGCCCTGGCTGCGCAGGCCCGCGCCCAGCATCTCGGCGATCTCCGGTCCCCGGTCCGGATGCCGGGGCGCGATCACCAGGGCGGCGTTGCGGCCGGCGCGGCGGACGGCATTGGCGATCAGCGGCTCCTCGCCCGGATGCGTGCTGGCGGCCAGGACCACCTTGCGGCCCGTGTACGCCGCGCGCAGGCGGTCCAGTTCGGCGGTGTCGCAGGGCAGGGGGTCGCCGATCAGCTTCAGGTTCAGCCGGGGCCCCGGGACCGCACCCAGGCGCCGCAGGTGGCCGTCGGTGGCGTCGTCCTGCGGCAGGATCAGGTCGAAGGCCGACAGCAGGGCGCGGGCCGAGGCCGGCCGCCGGGCCCAGCCGTCAGCGCTCTTCCGAGTCATGCGGGCCGACAGCAGCGCCAGCCGAACGCCCCGGGCCTTCGCCTGCAGGATCAGGTTGGGCCAGAGCTCACTCTCGACAAACACCGCCAGCCCGGGCTTCCAGTGGTCGAGGAAGCGGCCCACCGCGCCGGGTCCGTCCACCGGGGCGAACTGGTGGATCACGCCGTCGGGCAGCCGTTGCGCCAGCAGCGCTGCCGCCGTCACCGTGCCGGACGTGACGAGGATCGTCAGATCGGGCCGCCGCGCCCGCAGCGCCGTCACCAGCGGCAGCAGCGAGGTGGTCTCGCCGACACTTACGCCGTGCAGCCAGACCAGAGGCCCGCCGGGGCGAGGCTGGCCGGAGCGCCCCAGCCGTTCGCCCAGCCGGGCGGCATCTTCCTTGCCGCGACGGGCGCGGGCCCGCAGCAGGCCGGGAGCCAGGGGCTCCAGCAGTGCGGTGGCCGCGCCGTAGAGCGCCAGCGGCAGGGGCCGGCTCACACAACCTCGGCCGGTGCAAGCCGGCAGGCGCGGGCGGGGTCAGTCTCGATCTGCAGGGTGGCGTGGTCGATCCGGAACCGTTCGGAGAGGCCGTCGCAGGCGGCGTGCAGGAAGCTGTCGGCATCGGTGTTCTGCGGGCGCAGGACGTGGGCGGTGAGCGCCGTCTCGGTGGTGCTCATGGCCCAGATGTGCAGGTCGTGCACGTCCTCGACGCCGGGCTGCGCGGCAAGCCAGCGGCGCACCTCATCCACGTCGATGCCGCGCGGGGCGGCGTCCATCGCCAGGTCCACCGAGTCCCGCAGCAGGCCCCAGGTTCCGAGCACGATGACGCCGACGATGATCAGGCTCAGCGCCGGGTCGATCCAGGTGATTCCGGTGAGCGCGATGACCAGGGCGCCGGCGACCACGGTCAGCGACACCCCGGCGTCGGCGGCCATGTGCAGGAAGGCGCCACGGACGTTGAGGTCCGACTGGCTGCCGCGCATGAACAGCAGCGCCGTGGCGCCGTTGATCAGCACGCCCAGGGCGGCGGTCAGCATGACGATGGGGGCGTCGATCGGCGCCGGCTCGCCGAAGCGGCGGATGGCTTCGGACACGATCGCGCCGACGGCCACCAGCAGCAGCACCGCGTTGGCCAGCGAGGCCAGGATCGTGCCCTTGCGCAGGCCGTAGGTGCGGCGCCCCGCCGGCGCGCGGCGGGCCAGTATGGTAGCGCCCCAGGCCAGCAGCAGCGACAGCACATCCGACATGTTGTGGCCGGCATCGGCCAGCAGCGCGAGCGACCCCGTCCACAGGCCCGCGCCGACCTCGGCCGCCACGAAGCCCAGATTCAGCACCACGCCGATGGCGAAGGCGCGGCCCATGCTGGCCGGGACATGGTGATGGTGGCCGCCGTGACCGTGGCCATGATCGTGGTGATCATGTTCGTGGTGGTCGTGCGCGCCGTGGGCCATGGGCCTATGTCTCACCGCTCGGCGGGCGGATCAATGCGGCTGGCGGCGACCATCCCCTCCGCCCGGCGCGTGGCGGCGGAGAGGCGGGCGGACCAGTCGGCGATCAGGCTCTGGACCAGGGCGTCGTCGGCGTCGGGCGGGACCGTCAGCGGGCCTTCCCAGACCACGGCGCCGCGGCCGAACGGGCGGGCGAACATAACCTTGTCCCAGGTCTTCTCCGCTTGCCAGGCGGGGCTGGCGGCGATGCCCATCAGGAAGACCGGCTGTCCGGAGCGCTTCGCGATCTGCAGCGAGCCGGCGGCGATCACCTCGTTGGGGCCGCGCGGGCCGTCGGGGGTGACGACCAGGGCGCCGCCGCCCTTCACCCAGTTGGTGGCTTCGCGGATCGCGGCGACGGCCTGCCGCATCTTCTCGGTGTCGCCCTTCTTGGCCGACGAGACCCGGATTGCCGGGAAGCCGGACATGGCCAGCGCCCGGGCGATGAACTCCCCGTCCGCCGAGGGCGAGATCAGCGCCTTTGTGCGCTTGCGCCACCACTGCGGGGCGGTGGCGAGGCAGAGCGGGATGCGGCCATGCCAGAACAGCGCGATGGCGCCGGTCGTGTCGTCGGCCAGCACGGGCTCGACGCAGGCGAGGTTCTCGTGCCGCCAGCGGACCGTGCGCAGCACCACCCGCAGATAGGCGCCCAGCAGCCACCCCAGCACCGCCTGCACCCCGTCGCTGCGCAGGAAGGCCTTCACGCGGGCGTCTCCGCCTCCAGATCCTGGCTCTTCGCCAGCCGGGCGTAGAGGCCGCCGGCCTTCACCAGGCTGTCGTGGTCGCCGGTCTCGACGATCCGGCCCCGGTCGATGACGTGGATGCGGTCGGCGCCCCGCACGGTCGACAGCCGGTGGGCGATCAGGATGGTGGTCCGGCCGGCCATCAGCCGTTTCAGCGCCGCCTGCACCTGGGCCTCGCTCTCGGTGTCCAGCGCGCTGGTGGCCTCGTCCAGCAGCAGGATCGGGGCGTCCTTCAGGAAGGCGCGCGCGATGGCGATCCGCTGCCGCTGGCCGCCCGACAGCCGGGTCCCGGCCTCGCCGGCCGAGGTCTGGTAGCCCTTCGCCAGTTCGCCGATGAACTCGTGGGCGGCGGCCGCCTTCGCGGCGGCCTCGACTTCGGCGTCGGTGGCGTCGGGTCGGGCGTAGGCAATGTTGGCGCGGATCGTGTCGTCGAACAGGAAGGGTTCCTGGGTGACCAGCGCGATGTGGTGGCGCAGCGAGGCCAGCCCCACGTCGCGCACGTCCTGGCCGTCGAGGGTCACCCGGCCCGAGGTCGCGTCATAGAAGCGGGGGATCAGGTTGAGGATGGTGGTCTTGCCGCTGCCCGACGGTCCGACCAGGGCCACGGTCTCGCCCCTTCGCACCTCGAAGGTCACCTCGCTGAGGGTCGGCGGGCCGTCGGCGCCATAGCTGAAACCGACATCCTCGAAACGGATGGTCGCCTGGCTGAGCGCCAGCGGCGCGGCGCCGGGCTGCTCGCGCACCTCGGGCTCGACGTCCAGCGCCGCGAACAGCCTGCGCGCCGCCGACAGCCCCTCGGCGAAGACCGTCTGCAGGTTGGCGAGCTGGCGCAGGGACTGCGACGCCACCCCCAGGGCGGCCATGAAGGCCACGAAGGCGCCGACGGTCATCCCGCCCTGCCGGGCGCGCCATCCCGCATAGCCGATCACCACGGCCATGATCAGGGTCATCAGCAGTTCGGTGGCGGGCGCGGCGCGGGCGCGTGCGTTGGCGCCTTTCACCAGATGGTCCTGACGGCGGCGGACCACCTCAGCGACGCGGGCCTCCTCATAGGCCTCGCGGTTCTCCAGCTTGACGACGCGCACGCCGTCCAGGCTCTCCATGATCGCTGTGGAGAGCGCCGAGGTCTCGGCCATGGCGCCCTTGGCCGCCTTGGTCGTGCGTTTGGCGAAGCGCCGCATGATCCAGGTGGCCAGCGGGGCGGCGATCACCAGCACGATCGACAGCAGCCGGTCATTGGAGACCATCACCGAGATCGCGCCGATCACGATCAGGGCGTGCTGGGTGTAGTTGATGATCCCGGACGTCGCCGCCTCGCGGATCAGGCCGGCGTCATACAGCACCGAGGCGACATAGCTGCCGGAGTGCCGGCTGCGCAGGTGGGCCAGGTCCGCCCGCACCAGCTTGCCGAACAGCTGAACCTGGATGTCGCCGACCACGGCGTTGCCGATCCGGTTGACCAGGGTGGCCTGGGTCACCTGGGCGATTGCGCGGACGATGGCGTAGGCCGCGATGGTCAGCGGCAGGACGATCAGCGTCCCGGGCTTGGGCGTGCCGATCAGGTCGTTGGTTGCGGGCTCGAGGATCTGCACCAGCAGGGTGGTGAAAACGGCGGCGACGATCCCGGCGGCCAGCGCGCCGGCCCACGCCGGCCAGCGCGGCCGCAGATAGACGCCCGCCACCCGCGCGATCAGGGCGCGGGCGGAAAGCTCGGGCGGATCGCGCTCGCTCATGGGGCTGGGATCGGACGTTGCGGGGCCGGCGTCAAGCGGGGGCGCTGCAGGCGCGGCTCTTCCGTCGTCGCCCGGCGCGCCTTACCTAGCCCCCATGACGGATGCGCCCGCCGAGGACCGGTTTGACCTGAAGAGCCCCGCCGGGCGGGCGAAGGCCTATGCCGACTACCTCTGGAACGACCACGCCTATCTGCGGCTGGGGTTTTCCAACGCCCACTGGATCTCCGAGGAACTGGTGCGGGCCAACCAGCCCTGGCCGCACCAGATCGCCGAGTGGAAGGCGCGGGGTATCAAGACCATCGTCAACCTGCGCGGCGGGTTCGACGCCAGCTTCCATGCGCTGGAGAAGGACGCCTGCGAGCGTCTGGGCCTGAACTTCGTCAACTTCACCATCACCTCGCGCGAGGTGCCCTCCCGCGACCGGGTGCTGGGCGCAAAGCGGCTGTTCGAGACCCTGAAGTATCCCGCGCTGAGGCACTGCAAGTCGGGCGCGGACCGGGCGGGCATCATGAGCGTGCTCTACATGCACTTCCGCAAGGGCCAGACGATCCGCGAGGCGCTGGACCAGCTGTCGCTGAAGTACCTGCACATCCGCCACGGCAAGACCGGTGTGCTCGACTACACCTTCGCCCGCTACCTCACCGAGGGCGAGCCGGCCGGGATGAGCTTCATCGAGTGGGTCGAGAGCCCGATGTACGACCCCGCCGGCATGAAGGCCGACTTCCGGACGAACATGTGGGGCAACGCCCTGGTGGATGGGGTCCTGCGGCGGGAATGATTTCCCATTCCTCTCCCTCAGGGGGAGGGGGACCGCGAAGCGGTGGAGGGGGCTTCCGCCGCCGACTCAGCAAGGAAAGCGTGGCGGCACGGTCTGAGTGGAATCCCCCTCAGTCGGCGTTGCCGACAGCTCCCCCGGAGGGGGAGCAACTTCCGCACCCCTTAGTGCGTGTGGTCGTCGTCGGCGTCGGGGTTCAGGAGCTTGTGGGCGTGGATGAGGAAGTAGCGCATCAGGGCGTTGTCGACGGTCTGCTGGGCCTTGGCGCGCCAGGCGGCGGCGGCGTCCTGGTAGGTCGGGTAGGCGCCCACGAGGTCGACCCTGGAGAGGTCGGCGAACTCGGGGGTTCCCTCGAGGGACTTCAGTTCCCCGCCGATGACGAGGTGGAGGAGTTGTCTGTCAGGCATGGTCAGTTCGTTTCAGTTGAAATCATTTTGACGCGCCCATATGCCCAACGCGCGCCAGGATCAATGGGGCCAGGGCCGGTGTCGCGCAGATCAGACTAGCCTGCGAGGGCCTAACCCGGTTGTAACGGAAGGCTTCTCCGTTGTGATCGCCGACGAAGCAGCCCGCCTCGCGCGCGATCAGATCGCCGGCGGCCACGTCCCAGTCGCTCTTGCGGACGGGCGCCACGGCGGCGTCGAACTCGCCGGCGGCGACCAGGCACATGCGGTAGGCGGTGGAGTTTCTGGGCTCGACCCGCATGGCGGGCCACGGGCGCGGCCAGGCGGGATGCCGGAAGATGGCGGGATCGCCGGCCATGCGGCAGTCCTCAAGCACGGTGGTGGTGCTGGTGCGGATCGCCTCACCGTTCCGCGTGGCCCCCTGGCCGGCCATGGCCGCATAGGTCTCGCCGGTCTCCGGCGCGAACACCACGCCGGCCACGGCCCGACCATCCTCGACCACGGCGATCGCCACCGACCACCAGGGGCGGTCGTTCAGGAAGGCCCGCGTGCCGTCGATGGGATCGACCACGAAGATCCGGCGGCAGTCCAGGCGGTCGCGGGCGTCGGCGGTCTCCTCCGACAGCCAGCCGTAGTGCGGGCGGGCGGAGCGCAGGCGCTCGGTCAGCAGGGCGTCGGCCGCCAGGTCGGCGTTGGTGACCGGCGTGTTGTCTTCCTTGTGCTCGACCTCGAGGCCGTTGTGGCGGATGTCGCGCGCCAGCGCCCCGGCCGCGTGGGCGGCCTCGATGATCAGCGCGAGATCGTCGTTCATCGGCCGGCGATGGCCAGCCCATCCACCAGCAGGGACGGCGCGTTGGACGAGCCGCGGATCTCAAGGTCCGCGCCCGGGACCACGCGGGCGAAGATGTCGAGCAGGTTGCCGGCTACAGTGATCTCGTTGACCGGATAGGCCAGCTCGCCGTTCTCGAACCAGAAGCCCGAGCAACCCACCGACCAGTCGCCGGTGTTGCCGTTCAGCGAGGGGCCGAACATCGAGGTGACCAGCAGGCCGGTTCCGGCGTCCTTCATCAGCCCGGCCTGGTCGCGGTCGCCGGGGTGGAAGGTCAGGTTGGTGGTCGAGACGCCGGGCGGGCCGGCCAGGCCGCGCGAGGCGTGGCCGGTGGTGGTGAGACCGAGCTGGCGGGCGGCCGAGGAGTTCAGCAGCCAGGTGGTCAGCACGCCGTCGTCGATCAGGTTGCGCGCCTGGTTGGCCACGCCCTCGTCGTCATAGGGGGTGGAGCCCAGGCCGCGCGGCTTGTGCGGGTCGTCGCGGATCACGATGCCCTTCGCGAAGATCTGCTGGCCCAGCTTGTCCTTCAGGAACGACGTGCCGCGGGCGATCGAGGTTCCGGAAATGGCGCCGATCAGCGGGCTCATCAGCGAGCCGGCCAGGCGGTTCTCGAAGATCACCGGGGCGGTGGTCGAGGCGATCTTGCGGGCGCCCAGCCGGGCGGCGGCCCGGCGGCCGGCCTCGGTTCCCAGACTCTCGGGGCTGGGCAGGTCGGCCTGCCAGCGGGCGGTGCGGCCGTCATAGCCGGTCTCCATGCCGTCGGCGTCGCCTGCAATGGCCGAGGCGCCGATGGAGAAGCCCGAGGCGCGGTGGACGCCCGCAAAGCCGCCGCTGGTGACCATGGTCCACTCTGACGACGACCAGGAGCCGCTGCCGCCGTCGGAGTTGGTCACGCCGGGCACGGCGCGGGCGGCGGCCTCGGCGGCGCGGGCGCGGGCCTCCAGCTCGACGGGCGAGGGTTCGGTGGAATCGTAGAGGTCGAGATCGGGCCGGGCGCCGCTGGCGAGTCGGGCGGGATCGGCCAGGCCGGCGTAGGGGTCTTCCGGCGCGAGCCTGGCCATGGCGACGGCCCGCTCCACCAGCTTTGCCCGGGCCTCGGCGGAGATGTCCGAGCCGGACACCGTGGCCTGCCGCTGGCCGACGAAGACCCGCAGGCCGAGGTCGCGGGACTCCTCGCGCTCGACTTCCTCCAGCTCGCCGGTCCGCACCGAGATCGAAAGGCTGCGGCGCTGGGCGCCCACGGCTTCGGCGGCGTCGGCGCCCGCCCGGAGGGCCGCGGCCACGACGTCGTTCAGAAGGGTCTCATCCATAGGGGGGATATGGCGGACCCGAGGGGCGCGAACAAGCCGGCGAGGCGTCGCGGGGGGCCAAAGGCGCGCGAAGCGGCGCCTTCCGAGATCTGGAACCACGGATACACGCGGATTCACACGGATCGGCGATGGGCGCCCATCCGTGTGGCTCCGTGTGCATCTGTGGTTTGAACTTAAGGCGTGTCCGCTGGCGCGGACCCTCAAGACCGGCCCTACGGCACCGCGTAGAACAGCAGCGCCGCGGCCAGGGCCACATAGGCGATCCAGGTGGCCAGCACGCCGAAGGTGCGGAAGGCCGACACGCCGGTGGATCGCGACAGGCCGACCGCGTGCAGCACCCGGCCGGAAAACAGCAGGAAGCCGATGGGATGGATCACCAGCGGCATGGCGCCCGCCATCGCCAGGATGCCCAGTCCGGCCAGGGCGGCGGGGACATATTCGGTGGCGTTGCCGAAAGCGCGCATCGCCTGGGTCAGGGCCGGCACGTCGCCGTCGCCGATCAGCACCATGTGCTTGCGCCGCTGACGGGTGACCAGCACCGCCAGCACCAGCAGGACGATGATGTTGAGCCCGGCCCAGAGGGCGGCGGCGTGCGCGGAGGCCAGAGTATCCATGACGCCTGCTTATCCTATTCGACCGGCCGGCCATCGCCCGGAAGGCCAAGCTTCGCCCACTTCTCCGTGACCGCTTCGATGGTGGCCCGGTCCATGCCCAGCTTCTCTCCCCACTCGCGGTGGGTCTCCGGCGGCCACTTGTTGGTGGCGTCCAGGCCGATCTTCGAGCCCAGCCCGCTCTCGGGTGAGGCGAAGTCCAGATAGTCGATGGGAGTGTTCTCGATCACCGTGATGTCGCGGGCCGGGTCCATGCGGGTGGAGAGCGCCCACATGACGTCCTTCCAGTCGCGGGCGTCGATGTCGTCGTCCACGACGATCACCCACTTGGTGTACATGAACTGCCGTAGGTAGCTCCAGACGCCCATCATCACGCGCTTGGCGTGACCGGGGTAGGCCTTCTTCATCGAGACCACCGCGATGCGGTAGGAGCAACCTTCGGGCGGCAGCCAGAAGTCGACGATCTCCGGGAACTGCTGGCGGATCAGCGGGATGAACACCTCGTTCAGCGCCTCGCCCAGTACGCTGGGCTCGTCCGGCGGGCGGCCGGTGAAGGTGGTCAGGTAGATCGGATCCTTGCGCATGGTGATGGCGCTGATCTCGAACACCGGGAAACGTTCGACCGAGTTGTAGTAGCCGGTGTGGTCGCCGTAGGGCCCCTCGTCGGCGTACTCGTCCAGCAGGACGTGGCCTTCCAGCACGATCTCCGCCTGGGCAGGCACCATCAGCGGCACGGTCTTGGCCGCCACGAGGTCGAGCTTGGATCCCCGCATCAGCCCGGCGAACTGGTACTCCGACAGGGTGTCCGGCACCGGCGTCACGGCCGCCAGGATCGTGCCCGGGTCGGCGCCGATCACCGCGCAGGCGGGCAGGGGCTCGCGCTTGCCGGCCTTCTTCCAGCGCTGGTGGTGCTGGGCGCCGCCACGGTGGGCCAGCCAGCGCATGACGGTGCGGTTCTTGCCCAGCACCTGCATGCGGTAGATGCCGAGGTTGTAGTTGTCCTCCCGGTCGTCCGACGGCCCCTTGGTCACCACCAGCGGCCAGGTGATCAGCGGCGCGGGCTCGCCCGGCCAGCAGGTCTGGATCGGCAGCTTCGTCAGATCGATGTCATCGCCCCGGAGCACGATCTCCTGCACCGGCGCCTTCTTCACCGTCGCCGGCCGCATGGACATCACGGTCCTGGCCAGCGGCAGCATCTCCATGGCGTCCTTGATCCCGCGCGGCGGCTCGGGCTGGCGCAGGAAGGCCAGGAGTTCGCCCACCTCGCGCAGCTCGCCGGCGGTGGTGCGCTCCCTGCCCTCGAGCGTCACGCCCATGGCCACCCGCTTCACCGTGCCGAACAGGTTGACCAGGCAGGGCATGGACGAGGCCTCGCCGTCGGCGCGGACGACGTTCTCGAACAGCACGGCCGGGCCGCCGGTGGCGAGCAGCCGCCGCTGGATCTCGGTCATCTCAAGGACGGTCGAGACCGGCTCGGTCACCCGGACCAGTTCGCCGGCGGCCTCGAGCTTGGCCAGGAATTCGCGCAGGGATCGGTAAGCCATGGCGCGGTGTACCCGTCCGGCCGGAACCGGTCTAGGATCGGCCCATGGCCCGTCTTGATCTTGATGACCTGCCGCCGCGCGTCGCGGCCCTGCTGAGCGACCTGCCTGCGGGCGAGGAACTGCTGCTGGTCCAGCATGGCGCCGTCGTGGGGCGGCTGGCCGCCGTCGCCGCGCCTGCCGCCGAGCCGGAACCGGCCCCGCCGCCGGAACAGCAGATGCGCGAGGTGTTCGAGAACTTCCGCGCATCCATCGAGGACGAGTTCTAGCCGGGCCGGAACCGGTCGGAGCCGGCGGTGTTCCGCTGGCATGAAACCCCTGCACATCGCCCTGGCCGCCGGCGGCCTGATCCTGCTGGCCGGCTGCGCCTCAATGGCCGGCTCCAGACCGGTCCGCGCGCCGGAGCCCGCCCGCGCCATCGAGCCCAACGGCTTCTACACGGGCCGCTGGTACGAGATCGCCCGCACGCCGATGAAGCTGACCGACGGCTGCGTCGCCGGCTACACCGACTACATCACTCGGGGCGACAGGCTGATCGAGCGCGACGGTTGCCGCGACGGGACTCCGATGGGCAAGGAGAAGGTGGTGGCCGGGCCGCTGACCATCCTGAACCCGGGCCAGAACACCAAGGTGAGGGTGGCCTACCGGCTGTTCGGCTTCGTGCCGGTCGCGCGCACCTACTGGATGCTGGACCACGGGGATGACTGGTTCATCATGTCGGATCCGGCGCTGGAGAACGTCAACGTCTACACCCGCGAGCCGCGGCCGACGCCGGAGAAGCTCTCGATGCTGAACGCCCGTGTCACCAGCCTGGGCTATGACACCGGCAAGCTGGAATATCCCGAGGTCTTCCCGCCCGGGATGCGCTGATCCTGGGCCGCGGCTCTCCGACGCCGGAGCGACGCGCCCGCCAGGCCGAAACCGCCGATCATCAGCGCCCATGTCGCGGGTTCCGGCACGACGGCGGTCCCTCCGATCACGGTGAAGCTCACGTCATCCAGCCCGGGCGCGCCGATGGAGCAGCACGACGGCGCCAGGCCGAGGAACTGCACCCTCACCGTGCTGGCGGTGGCGGTCCCGACCAGGGTGTACTGGGTCCAGGCCGCCGAGGTGGCGGTGTTGTTGAAGGCGACCGTGGTGACCTGGTCGAGCGCATCGGTGCCGCCGAGCGACGCGGTCAAGGTCCCCGCGCTGTTCTGGGCCCACTGGCTGACCCAGTAGGTGATGACCACCGTGCTGCCCAGGGCGATCCCGCTGACATCCTGATAGAGGCCGCCCGAGGCGGACTGGCCGTTCATGTCGAGGTAGCGGTCGCCACTGTGGGCGTGGAGCAGCTGCTCGAAGCCGGCTCCGGTCTGGTTGTAGGCGTTGGAGAGGATGTCGGGGGCCTCATAGCCGGGCACGGCGGACCAGCCGGTCGGGGCGCCGTTGCCGCGGGCGTAGGACCCGAAGTTCAGCGCCGGGCCGTCCTCGAACCCGCCGTTGATGAAACCCGCCGCCGTCGCCGACGTGCCTGCACCCAGCGCCAGGACCGCCACGGCCGCGATCAGAATGGTCTTCACGATCCCGCACCCCTTTAAGCTTTCCGCAGCATGCCGCGGCGCGATGGGACTGCGCTCCCCCGATTGGGGGTGTCAGTTCGTTTTCGCCGCCTCCCAGGCCTTGACCGCGGTCTTCTTGGCCACCTTGCGGAAGCGGCGTTCAAGGAAGTTGCGGAACGAGCCGGGATGCAGGCTCTCCATGCGGGCCAGCACGCAGGGGTAGTCCTTGTAGTGGGCGGTGAAGTGGAAGGTGCCGGGCTCGGCCTCCATCAGCATCTCGCGCTCGTCGTGGCTGATCTCCATGATCACCAGGCTCTGGTCGTCGCGGCGCAGGCGGGTGAAGAACTTGCCGTTCAGCTTGAAGGCCGGGCTGCCATAGCTCATGCCCTCCTCCACGCCGGGGAAGGACATCACGATGGCTTTCATCTCGTCGGCGGTCATGGACGCGTGAGGCCGGTGCGGCCATCCTCTGGGATCAACAGGCAAGGGCTCGGCATTGGGCGTGGCATCGACGATCCGGGACCTCGCCGGCAGGCTGAAGCGGGCGACATTGTCTGTGACCGGCCGGCGGCTGGACAAGGCTTATCTTGCGCCCGACGTGCCCGGGCCTTCGGGCCTGACCGCGCACGCCACCTTCGCCGACCGGGTCGTCGAGGCGGGTGACAGGCCGGGGTTCCGCATCCTGGAGATCGGCAGCCGTGAAGTGGCCGGCGGCCCGCCGATGCGCGGGCGGCTGAGCCATGCCGAGTATGTGGGTTTCGACTATCACCCTGGCCCGAACGTCGACGTTGTGGGCGACGCGCACCGGCTGTCTGAATTGGTCGAGGGCCGGTTCGACGTGGTCTATTCCACGGCGGTGTTCGAGCACCTGGCCATGCCCTGGGTGGTGGCCGAAGAGATCGCCCGGGTGCTGAAGCCGGGCGGGCTGGTGTTCGTGGAGACCCACTTCTCGTTCTCGTCGCACGAGCGGCCCTGGCACTTCTTCCAGTTCAGCGACATGGCCCTGCGCGCCCTGTTCTCGCCGGCCCTGGGCTTCGAGTGCGTCGAGGCGGCGATGCAGAACCCCATCGTCGGCCGCTTCTCGGCCTTCGCCGACGCCTACCTGCGCTTCCAGCCCGTGCGGGCGCTGTACTGCCATTCCAACATCGTCGCCCGGAAGGTGCGCGACGTGCCGGACTTCAGCTGGCGCGAGGCCGGCGTGAAGGGCGTCGCGGGTGAGGCGGAGTATCCGGCGCCCTGAGTCCGCCCCCCTCCGTCGGCTGCCCCACCACCTCCCCACGCAGGCGGGGGAGGCGCGATGGGCTCACGCTCCTGCGCTATCGCGAAGACGACGGGGGAGGTGGCGCGAAGCGCCGGAGGGGGCGTGAGGGCGCGGACTTACCGCCCCGCCGTTGCCGTCTCGCGCGGCGCCGCGGCCGTTGCGTCATCGAGGGTCGCGATCACTGCATCCACGAAGGCGTCGGTGTTCTGGCGGGCTGCGGCCAGGCCGGTGACGCCGTCGGCTTCCAGGGTCTCGAAGCCGCCGCCGAGGGCGAAGAACAGGCGGAAGGCCTCCTTCTCGATCAGGGCGGCGGGGAGGATCTCGATGCCGGCGCCCCGGAGCTGCTCGACCACGGTCTTCAGCGACCGGGGCCGGATCGCGGCCGGCACGCGGGTCATCAGGCAGCGGTGCAGCAGCCTGTTGCCGGCCCGCTTGCCGAAGGAATCCACCATCTGTCCGGCCTTGATCGCCTCGGCGGCGTCGAGCTGGGACGCGGTCAGCGGGGTGATAACCAGGTCGAAGCGCAGGGCGGCGAACACCATGGCCCCACGCACCGAGCCCTCGGTGTCGACGATCACCCACTCCGGCTCATGGCGGCGCGCCTCGCGCACCGCGTCGCGGATATCCTGGATGGTGGGGGCGGCGTGGACGGTGATGGCGGCGGGGCGGCCGGGCAGGGCGCCCCATTGGACCAGCGGCTTGTTTGGATCGGAATCGATCAGCGCGACCTTCTGGCCGCGACCCGCCAGGCCCAGCGCCAGCGCCAGGGCCGCGGTGGTCTTTCCGGCGCCCCCCTTCGGGCTGATGAAGGCGATATTGGCCACAGGCGTTCCGTGCTGCGGGCGCCACCGGTCGTCCGGCGGTGGCGTCCAGGGGTTAGGGGCGCAGGGGTTTAAGCCGCCCAGGCGTCCGCAATGTTTCAGTGATGCGGTCGGACCACCCTGAGGATGCCGACAATGACGCCGCCCACGATCAGGCCGACGACGGCCGAGGCCGTGGCGGTGGCCAGCCACCCGGTGACGGCGCCCACGGCCGGGACCGCGCCCGCCCAGTGCGCCAGGGCATGGACGGCGTCCGGCAGGGCGGCCAGGTGGAAGTGCTCCAGCCCGTGGACGATGATCCCGCCGCCCACCCAGAGCATGGCCGCCGTGCCCACCTTGGTCAGCAGGTCGAGGGTGACCGGCATGCCCCTGACAAGCCCCCGTCCCAGGCCACGCAGGGCGCGCGCCCTGTGCTTTGAATAGTGCAGGCCGATGTCATCCATCTTCACGATGAGGGCGACGACCCCGTAGACGCCGGCCGTGATCATCAGGCCGACCACGGCCAGGGCGGCGGCCTGGATCGCCAGGGGCCGCTCGGCGACGTCGGCCAGCGCAATGGCCATGATCTCGCCCGACAGGATCAAATCGGTGCGGATGGCGCCGGTCACCTTCTCCTTCTCCAGTTCGGCCGAGCTGAGGGCGAGCTCCTCCAGTTCGTCGGCATGATCCTCGTGGCGCAGGGCCTCGACGATCTTCTCGGCGCCTTCGAAGCAGAGATAGCTGGCGCCGACCATCAGGATCGGGGTGATCGCCCAGGGCGCGAAGGCGCTGAGCAGCAGGGCGCCCGGCAGCAGGAAGAAGAACTTGTTGCGCAGCGAGCCGAGCGCGATCTTGAAGACGATCGGCAGTTCCCGGTCGGGCGTGAAGCCGACGGCGTAGCCCGGCGTCACGGCCGTGTCGTCGACAACCACGCCGACGGCCTTTGCCCCGGCCTTGCCCGCGGCGGCGGTGACGTCGTCCAGCGAGGTGGCGGCGATCTTGGCGATGGCGGCGACATCGTCCAGCAGGGCGACAAGGCCGGAGGCCATTCGGGGGAACCTTGGTCTGGCGCCGCCCGCGGAGATGCGGGCCCCGGTCGGTTAGACACTCCGGCGCGCGGCGTAAAGCGGCGCGTGACGGTGGGCGCTAGCGGAATGCCAGCCTGAGCTTGGCGCCGACGAAGCGGCCGGAGGGGTCGTAACCCCGGGCTGCCGCGCCGCCGTCCTTGCCCGCTCCCGGCTCGAGACCGCAGAGGAATCCCAGCGAGCCGATGACGTCGTCCGACGCCAGGCGGCGGTCAACCGAGGTGCGGGCCACGCCGGGAATCCGGGCCGGGCCGGCGCCCTCGTAGGTGACCCCGAACGCCGTCTGCGGCCGGGACAGGTCCAGCGGCGTGTCTCCAGGGCGGACCGGGGTCGCGGACGGATGTGCGAGGTGGGCGGTCAGGAGGTCCGGCGCGGGCGCGGCGGTCTCGGCCCGGGCGGCGCCGGCGAGCGCCAGGGCCGCGAACAGGACCGGCAGTCGGGGCGTGGTCTTCATGCGTCGGCGCTCCATCTCCTGGTCAATACGTAGTGCGCCATGGCGCGGATGTCTCGCGGTGTCCGGCAGACGCGGGAAAGGCGCGCGGTTTGTGTCTCCGGACGCACGCCTGTGACAGCCGAGAAACCTTTGATCGCTGGCCTCGCGGGTGGAAGGTGCGGTATGGAGGCGGCGCGCCGGGGGTTCGGCGCTGAAGCTATCTGGAGCTAGCCCGTGCGCCGCGCCCTCATCCTCACACTCAGCGTCTCGATGCTGGCCCTGGCCGGCCAGGCGACCGCCGAGACCAAGCCCGCCGCCGCCGCCTCGGCTTTCAAGTCGCCGAAGAACGCCTTCGGCCAGCCGGACCTTTCCGGTTTCTGGACCAACGCCACCCTGACGCCGATGACCCGTTCGCCGACGGTCGGCGGCCGGCCCGTCTACACCCCGGAAGAGGTGAAGAAGATGGAGGCTGCGGTCGCCCAGGAGGTCGAGGAAGGCAACGCCCCCACCGATCCGAACGCGCCTGCCGAGGCCCCCAAGGTCGATGCGTCCAAGATCCGCCCCGAGTTCGCGGCGGCCGGCGGCGACGTGGGTGGCTACAACCGCGGCTGGCTCGACCCGGGCTCGACGATCATGCGCGTGCACGGCGAGCCGCGAACCTCGCTGCTGACCACCCCGAACGGCATGCCCCCCGCCCGCAAGGCCGGCGCGCCGACGCCGCCGCGCTTCGGTGGCGGCATGGGGTCGTTCGACAACCCCGAGCAGCGCTCGCTGGGCGAACGCTGCATCCTGTCGTTCGGCCGCAACGCCGGTCCGCCGATGTTCCCGAACGGCTTCTACAACAACAACTATCAGATCATGCAGACGCCGGACTCGGTCGTGATCGAGGTCGAGATGGTCCACGACTATCGGGTCGTGCGCCTGAACTCGAAGCATCGCGTCGACAATGTGCGGCCCTACATGGGCGACTCGATCGGCTGGTGGGAGGGTGACACCCTGGTGGTCGAGACCACCCACATTCCCGCCGCCCAGCAGTTCATGGGCTCGTGGAAGGACCTGAAGGTCACCGAACGCTTCACCCGCGTCGGCAAGAACCGGCTGCACTACGGCTTCCAGGTCGAGGATCCGACGGTCTGGGAGAAGCCCTGGGGCGGTGAATACGAGTTCTCGCCGATGGCACAGGCGGTGCTCTACGAATACGCCTGCCACGAGGGCAACTACGCCCTGCCGGGCATGCTGGGCGGAGCCCGCGCCGAGGAAGCCGAAAAGGCCAAGGCCGCGGCGGCCAAGCCGGCGACCACGGGCTCGACGAACTGACGACCGGCTGATTTTCGACGGATACCCGGGCCCGCCTCTCCAGCGAGAGGCGGGCCCGTTCCGTTTCAGGCCGCGGGCCGGCTCCAGCCGACCATGGCGATGCGCGGGATGATCAGGCCCCACCCGGCCATGCCCAGCAGGGCCACGCCAGCCGCGACGGCGAAGGCCACGGCGAAGCCGCCGGTGGAATCCACCAGGAAGCCGGTGATGATCGGCCCGACGATGCCGGCGATGTTGCCGAAGCAGTTCTGCACCCCGATCCACTTCCCCGCGGCCACCGGGCCGGCCAGGGTCTGGCCGATGGCGAAGATGTTGGGGCTGGTGGCGCCGAAGGCGATCCCGGCGACGAACAGGCTGGCGATGGCCACGGGCGCCGAGCCCACGGCGCAGGCGGCGAAGCTGGCCGCGGCGAACGCGTGACAGACCACCATCAGCGTCTTGCGGGCGCGGTTGGGGGTGGCGCCGGCGGCAATCCAGCGGTCGGTGAGGTGGCCGCCCAGAAGGGCGCCCGCCGCATAGCTCAGGTAGATCAGCGCCCCGATGCCGGCCATCTTCGACATGGAGAAGCCCTGCACCTTGACCAGGTAGATCGGCAGCCACGAGACCACGAAATAGAAGCCGTAGTTGACGCTGAAGTGGCCGAGGCTGGCTCCCCAGAGCTCGCGCCGCGCCAGGATGGCTGTGAAGGACGGGGCGGTCTCGGCGGCGGGATCGGCGGCGCGCGGGGCGGCGTGCTGACGGGTCGCGAGCGCCCAGGGGATCAGCCACAGCAGCGACACCAGCCCGAACAGGATGAAGGCCGGCCGCCAGCCGACGCTGGCCATCAGCAGGCCGCCGGCCAGGGTGCCGAACGCCGGGCCGATGGACAGTCCCAGCGACACGATGGCGTTGGCGCCGCCCAGCTTCTCGGGCGGCAGGTTCTGGGCGAGGATCTTGGAGCTGCAGGGGAAGGCCGCGGTCTCGCCCAGGCCCAGCAGCAGCCGCAGCGCCAGGATCGCCGCGAAACCGCTGGCGACCCCCGTGAGCGCGGTAGCGATCGCCCAGACTGCGAGGCCCAGAGCCAGGGTGCGATAGGGGTTCAGCCGCTCGCCCAGCCAGCCGGCCAGCACCTGACCCGGCGTATAGGTCCAGAAGAAGGCCGAGATCAGGACGCCGAACTGGGTGGCGGTCAGTCCCAGCTCGTCCTTCATCAGCGGGGCGGCGGTGGCGAGGTTTCCCCGGTCCACGTAGTTGATGAAGATCGCCAGCCCCAGCAGGGGCACGATCCACCGCCCGAGCGGCGGCAGCGGCGGGGCATGAGCCCCCGATGTGGCCGTGGTCATTCGCGTCCCCCCAGCAGGCCGCCGTCAGCGGTTCCGTCCGCGATCGGGGCCCGTTCCCGGCGATGAGCAGACCCCGCATGCCGCCGTTTGGCAAGGCCGCCACGAAGGCCCCCAAATGGGGGAGGCCGGAGGCCGCCCGGATGGCTTACGCACGTCACAGTCCGCCGGGACGGACGCCGTCCTGGCGTGCGCACCGGCAAGTGTCCGAAGGGTCCCATGAAGAAGCTCGCCCCGCTCGCCGTCGTCGCCCTGTCCGTCGCCGCCGCCGGCCCGGCGGCCGCCGCCGCGTTCACCAATGGCAGCTTCGAGCAGCCGGCCGGCGTGGTCACCCTGGCCATGCACGCCGGCAGCACCTTCCTGCCCGGCTGGACCGTGGTCGATGCGACGCCGGGCGGCGACGACGACGTGCAGTACACCAGCAACGGCGCCTTCGGGGGCCTGGGCGTCGTGGCGTCAGACGGCGCCTATTTCCTTGATCTCACCGGCAACGTCGGCCGGGGCAAGGGCGTGGCTTCCAGCCTGATCGACGTGGTGTCCGGCCAGACCTATCGCGTGGCCTTCGACGTCGGCGCGTTCTTCGTGCGTGGCCAGGGCAGCTACGGCAACGCCACGGTCGACCTGCTCGTCAACGATGCGGCCGCCGGCAGCTTCACCAACACCCTCGGCCTGACCACGGCCGGCAGCGACTGGGAACGGTTCACCTACGAGTTCACCGCGACCGGCCCGACCGCGAAGCTGACCTTCCTCAGCAGCGCCTCGCTCAACTCCAGCAACCTGGGCGTCGGCCTGGACAACGTCACCTTCGATCGCGTGGTCACCGCGCCGGGCGTGCCGGAGCCCTCGACCTGGGCGCTGCTGCTGGCCGGCTTCGGCGGCGCCGGAGCCATGCTCCGCACCCGCCGCCGCGCCGCCATCGGCTGAGCGTCTACTCGCTCCAGACCGCCAGTTCGTTTCCGGCCGGGTCGGCGAAGTGGAAGCGGCGGCCGCCGGGGAAGCTGAAGATCGGCCGGGTGATCGTCCCGCCCGCGGCGCGGACTTTCGCTTCCATGGCCTCCAGGTCGTGGGCGTAGAGGATCACCAGCGGCTTCTGCACCGCCTCTGTGACATCCGCGTCGAAGCCGCCGTCGAGGCCTTCGCTGAAGGCGGCGTAGCTCGGGCCATAGTCGGTGAAGGTCCAGCCGAAGGCTTCGGCGTAGAAGCCCTTGGTTCCGGCGATGTCGCCGCCCGGAAGCTCCACATAGTCGATCTTGCCATCTTCACGCATGGCGCTGCTCCTGAAATCCGGCCTGCAGCCTAGCGCCCGCCCGGCCCGCAGAAAAGAACAAATAGCGAACCTGACGTCTCAAATTTGTGGTTAACGGCCGTTCCGGCGCCGGGCGTGGGTCGAGGTGGCGCAATGCCGCTGCGACATCAGGGCACGGCCCAGACGGCGGTGCGCTTGATCTCCATGTCCTCGAGCTCGCGGGTGGTCTCGACCTGGTACTCCGCCAGCTTGTCCAGCCCGGTGCGGGGGAAGTAGCTGCGGCCCGGGTCGCCGATCAGCACCGTCGCTCCGGCCGCCCGCGCGGCCAGCAGCCAGGCCAGAACGCGCTCGGCCAGGGGCTTCTCGTAGCAAATGTCGCCGGCCAGGATCACCTCGGCCCAGGCCGGAGGCGGGGCGGCGGTGAGGTCTGCGTCGGTGAAGCCCACCAGCACGCCGTTGGCCTCGGCGTTGAGGCTGACCGCCTGCTCGCAGTAGCCGTCGATGTCGGCCGCCAGCACCCGGGACGCGCCGGCCTTCGCCGCGGCGATGGCCACCAGACCCGAGCCCGAGGCGAAGTCGATCACCGCCTTGCCGGCGACCACGCCGGGGTTGTCCAGCACGTAACGCGCCAGGGCCTGGCCGCCGGCCCAGGCAAAGGCCCAGTACGGCGGCGGCAGGCCGATCTCGGCCAGGTCTTCCTCGGTGAGCTTCCAGATCGGGGTGATCTCGTCGGCCAGGTGAAGGTCCAGCTCCGGCGTGTGCGGTGGCCGCTGCAGACGGGTGTTCTGAAGAATGAAGGCGCGGCGCGCGGCCGGCGTGGAGAGATCCATGCGTCCCAGTCGGCGTCAGCGACGTGCGGGTCAATCGACGTTAGCGTGTGCGAAGCCGAATTCGCGAGGACCGCCGCCGATGCTGAGCTCCGACCCCGAGATCGTCCTGGCGCGCCTCCGCGCCCTGTGCCTCGCCCTGCCGGAGACCTCGGAGAAGGTCTCCCACGGTATCCCGGCGTTCCAGGTGGCGGGAAAGATGTTCGCCTACTTCCGCCACGACCACCACGGCGACGGCCGCACGGACGTCTGCGTGAAGACCGGCGGGCGCGACGAGCAGGAGATGCTGATGGAGGCCGATCCGGACACCTACAGCTGGCCTGCCTACATCGGACCGTCCGGCTGGGTCGGCGTCAGCCTGGCCGACGGGGTCGTGGACTGGGCGCTGGTCGAGGCGCGGCTGGCGTCGAGCTGGCGGCTGGCGGCGCCCAGGCGGCTTACTGTATGACCGACTGGACCACGCCGCGCTCCTCCGGCGTCGGCCCGCCGCGGTCGTGGCCGCCGCCCCGGCTGGAGGCCTGCCGCAGCACGTCGCGGTAGCTGGGCGCGGTCAGCATGCCCGCCAGCACCCCCTTGGCCTTCAGCAGGCGGTGGGTGCGGGGCAGGTTGTAGCAGGGCACATGCATGAACATGTGATGCTCGCAGTGGTAGTTCACGTAGTAGGGCGCGAGGAACATCCGCTCCACGAGGCCGGCCCGCGTGGTGCGGGCATGGCGCAGGGGGTCGGGCTCGTCCTTGGGAATGCAGGCGTGCTCGGCGATGTTGCGCAGGCGCGTCACCAGCGGCAGCCAGGTCGCTGACGGAAGCCACCACAGAACCGGCCACGCCCACCAGAACCCGAACGGCGCCGTCACCGCGATCGTGACCGCCGCCCCGATGAAGAACCGCGGCCGGGAACGCACGAACTTCGCGATGATCCCCAGCGCCGACTCGCCCGGCTTGCGGCCCGCGATCCGGCGGAAAAGCGGCGCCCAGCGCTGCTTGAAATGGGTCTGGCCGGTCAGGTCGCGGACGATCTTGCGGCGCAGCGACAGAGGGGTGATCGGAAACGGGGCCGAAAGACCCAGGTCAGGATCCTCGGACTGCTGGGCGAACCGGTGGTGGCCCAGGTGATAGGCCCGGTACTGCGTCAGACCCCCGGGCGTCAGGTATTCGCCCAGCCAGTCGTTCACCTTCAGGTCGGGATGCAGCGCCCCGTGCGAGGCGTCGTGCATCAGGATCGCAAGGCCCAGCTGCCGGGCGCCGATGATCATCACCGCCAGCGGGATGGTGACCGGAAATGCCATGGCCATCGCCGCGGCGGCCAGGATCACCAGCCAGGCGTGGGCGATCAGCGCGGGGCCCTTCCAGGCCGACCGGCGGGCGAGCGGCGCCCACTCGTCCGGCGAGAAGTAGTCCTTCGGGGCGACGCGGGCGGCGGCAGGCATGCGGTGACTGTACCCCCGGGACGCCTGCGAAAACAGCGTGACGCGAGGGAACGGCGCCCGTGGCCGCCCGCCCCTGTGCGGTTTTGCCGCCGGCCCCGGATGCATCCGGCGGCGCCGCGGTCATATTTCATTCACCACGTTTTGGTCGAAGGGGGTTCATCAGCAGGAGTAGGCGATGCGTGCGTTCGGACAAGCTGCGGCGAAGGCCCTCTCGGGTGTCGCCATACTGATCGGCCTGCGCCGCCGCCCGAAGCGGATGTCGCTGCCCGGCTTCTCCTCACACCGGCGCTAGAGCGCGATCGCCCAGCCGCCGGCGACCAGGGCGGCGAACAGGATCAGCCCGGCCCCGGTGTTGGACCTGAACAGGCTGAGCGCCAGCGCCCCGTCGTCGACCCGAACGCGGCGGGCCTGCAGGCCCAGGTGGATGGCGTAGCCCAGGAGCAGCACCGAGAAGCCGACGCTGAGCTTGGCGAGCGTCCCGGCGCAGAACACCAGGGCCAGCGCGCCCAGGTAGAACGCGCCCACCGCACGCGGCGCCTTGTCGCCCAGCCGCCGGGCCGAGGATTTCACCCCGGCGAGCGCGTCGTCCTCCAGGTCCTGGATGGCGTAGATGGTGTCGTAGCCCAGGGTCCAGAACACGCCGGACGCATAGAGCAGGACGGCGGGCCAGCTCAGGTGGCCGCTGGCGGCGGCGAAGCCCAGCAGGGCGCCCCAGTTGAAGGTCAGCCCCAGCCAGGCCTGCGGCCACCAGGTGATCCGCTTCATGAACGGATAGGCCGCCACCAGCGCCAGCGAGCCCACGCCCAGCCCGATCGCAAGCGGCGGCAGGCTGATCAGGATCAGGAACGAGACCGCGCAGCAGCCGACAACGAAGGCCCAGGCCTGCTTCACCGAGATCTGCCCGGACGGGATCGGCCGCATCGCCGTGCGGGCGACCTTCGCGTCGATGTCGCGGTCGACGATGTCGTTGTAGGCGCAGCCCGCCGCCCGCATCAGCGCCGCGCCCAGGAACACCAGGCCGAGCAGCCGAAGGTCAGGCCACTGACCCTTGATGGCGCCTGCGAGCGCGATCCCCTGCCAGCCGGGCAGCATCAGCAGCCAGATCCCCACCGGCCGATCGAACCGCCCCAGCTTCAGCCAGGGTCGCAGCGCCGGCGGCGCGAATCTGTCCACCCAGTTGCTGGGCGCGGCGTCGGGAAGGGGGGCGGCGGAAGCCATGGGGCGGGAGTAGCAGACCCCCGGTGTGGCTGAAATGCCGCTCGCGCGCCGCCATCGGGAATCGGCGAACCCGCGTTCCTTGACCGGGTCCCGCGCCGCGCCTAGCCTCGCGATCTTCGAGGCTCTTGAGGGAGGTCCGTCAGAATGACAGCTGTCGAATTTTCCCGCACGCGTCTCGGGCCGCCGCCGCACCGTTAAGTCCGAGCCGCTTCGCCGCGGGGCCTGAGAGGCCCTCCTGCCGAAGCGACCCCGCGCGCCGGTGGCCCTCCGAGCATCGCCCGCTCGACGCCCCGACACAGATTTCACACACGTTCAGCGTCGGACCTTCGCAGGCTCCTGTCAGGAGTCCCGGTCCGCCGCCCGCATTCGAGACCGATCCGATGACCGACCACTACGAGGATAGTGAAGACACCAAGACGCGGCAGCTGTCGAACCGGCAGGTGCTGGCGTTCCTGGCCGGCTACTGGCGCCGGCGCCCCTGGCTGCTCGGCGCGACGGTCGCCCTGACCCTGACGGCGATCGGGTTCGACCTCGCCATGCCCTGGGCGGCGGGGCGGCTGGTCGACGCGGTGACCGAGGGCGTCGGCAACGCCGGCGTGGCCTGGCAGGCCTGGGCCGTGTTCGTGGGAGTCAACGCCGCCTTCATGGTGATCCGGAACACGGCGATGCGGTTCCTGACGCCGTTCTCGTCCAACAACATGAAGGACATCACCGACGAGGGCTTCCGGCGGGTGCAGAGCTTTTCGTCGGACTGGCATGGCGACACCTTCGCCGGCGCCACGGTGCGCCGGCTCAGCCGGGCCATGTGGGGCTATGACGTGGTCACCGACGCGGTGCTGATCTGGTTCGGACCGGCCGCCATCGTGCTGGGCGGGCTGTGCCTGATGATGTTCCTGCGCTGGCCGGTGGTGGGGCTGTTCGCCCTGGCGGTGACGGTGCTCTATGTTCTGTCCAACATCTACCTGACCTCGCTCTACGCGCGGCCGGCCAATCTGAAGTCGGTGGCGCTGGATTCGCGGATCGGCGGGGCGCTGGCGGACTCCATCTCGTCCAACGCCACGGTGAAGACCTTTGGCGCGGAGGAGCGGGAAGAGGCGCGCATCGGCGGCGTCACCGAGCTGTGGCGCAAGGCGACGATCCGGACCTGGAACCGGTTCACCGACCTGTGGCTGCTGCACAACCTCTTGCTGGTGGTCCTGCAGGCGGGCCTGACCGGCCTTCTGGTGCGCGAGTGGGCCGCGGGCAGGGCGGGCGCCGGCGACATCGCCTTCGGCGTCACCTCGTACATGCTGATGAGCGGCTACCTGCGCAACATCGGCGAGAACGTGCGCATGGCCCAGCGCGGCATGGACGACGTGGAGGATGTGGCCCGCTACGCCGGTATGGACCCGCAGGTGATCGACGCGCCAGACGCGAAGGCCTTCCGCGCCGACCTGGGCGAGATCGTCTTCGACCGGGTGACCTTCCGCTACAAGTCGGCCGAGAGGCCGCTTTACGAGCGTTTCAACCTGCGCATCGCGCCGGGCGAGCGGGTGGCGCTTGTCGGCGCGACGGGCTCGGGCAAGTCGACCTTCGTCAAGCTGATCCAGCGGCTCTACGACCTGCAGGACGGCGCGATCCTGATCGATGGCCAGGATATCGCCAGGGTCGCCCAGGGCTCGCTGCGCCGCGCCATCGCCGTGGTGCCGCAGGATCCGGCGCTGTTCCACCGCACGCTGGCGGAGAACATCAGCTACGCCCGGCCCGACGCCACCGCCGACGAGATCGCATTGGCGGCCAGGCGGGCCCGGGCGGCTGACTTCATCGCCCGGCTGCCCAGGGGCTACGACACCCTGGTCGGCGAGCGCGGGGTGAAGCTGTCGGGCGGCGAGCGCCAGCGGGTGGCCATCGCCCGGGCGTTCCTGGCCGACGCGCCGATCCTGGTGCTGGACGAAGCGACCTCCTCGCTGGACGTCGAGACCGAGCAGTTGGTGCAACAGGCCATGGAAGAGCTGATGGTGGGCCGCACCACCATCGTCATCGCCCACCGCCTGTCGACCATCCGTGGCGCCGACCGCATCCTGGTCTTCGACGACGGCCGCATCGTCGAGGAAGGCCGCCACGCCGACCTGATCAGGCAGGGCGGCGCCTATGCCCGGCTGCACGCGGTGACGGAAGGGGTGGCGTAGGACGCCTCACGCCCCCTCCGTCTCGACGCGTTCCGCGTCGATCCACCTCCCCCGCATGCGGGGGAGGAGCGGTGACGGCTCGCTCCTCCCCTGTCGCGAAGACGACGGGGGAGGTGGCGCGCAGCGCCGGAGGGGGCATTCAGACCGCATCCGCCAAAGCCGCCGCCAGATCCCCCCGCGGCTCCACCCGCACGCCCTCCAGCCCCAGCCACCCGGCCATCAGCCGCAGTTCCGCCGCCAGCTTCACCGGCGTCTCCGCGCTGGCCCACGGTTCCGCATGCGACGCCTGCGCCAGCAGCACCCCGGCCTTGCGGTCGGCCTTCAGGTCGACGCGGGCGGTGAGCGCGTCGCCCTCCAGGAACGGCAGGACGTAGTAGCCGTGGGTGCGCTTCTCGGCCGGGGTGTAGATTTCCAGCCGGATGCGGACGCCGAACATCCGTTCCGTGCGCTCGCGGAACCAGATCAGGTTGTCGAAGGGTGAGAGCAGGGCCGTGGCCTCGATCCGGCGTGGCCGGCGGGCGGCGGGGTCGAGGTAGGCGGGCTCGCGCCAGCCCTTCACGCTCACCGGCAGCAGGGATCCGGCCTCGACCAGTTCGCCGACGCGGGCCTTCGTCTCTTCCACACCCATGCGGAAATAGTCGCGAAGGTCGCGCAGGGTGGCGACGCCCATGGCGCGGGCGGCGATGGTCAGCAGCTGGCGCTGGGCCTCGTCCCGTGGCGGCGTGGGTGTCTCCACGATGGCCCGCGGCAGCACCCTATCCGGAAGATCATACACCCGCTCGAAGGTCCCGCGTCGGGTGGCGGTGGTGAGCTCGCCCGCCCAGAACAGGCTCTCGGTCGCCAGCTTGCCCTGGCTCCAGCCCCACCACCCGCCGGCCCCCTTGGCGCCCAGCTCCAGCTCCGAGGCCGACATCGGCCCGCGACGGCCGAACTCCTGCAGCACGGTGTCGAGAAAGTCGCGCCGCTCACGGATGAAGCGGGCGATGCCCTTCCAGGCGCCCACCCCCTCGCGGGCGTCATGCATCCGCCAGCGAAGCAGCGGCTGCGCAGCCAGCGGCAGCAGCGAGGCCTCGTGCGCCCAGTATTCGAACAGCGGTCGCTTGGCCCCCCAGGCGATGTCCTCCAGCAACTCGCGCGGATAGGCGCCCAGTCGCGAGAAGGCGGGCAGGTAGTGGGTGCGCGACACCACGTTCACGGAATCGAGCTGGACCACGCCCAGCCGCTCGACCAGTTTCGTCAGCTGCCGCCGGTTGACCGCGCCGTCGCGGGCCCCGCCGAAGCCCTGGGCGGCCAGGGCGATGCGCCGCGCCTCGCCGGCGGTGAGGGTGTCTTTCATCGCAGGCGAATCCCCGGGTCCGTCAGCAGCAGGCTATCAACGGAACGAACGCGGAACAATCGCCCGGATCAACGCTCCAGACGGCCGTCGCCGAGCGCGGCCATGTCGAACGGGAACAGCACCTGCGGATCGGGCGCCTCGATTTCCCCGGCGATCTTCGCCGGCGCAAGCGCATGGACCAGATGGCGGATTATGTTCAGCCGGGCGATCTTCTTCTTGTCCGAGCGCACGCAGATCCAGGGCGCGACCGGCGTCGAGGTCCGGCGCAGCATCTCGTCGCGGGCGGCGGTGTACCCGTCCCACTTCGCCTGGGCGGCATCGTCCAGCGGCGAGGTCTTCAGCACCTTCAGCGGGTCGGTCTTGCGCTCCTTCAGGCGCACGGCCTGCTCGGTCTTGCTGACGTCGAGCCAGAACTTGACGATGTGCAGCCCGCCTTCCAGCTGCATGGCCTCGAACACCGGCACGTCGCGCAGGAACACCTCCTGCTCCTCGGGCGTGGAGAACCCCATCACCCGCTCGACCCCGGCCCGGTTGTACCAGGAGCGGTTGAAGATCGCCGTCTCGCCCGAGGCCGGAAGGAAGCTGACGTAGCGCTGGAAGAACCACTGGCTCCGCTCGCGGTCCGACGGCTTGGCCAGGGCGACCACCTTGGTATTCCGGACCGAGAGGTGCTCGGTGACCGCGCGGATGGCGCCGTCCTTTCCGGCCGCGTCGCGCCCCTCGAAGATGATCAGCACCCGCTGGTTGGTCTCCATGGCGTGCTGCTGCCAGTGCACCAGGGCCAGCTGGTGCCGTTCGAGGTCCTTGTCGTCGTCGTTCTTTGACATACGCCGACCCTAGTCCCGATGTGGGGGAGGGCGCTAGAACCGCGAGGATGATCCGGCTGTTCGTTCCCCATGACCTCGCCCCCGGCGCGACCCTGGCGCTGGACGAAGGCCAGAGCCGCTACCTGTCGGCGGTGATGCGCCAGACGGTGGGCGACGCGGTGGCGGTGTTCAACGGCCGCGACGGCGAGTGGCGGGCCTCGATCGCCACCGTGGGCAAGCGGGTCGTCACGCTCACCGCACTCTCCCAGGCCCGGCCGCAGCACACCGGCCCGGACCTCGACCTTGTCATCGCCCTGGTGAAGCGGGGCCGGCTTGAAACCATCGTCGAGAAGGCCGCCGAGCTGGGCGCGCGCCGCGTGCGGCCAGTGGTCACCGAGCGCACCAACGCCGACCACACCCGCGTCGAGCGCCTGCGGGCCATTGCCCTGGAGGCGTCGGAGCAGACCGGGCGGCTGGATGTGCCGGAGATCGCCGAGCCGGTGAAGCTGGCGCGGATGCTGGCGGACTGGGACCCTGCCCGCCGGCTGCTGTTCTGCGACGAGGCCGGCGACGCCGTCCCGGTGCTGGCGGCAGTGAAGGACGCCGGGCCCTGGGCGATCCTGATCGGACCGGAGGGCGGCTTCTCGCCGGCGGAACGCGAGCAGCTGCGCGCGCTGCCCTACGCCACCCCCGCCACGCTGGGCCCGCGAATCCTGCGCGCCGACACCGCCGCCATCAGCGCGCTGACGCTCTGGCAGGCGGCTGTGGGCGACTGGACCTAGTCCTCGCCGAAGACGCTGTCTTCCGGCGCGTCGGTGGGGCTTTCGAATTCCAGGTGATAGCCGTCCGGATCGTCGAAGCCGGCCAGCCACATGCCGTTGGCGACTTCCGGCGGCGGGGTGTCCATGCCGCGGGCCGCGGCCTGGGACCAGATCGCGGTGGCGTCCTCGCACTCGAGGTAGATCGTCACGCCCTCGCCGACCTGGCCGGCGGGCTTCCAGGCATCCTGGCCCTTGGGCTTGAACTGCTGCAGCCGCAGCGAGGCGCCGCCCAGCTTCAGCGTGCACCAGCGCAGGATGCCCCGGTCGTCCCAGCGCTTGTCGATCTCGAAGCCCAGCCCGTCGACGTAGAAGGCCAGCGAGGCCTTCATGTCGACGACCCGGAAATAGGGGACGGCGTCCTTCACGTTCGCGGCAGGCATCGTCTCTCCAGTCGTCGGTTCGGTGACAGGGTAGACCACCCTTGAGCTTCGCGGAATTGCGCCCACCTATCCTAACGGCGTAAAGACGCGACCGCGCGGGCCCCAACCCGGCATAGCGGCGTTAAGGCCGGGGGAGAGAATTCATGGCCGAAGCCGCTTGTGACGACCGTCCGCTGGTGTTCGAAGACCTGGTCCGCTGGATGGCTGAGGGCGGCAAGCCCGCCAGCGAGTGGCGCGTGGGCGCCGAGCACGAGAAGTTCGTCTTCCGCACGGCGGACCATTCGACGGTCCCCTATGGGCCGAACGGCATCAAGGCGCTGCTGGACGGCATGGTCCGGTTCGGCTGGAAGCCGGTCATGGAAGGCGAGAACGTCATCGCCCTTGAGCGCGGCCTGGCAAACGTCAGCCTGGAGCCGGGGGGCCAGTTCGAGCTGTCCGGCGCGCCGCTGGAGACCATCCATGACATCTGCGAGGAGACCGGGACCCACCTGACCGAGGTGAAGCAGGTCGCCGACGAGCTGGGCATCGGCTTCCTCGGGCTGGGCTTCGCGCCCACCTGGCGGCGCGACGAGATCCCGGTGATGCCCAAGGGCCGCTACAAGATCATGCGCGAGTACATGCCCAAGGTGGGCGGGCTCGGCCTCGACATGATGTTCCGCACCTGCACGGTGCAGGCCAACCTCGACTTCGCCGACGAGGCCGACATGGTGGCCAAGTTCCGCACGTCGCTGGCCCTGCAGCCGGTGGTCACGGCCCTGTTCGCCAACTCGCCGTTCATCGAGGGCAAGCCCTCGGGCTTCGTCTCCTCGCGGGCCAACGTCTGGACCGACGTCGATCCGGACCGCACCGGTATGCTGGATTTCGTGTTCCGTGACGGGTTCAACTTCGAGGCCTACGCCCGCTACGCGCTCCAGGTGCCGATGTATTTCGTCAAGCGCGGCGATCGCTACATCGACGTGGCCGGGCGCTCGTTCCTCGACTTCATGGACGGCAAGCTGCCCGAACTGCCGGGCGAGCGACCCACCATCAAGGACTGGGCCGACCACACCACGACGATCTTCCCCGAGGTGCGACTGAAGAAGTACCTGGAAATGCGCGGCGCCGACGCCGGGCCCTGGAGCCGGCTGTGCGCCCTGCCGGCGCTGTGGATGGGGATCTTCTATGACGCCCCCGCGCTCGCCGCCGCCTGGGACCTCTGCAAGGACTGGAAGATCGAGGACCACGAGGGCCTGCGCGCCGACGTGGCCCGCCGTGGCCTGAAGGCCGAGATTTCCGGCCGCAAGGTGCAGGACGTGGCCAGGGACCTGCTGGTCATCGCCCGCTCGGGCCTGAAGAACCGCAACCGCCTGTCCGGCGGCATGGTCGACGAGACGGGCTACCTTTCGGAGCTGGACCAGATCGCCGACAGCGGCATCACCCCGGCCGAGCGCCTGCTGGAACTCTATAACACCCGCTGGGCCGGCGACGCGGGCCGGGTGTTCGACGACTTCGCCTACTAGGACGATTCATCCGCGGGCGAGGGACGCGGGAGACTGAACTTCTCCCGCGTCCGGATTTTCGGGAACAGAGTTCTCCATTCAGCCTGATCTGCAGGCATCTTCGGTAATGATATTCCCCCGCAGCGCGTCATCCTGAGCCTCTGTTCAGGCTTGGGGCGGATCGCGATGATCAAGGCGTTCACACAGCATCCGGAAACGGTCGGCGAGAGCTACTTCGAGCACCTGGGTTCGGCCTGGGGCTTTGCCGCGACCATGGCCGTGGCCGCCATGGCCTGCCTGCTGCATGGCCTGTTCCCCTTCGCCTTCCAGGCCTCGGGCAGCCGCCGCATCCGCGACCTTCACGAACGCATGGTCACGCACCGCACGGCCCACAGGACCGGTCGCCGCTAGTCGCCGCACCTCCCCGCCCGCGGGGGAGGTGGCGGCGAAGCCGGCGGAGGGGGTCTCCGCCTACCAGATCTTCACGCGCTGCTCGGGCGGGACATAGAGCTTGTCGCCGGGCTGGACGTCCCAGGCGGCGTACCAGCCGGGCACGTTGCGGATCGTGCCGTTGACCCGGTAGTAGGCCGGCGAGTGAGGGTCGGTGACCACCTGCTGGCGCAGCGCTTCGTCACGGGCCTTCTCGCGCCACACCTGGGCCCAGCCGAGGAACACCCGCTGGTCGCCGGTCAGCCCGTCGATCACCGGCGCCGGGCGGCCCTTGAGCGAGGCGTGATAGGCGTCGAGGCCCAGCGAAAGGCCGCCGTTGTCGCCGATGTTCTCCCCCATGGTCAGGCCGCCCTGCACCTTGGCGCCGGGAAGCGGCTCGAAGGCCGAATACTGCGCGCCCAGCCGGTCGGCCTGGACCTTGAACTTCGAAGCGTCCTCGGCGGTCCACCAGTCGGTCAGCACGCCGTCGCCGTTGGATTTGCGGCCCTGGTCGTCGAAGCCGTGGCTGATCTCGTGGCCGATCACGCCGCCGATGCCGCCGTAGTTGATCGCCGGGTCCGCGTCGGGGTCGAAGAACGGCGGCTGCAGGATCGCCGCCGGGAAGACGATCTCGTTGTTGGCGAAGTTGTAGTAGGCGTTGACCGTCTGCGGGGTCATGCCCCACTCGGCCTTGTCCACCGGGCCGTTGAGGCGCGCCACGCGGCGGTTCCAGTCGTAGACCGCGGCCCGGGTCACGTTGCCTTCCAGATCGTCGGGCTTGAAGGTCAGCGCCGAATAATCCTCCCACTTGTCGGGGTAGGCGATCTTCACGGTGAATTTCGACAGCTTTTCCAGCGCCTTGGCGCGGGTCTCGGGACCCATCCACTCCAGGGTCTCGATGCGGCCCTTGAGCGCGGTGCGGATGTCCCCGACCAGGGCGTCCATCTTCACCTTGGCTTCCGGCGGGAAGTAGCGGGCGACATAGACCCGGCCGACGGCTTCACCGATGTTGTTGTCCATGAAGGCGGCCGCCCGCTTCCAGCGCGCCTGCTGCTCGGGCTGGCCGGCCAGTTCCTTGCTGCGGAAAGCCCAGTTGGCGTCGACGAAGCGCTTGGAGAGATATGGGGCCGCGCCGTCGGTGACATGGAAGGCCTGCCAGGCCTTGAGGGTCTCCAGTGGTGTCTCGGCGTAGATCTTGGCGAACGGGCCGAAGGCGGTGTTGGTGGTGACGATGATCCGCTCGACCTTCGGCAGGCCGGTGGTCGCGAGATAGCGGTTCCAGTCGAAGCCGGGCGTCAGCGCATTCAGCTCGGCCGGGCTCATCGGATTGTAGGTCTTGTCGCGGTCGCGCCGCTGGATGCGGCTCCAGCTGGCCTCGGCCAGCCGGGTCTCGAAGGCGACGATGGCCTTGGCGTTCTCGGCCGGCTTCTCCCAGCCCGCCATGGTCAGCATCTGGGCGACATAGGCTTCGTACTTCGCCTTCTTCTCCGCGAAGCCAGGCTGGAGGTAATAGTCCCGGTCCGGCAGGCCCAGGCCGCCGGAGCCGCTGGTCACCGCGTAGCGGGTGGGCGACTTGGCGTCGATGGTGATGCCTACCGGCAGGATGCTCGCATAGGGGGCCGTGTTGGCCCGGCCCATCAGGGCGGTGAAATCGTCCTTGGTCTTCACCTTGCGGATCCCCGCCAGCCAGGGGGCGAGCGGCTTGGCGTCGAGCTTCTCGAGCGTGGCCTCGTCCATGAACGACGCATAGCCCGCGGCGATCTTGGCGGCGTCGGGATCGGTCAGCTTGCCGGCGGCCGCGTCCTCGAGGATCGCGTGCATGCGGTTTTCGCTGAGTTCGCGCAGCTTGTGGAAGTTGCCGTAGCGGACCCGGTCCGACGGAATTTCCGTCCGCTCGTCCCACTTGCCGTTGGCGAACTTGAAGAAGTCGTCACCCGGCTTCACCGCACGGTCCATGCCCGAGAGGTCGAAACCCCAGGTCCCGAACTTCGGCGAGTTCAGCGACGCGGTCGCCTCGCCGCCGGCCGGCGTATCGACGGCGGCGAACAGCAGTTCCATGTCGCAGGCCTCATCGGTGCAGGCGTGGTCCTCGTGCGCCGACGCTCCGTTGGCGGCGAACATCAGCGCGGCGGCCGCGCCGGCGGACAGCAGGATCTTGCGCGTCTCGGAAATCATGGGTCTTTTCTCAACGACTGGATCGGCCGGTTTCGATGCGAAACCGCTTTGGCCGGCAACAAACGTGGAAAATCCATCCTGCGCAATGGGGGCGCGTGGAAGTCCATGGGGCTTGACCGGAACGCCCCGGCCCCCAACTAGGGCGTCGAAAGTTCAGGAGCCTGCCATGGTCCGCCTTGCCGCCGCCGCCCTTCTCGCCTTCGCCGTGGCCGCGCCCGCCGCCGCCGCCCCGCCGCCGCGGGTGAGCATCAGCGACTATGCCCAGCTGAAGACGCCGCTGCCCTATCCCTACGACGAGACCGCCGACGCCACCGCCCAGGTCGACCGGGCCGCGGCCCGCGCCAAGGCCGGCAAGAAGCTTCTGCTCATCAAGATGGGCGGCAACTGGTGCGGCGACTGCCGGATCCTGCAGACCACCATGGATCTGCCGGAGATGAAGGCCTTCCTGAACCGCCACTACGAGATGGTCAGCATCGACGTGGGTCATATGGACAAGAACCTGCAGGTCCCCGGCCGCTATGGCGTGAAGGACAAGCTGGAAGGCGTGCCGGCGATCCTCGTCGTCGATCCCGTCAGCAACAGGCAACTGGTCGCCCGCGCCGACGTCGCCGCCCTGGCCGACGCCCGCCACATGAGCCCGCAGGCCCTGGCCAACTGGCTGGCCAAGTACACGCACTAGGGTCTCGAAGCGGCCCGGAGGGCCCACCACGAACGACACAAAGAGCACGAAACCGCAGTTGAGATGCGGGATCGCGGCGCGCGCTGCGCCCCTTTCGTGCCCTTCGTGGTTCCAGCCCTACTTCGCCTGGTAGACCACCTTGCCGTCCACGACCGTCAGAACGGCGTGGCCCTTGGGGATCTCGGCTTCCGGAGCGGTCATCAGGTCGACGGAGAAGGCCGAGAGATCGGCGATCTTGCCCGCTTCGATCGTGCCCAGGTCCTTCTCCGCGAACCGCGCATAGGCGGCGCTGGAGGTGAACAGCTTCAACGCCTCGGCCCGCGACAGCTTCTGGCCCGGGCGCCAGTCGGGGCCGGCGAAGCCGTTCAGGTCCTTGCGGGCCACGGCGGCGTAGTACTCGATCAGCGGCGCGCCGCGCTCGACCGGCGCATCCGAGCCGCCGACCACGCGGACGCCGGCGTCCAGCATGCCCTTCCAGGCATAGGCGCCGTCCAGGCGCGCGTCACCCAGGCGGGCGGGCGCGAAATGCAGGTCGCCGATGGCGTGGCTGGGCTGCATCGAGGCGATGACGCCCAGCTTCGCGAACCGCGGAATGTCGACGGGCCGCACGATCTGCGAGTGCTCGATCCGCCAGCGCAGACCCTCGGCCTTCTGTTCCCCGTAGAGGTCCAGAATGATCGAATTGCCGCGGTCGCCGATGGCGTGGGTGGCGACCTGGATACCGGCCGCCTTCGCCTTCACCAGGGTGGCGCGGATGGTGTCGGGCGGGGTGCGCACCAGGCCGGTGGTGTCCGGCGCGTCGGCGTAAGGCTCGAACAGCGCCGCGCCGCGCGATCCCAGCGCGCCGTCCTCGTACATCTTGATGGCGCGGGTGGTGATCCGGCCGTCCTTCGTCGCCCGGGGTCCCGAGGCGAACAGCGGGCCGGCCTCGTCGGCCTCGACCGCGTTGTAGACCCGAAGGGTCGCCTTGCCCTGGGCGTCCATGGTTTCCAGCAGGCCCACGTCGTCCCAGTCGACGCTCATGGAATGGACGCCGGTCCAGCCGTAGGCTGTCTCGACCCGGAAGGCCGCCTCGAAGGCGGCGCGGCGATCGGCTTCGGTGGGCGCGGTCTGCAGCTTGCGGGCCAGCGCCATGGCATTGTCCACCAGCATGCCGGTGAGCTTGCCGTCCGGGCCCTTCAGGATCGCGCCGCCGGTCGGGACCGGGGTGGTCTCGTCGATCCCGGCGGCTTTCAGAGCGGCCGTGTTGGCGACCAGCGCGTGGCCGTCGGCGCGGACCAGCAGCACCGGCTGGTCCGGCGCGACGGGATCGATGTCCGAGCGCTGCAGGAAGCGGCCCTCCGGCCAGCCCGTCTCGATCCAGCCGCGTCCGATCACCGTCCCGCCCGGCTTGTGCTCGGCCAGGTAGGCCTTGACCCGGGCGATCGCTTCGGCGGCCGATTTCGAGCCTTCAAGGTTCAGGGAGAGTTCGCGTTCGCCGATCCCGCGCAGGTGGGCGTGGCTGTCGGTGAAGCCTGGGAACAGGGCCGCGCCCTTGAGGTCGATCACCTGGGTCTTCGGACCGACCTGGGCCTGCGCGGCGGCCCGGCCGCCCACGAAGACGATGCGCCCGGCGGACACCGCCACGGCCTCGGCCTTTTCGGGGGATGCGCCGGTGTAGACCGGGCCCCCCCAGATCACGAGTTCCGCGGGCGCAGCGGCGGCGGGGCCGGCGAGGAGAACGGCGGCGGCGAAGGCAAGGGTGCGAGTCATGTGGCGACGCTAGCCGCGCTGCCCGCCCGCCGCCAGAGCGGGCATGCCTGGAACCTCAGTGCTCGGTGTCGGAGCCCACGGCGTGCTCATAAACTGCCTTCGCCGTGCCCGCGATCGTGCTGGCGGCGGTCCGCAGGGCGGCCTCGCCCACATAGGTCTCGGCGGTCTCGGACAGCGCGAACAGTTCCTCGGCCACCGCGGCCAGCTTCACATAGACGTCCCGGTCGTTCATGGGGGCAACACTCCGTGCCGCCTATCTCCACCGGTTCGCGGGCGCGCGCCAGCGCTGCCCGCGAGAGTTTTCCGCCTGGGCGGCCGGGCCTAGTAGCCGTTGAGGATCACGTTCGCGATCAGGCCCGTGGCCATGGCCATCAGCACGAAGTTGCCGTCCGCATAGACCCAGCGATGGCCGCGCGGCGGCGCCGACAGGCCGTAGTAGTAGGGGTCCTGAACGTAGTAGCCGCGGTAGGACCTCGGCACATAGGCCCCGCGACGCCAGGCGTGGCCCTGCACCCTCGGATGGTAGCCGTAGCCGGGCGCGTACCAGTAGCCGGAGCGCGAGCCCCGGAACGAGCTCCATTCCGGGCGGCCGCGCCACGAATCGGTGCGGCGACGGTCGTAGCGCAGCTCGCGCTGACCCTGGCGGACCTCGTCCCGGCCCCGGTTCAGCTTCTCCCGCTCGCGTCCGGTGACCACGCCGTCGCGGCGGGCGTCGCGGCGGTCTTCCTTCAGGTCCTTGCGGTCCTCGCGAACGTCCCGCCGGTCCTCACGCATCTCCCGCCGGTCGTGGCCGGGCTGGGCGGAGGCGGTGAGCGGTGATCCGACGGCGGCCACGGCGAGGGCGGCGTAGAGCAGGTGTCTCATGTGGATTCCTTCTGGCGGCATCCCGCCGGTCCGCGACGCGGCGCGACCGCTCGTGGTCAGGGCGGAACCCGTGCGGGGCGGTTCGGTTCACGCCCCGGGGAAAATTCATCCGCAATGCCAACAATGGCGCGGGGATTGCAGAGAGCCCTTGCAAGCCGGCTCAAGGCCGGGGAGTAGTCAAACAGCGCGTGATGTCTGCAAAGCCCGTAAGACTGTCCGACCTGCTCCGAGCCAGCGCGCCCCGCGGCGCGCCTGTGGAGCTGCTGCTCGACTCCTGGTCCGAGGTCGAAGACGCGGTGCTGCGGGACAGCGGCGACGCCCAGGCCGACTTCGCCGAGGCCTCGGCCGCCCTGCCCTCGATCGCGGGCGCCATCGCCGACCGCCGCTCCCTGGCCGCCGCGGTCCTCTCGTCGCGCGGGCAGATCTGCTTTGCCGACCCGGCCTACCGCGCCCTGTTCCGGGATACCGGCGATCTACGTCCCCTTCTGAAACGCGCCCTGCGGGACGGCCCGGTCGTCAGCCTGGTGGAAGGCGCCTCGGGGGCGGCATTCACGGCCTGGATCGGCGACGCCGCCGCCGCCGCGCGCTGGCCGCTGGGGCCCGAGGCGGCCCAGGCGCTTTCGGCGGGCGCGGAACGACTGGCGGTGGTCGTCAGCGCGCCGTCACGTTCGTCAGACCTTGCCCGCCGCGCCGCCCGGGCGCTGGATCTCACGGCGCTCGAGGCCCGGCTGGCCGAAGCCCTGCTGTTCGCGCCGAACCTCGACGTCGCCGCCGCCGCGGCGGGCGTCGGCCGCGAGACCGCCCGCGATGCGCTGCGCCGGATCAACGCCAAGGCTGGCGTCCGCCGCACGCCGGAACTGGTCGCCCGGCTGATAGGGGTCATGTGCGAGGTCCAGGGCGAGGAGGGCGGCGACGCCGAGGTCGCTGAGATCGCGTTCGGCCTGACTCCGGCGGAGGCCAGGGTCACCGCTCAGGTCGCCCGGGGCGCCACCGCGCCCGAGGCCGCCCAGACCCTTGGCGTCAGCGCCGCCACGGTGCGCACCCACATCAAGTCGTCGCTGGCCAAGACCGGCGCCAAGGGAACCAAGGACCTGGCGCGCCTGCTGGCCGAGGCCCGCGAGCTTCTGGCCCTGGCCGACGCCGCCGAGCCGGTGTTCGGGGAAGAGGAAGGCGGCGGCCGCCTCAGGGTGGTGGAGGCCCTCGACGGCGCCCGCCACATCGGTCTGATCGACTACGGGCCCTACGACGGCGAGGCGGTCTTCGTGTTCCATGGCGCGGCGGCGGGACGCCGGTTGCCGGAAGGGTTCCGCCGCAGCCTGACCGCCGCCGGCCTGCGCCCCATCGTCGTCCAGCGCCCCGGCTTCGGACTCTCCGACCCGTCGGTCGCCGACTATGCCGCGACCGGGGCCGCCGACATGGCCGCGGTCGTCGAGCGCCTTCGTCTGCGGCAGGCCCACATGCTGGCGCGGGACACCGGCATTCCGGTCGCCCTGGAGTTCGCCCGTCGGCATCCCGACCTTCTGGGACATGCGGTGCTGCTGAATCCCCATGCGCCGAGGATGCTGGACGAGCCCCGCGACAACTTCGTCTCCAGCGTCCAGCGCCACCTGCTGCGCAACCCTGATCTCGTGGTGACCTTCGCCGAGTTCCTGCGCCGGCAGGCGACCACCCAGCTTCTCGACCGCATCCTGGACCGCGCCTTCTGCCAGGTGCCGATCGACGCCGAGGCGCTGACCGACCCTGAGGTCCGGTCGTTCCTGATCCGCGACATCCAGGCGCTCTGCGCCCGCTCGGTCTGGGGCTTCGCCGCCGAACACGGCTGCTATGCGAACGGCTGGGAGCCGCCCGGCGACATTCCGTCGGGCGGGCGGTGGACCCTGGCCATATCCAGCGAGCTGACCGGCGACTTCCAGCAGGACTGGCTCGGCATACCCAACCTGCGACGGGTGAGCGTCGAGGGGGCGGGTTTCCTGCCGCAGTTCACCCACCCGGACGCCCTGGCGGCGCTGTTTTCCCCCGCCGCCTGATCACGGACAGCCCTGCCGGCGGGCCGCGGCCTGCGGGCCGGGCATCAACGATACCCCCAATCGGGGGAGGCGGCCGCAGGCGGGTTCTGAGCAACTGGACCGGCAGCCCCTCGGGGCATTGCTTGGGGACGGACGCTATGAATCTCAAGATCATTCTCAGCCTGTCGGCGGCCCTTGCCGTGGCCGCTCCGGCATTCGCCGCCGAGGCGCCGCTGCAGATCAGCTATCCCACCGACGGGCAGATGGACTGCGCCGCGATCGGCGCCGAGGTCGCCCGGATGGACGCCATCATCGCCCAGGCGAACCAGCAGGTCGCCAGCGCCGACGGCTCGGCCAAGGGCGCGGGCCTGGCCTCCACCGTGGCCGTGGAAGGCCTGATGCGGACCGGCGTGCTGGGCCGCATGCCCGGCCTGGGCCAGTTCGCCAACGGCGCGGCCAACATGGCCCGGCAGCGGGCGGAATCGGTTCGCGCCGGCGCCGCCCAGACCATCCAGACCGCCGACACCCGCAAGGCCGTAATGGGCGGTATGTACGCGGGCAAGGGCTGCAACGCCGCCCCGCAGCCCGCCCCCGAGGCCCCGCCGCCCGCGCCCGCCGGCGCCTGACGGCGTCTCCCTACCGGAGGTGCGGCCCCCGGCCTCGTCCCAGGCGGACCGGCGGCGCATCACCGGAGCTCCGGTCCTCCAGGACATCCGCGCAGCCGGACGGGACTGGACGTTCGTGCTGGCACGCGCGTCGGTTCCATCCGTGGAAACTGGGGGGCCGGGGCAATCCGGCGCTAGTTCGCCGCCGCCGCGTCCGGCTGGGCGATCAGCCCTTCGGCGCCGCTGACCAGCAGATGCTGGTTCTTCGCCTTCAGCTCCGCGCCGGCCTCGTCGTACAGAAACGGCAGGAAGGCATAGCGCGTGCCTGCGGTCACCGGCGTCGCCTCGTGCAGCAGCGAGCATGAGAAGACCACGGCCCCGCCGGTCGGCGGCCGGTAGGTCTGGGGGCCGAACTCCGGGAAGATCAGGTTGCCGCCCTCGAAGTCCTCGGCATTGAGGTTGATCGAGACGGCAAACTTGCGGTGCGCTGTGGCGGCCGTCGTGTCGTCGCGGTGCGCCTTGAAGTACCCGCCCTCCTCGGCGTCGTAGCAGGCCACGATGTAGCGCTCGATCCGCGTCGCCTCGAACTGGAAGGCCTTGCGGATCTCGGGCACGAGCCGGCGGTGCAGGCGGTTGCGCAGGCTGTTCAGCAACGGCTCGTCGGTGAGCGTGGTGTCGCGGCGCTTCTTGAAATCGTCCAGCACGCCGACGGTCCTGCCGTCGCGTTCGCGCATGACGCCCGACGGCGCCCCGCCGTCGGCCCTGTAGATGTCGATCAGCTGGCGGCATAGCGCCGGCTCAAGGACGCGCGGCACGATCAGGACGGGCGCGTTCAGGGTGACACCGGCGTGGCGCCCGGGCGGACCCAGTCGCTGGAGATAGGCGAACAGTTTCTCGGCCTGGTCCAGCGGGGTCCAGGCCAGGATCCGCTGCGAAGGGTCGATCGCCACCCAGCGCGGGATCGGCGCGCCGTCCGGCCCCTCGGCCTCGTAGAGCCGTCGCAGGGCGCCGTCGAAGTCGGCGAACCACCGCATCATCCCGCCGTTCTGCGCCCGGTCGAAGGACTCGCGGTCGGGCAGCACGCCGAAAAACAGGCAGGTGTCGTCTCGGAAGAGCTGCGGATGGCGCCTGACCATCTCCAGGGCCGCGTCGCGCTCGGCGCCCGGCGGCGGCAGGAAGCCCAGCACCACGTACCGCCCGCCCAGGCTGGAGAAGGCGAACGAAGGGTTCACCGGCGACAGGGCCCTGAACAGCGGCGCAGGCGCGCCTGTCATAAGACTCATCTGGCTCTCACGCGGACAACGGGCTGGCGGACTCCGGAGCTTAGCCGCCCTTCGCCGGACTGCACAGGCGCCCGGAACGCGGGCGCCGGCGGTCGCGGGTTTCGCCCATACGGGGAAGCGGGTTGCCTTCGCGGCCTGGCTTGGCCATTGGTGAGGCATGGCGAGTGGTGGCAAGCGTACTATGCGCAGGGCGATCCAGTCCGGGATATCCATCCTGGTGGCCGCGATCCTTGTGGCGATCGTCACTGGCGCGCGCATGGCGCTGAATCCCTACCTCGGGGCGATGTCGCCCTTCATGCTCTACGTGGCTGCCGTGCTGGTGGCCGGCCTCATCCGGGGGCCGGGCTGCGGCGCGCTGGTGATGCTGGCGGGCGGCGTGCTGGGCTTCCAGCTGTTCCTGACCCATGACGGGGGGCACAGGCCGGGATCGATCCTGGCGCTGATGCTGTTCTGGGGCGTCTCGGCGCCTGTGCTGGTGACTGCCGCAGAATTGCGGGTCCAGCTGCGAGACGCCATGGCCCGGCTTTCCGCCGCCATCGACCGCAAGGGCCAGAATCGCATCATCTCCTGAACGGAGTGTCGGCGATTGAGCACAACCCACGGGGGAATAGTGCTACAGTAGCGCCATGCTGCTGTTCACCTTCTATCTCTATCGCCCGGATGGCTCCTCGATCGCCTTCGAGTCCTTCGAGCTGATCGATGATGCGCGGGCGATGGTTCAGGCCCGCAAGGTGCTGTTCGAACACCCCAGCGCCGTGCAGGTCGAGATCTGGAGCGGAGAACGCCAGGTGGGCGTCGTCGAGCAGCTGCCGCCGGGTCCCATGTCGCTGGGATCCAGGGCCGACAACTGCCCCACGGGACCGGCCCTGTCGGGATAATCGGCGCGCGCGGCCTTGCCCAAGCCTGGCGGTTCGGCCAAAGCCTGCCGCATGTCGAGAGGCGCCAAGCCCAATCGTACGGTCGTAGCCGCGCGGATCCTGACCGCGCTGTGCGTCGGTCTGGCTTTGATGTGCGCCGGGCTGGCCTGGGCGTGGACCGAGGAACGACAGGCCGCCGCCTGCTGGCGCGCGGCGGCCGAATTCCAGCTCATCCCCGAAGACAGCTGCCGCGGCTAGGCCGGGAGATGGGCGTGCGCCGATTGACCCTGGCCATGGCCACCTGCCTCGGTCTTGCAGCCTCCGGCGCCGCCGCCGCCGCCGAGCCGCCCTCCGCGGTGCTCTATCGCAACGCCACCCTCATCGACGGCGCCGGCGCCCCGGCGCGCGCCGGCATGTCGGTGCTGGTGCGGGGCGAGCGGATCCGGGCCGTGGCGCCCGACGCAGATCTGCCCCCGCCGGCCGGCGCGCGGGTCGTCGACCTGAGCGGCAAGTACCTGCTGCCGGGCCTGATCGACAGCCATGAGCACCTGGCCACCCCGCCCAACCGCCGCCAGGCCGAGGCCAGCCTGCGCCGCGACCTCTACGGCGGGGTCACCGCCGTGCGCGACATGGCCGACGACCTGCGGTCGGTCGCCGAGTTGACCCGCGCCTCGCGCAGGGGCGAGATCGCGGCGCCCGATATCTACTATGCCGCCCTGATGGCGGGCCCGTCGTTCTTCGCCGACCCGCGCACCATCGCCGTCAGCTACGGCTACCCCCCGGGCAAGACGCCGTGGATGCAGGCCATCGACGGACGTACGGACCTTCGGGAGGCCATCACCCTGGCGCGGGGGACCTCGGCCACGGCCGTGAAGATCTACGCGAACCTCCCCGGGCCGCTGGTGAAGCGGATCGCCGCCGAGGCCCATCGTCAGGGCCTTCAGGTCTGGGCCCACGCCGCGGTCTATCCCGCCACCCCCGCCCAGGTGATCGCCGCCCGGCCCGACGCGATCTCGCACGCCTGCTCCCTGGCCCATCAGGTCTCGGGCACGCCGGAATCCTACCAGGCGCGCACGCCGATGGATGCCGCGCCGGTCCTGGAGGGCGACAATCCGGCGATCGCGGCCCTGCTGGCCCGGATGAAGGCGCAGGGTACGATCCTGGACGCCACCACCAGCCTCTACAGCCACCTCGACGCCCAGGCCGCCGCTGATCCCGGCGCGCGCCGCCCGCTCTGCAGCGGTCCGATGTCGGACGCCCTGGTGCGCCAGGCCTGGAAGGCCGGGGTTGAGATCGCCGCCGGCACCGACTGGGTCGCGCCCCACGACGACCCCTGGCCGACCCTGCATCATGAACTCAGGGCCCTGGTCAGGCTGGGGATGCCTCCTCTGCAGGTTCTGCGGGCGGCGACGCTGGGCGGGGCGCGGGCGGCGGGGCAGGCCGCGGACATGGGTGTCATCGAACCGGGCAGGCTGGCCAACCTGATCGTCACGACCCGGGACCCGGCCGCCGACATCGCCAACCTCGAAACACTCGAGCTGACGGTGAAGCGGGGGCGGGAATACTGGCGCGCGGATTTCCGACCTCTCACCCGCGAGGAGATGGCCGACATCGAGTGAGCGGCGATTGAGCAGTCGCGCGCTTATTCCCTCAGACCCCGTCCCGGGCCTTGACCGCGAGGGTGACGCACGGCGTTTGACGGGCATCCCGGTTGTCGCGGTGCGGCCGGTGACCCACGAGGCGCAGGCGTGAATGTGATTTCGAGGCCGCAGAGGCCATGGAGGGCAGCGGCGTTCTTGCTGGCTCTCGCCGCGGCGACAGCGCCCGGCGCGGCCCTGGCCCAGCGCGCCGCCGAGAATGCGGTGGCCGGCGCCGATGACGCCTTCGGCAGCAGCGTCGGCCAGGAGAAGTCGGGCATCTACAACGACAACGAGGTGCGCGGCTTCAATCCGGTCCGCGCCGGCAACCTGCGGATCGAGGGGGTCTATTTCGACCAGCAGGGGGGGCTGACCGGCCGGGTGCGGGCCGGCTCGCGGGTGCGTGTCGGCATCGCGGCGCTGGACTATCCGTTCCCGGCGCCCAGCGGCATCGTCGACTATTCGCTGCGGCCATCGGGCGACAAGTTCGTCGCCAGCCTCGCCCTGCTGCGCCAGAACTACGGCGGCGAGAACTTCGAGATCGACATCAGCGGGCCGATCATCCCCGGCCGGCTCAGCCTGGCCGGCGGGATCACCCGCAACCACGACCAGTTCGTCGACGGGGCGCACTTCACCAACTACGCCGCCGGCTTCATCCCGCGCCTGCGGTTCGAGGGCGGCGAGGTGCTGCTGATCGCCAGCCACATCGCCCAGCGCGACCTGACCAGCCGCATCGTCGTCTCCGCCGCCGGCGCCTTCGTGCCCGACACCCCGAAGCCGCGCGTCTATCTCGGCCAGGACTGGGCCAAGGCGGTTCAGGACAACACCAACTTCGGCGTCATCGCCAAGGGACAGATCGGCGGCGGATGGTCCTATCGCACCGGCGCCTTCAGCTCGCAGGTGTTCAAGCGCAAGAGCTACAGCGAGATCTTCTCGGTCGCCGACGCCCAGGGCAATGCCCGGCACAGCATCGTCGCCGACCCGCACCAGCTGACCCGCTCATACTCGGGCGAGGCCCAGCTGATCTGGCGCCAGGACGGAGAGAAGCTGCGGCATCGTGTGGTGTTCAACCTGCGCGGCCGTGACAAGTCCGCCGAAAGCGGCGGGTCTGACCGGCGCGACCTGGGGGCTGTCCGGCTGGGCGACAAGGATCCGGAGGCGCGCCCGACGTTCGTCTTCGGCGACACCGACGAGAGCAGCGTGCGACAGCTTACCGCCGGGGTGGGCTACGTCGGCCGTTACGCGGGCCTCGGCCAGCTGAACCTTGGGCTTCAGAAGACCAATTACCGCGCCGGCTTCGAGCGGGCGGGCGTGGAAACCCGCGTCACCAACCAGCCCTGGCTCTACAACGCCACCGTGGTTGTCAGCCCCTCCGACCGCTGGATGCTGTTCGCCGGCACGGTGCGCGGCCTGGAGGAAAGCGGCGTCGCGCCTGAGAACGCCCTGAACCGCAACGAGACGCTGCCAGCCTCGAAGACCACCCAGATGGACGGCGGCGCGCGGATCAAGCTGGGCGGGCTGAGCGTGATGCTGAGCGGCTTCCAGATCGAGAAGCCCTACTTCAGTTTTGACGCCACCAACCGCTTCACGGTGCTGGGCGACGTGCGGCATCGCGGGCTGGAGGCCTCGGTCGCGGGCGCGGTGGGCGACCGTCTGACCGTCCTGGGCGGCGCGGTGCTGATGGCGCCGCGGGTCACCGGCGAGGCGCGAGCCCTGGGCCGGGTCGGGTCGAGACCCGTCGGCGTCGCCGCCACCCTGCTGCGCCTCGACACCGAGTACCGCACGGCGTTCGACGGTCTCTCGCTGACCGGCTCGGTGATCTACACCGGCCCGCGTCCCGCCTCGGCGCGGCCCTACGCGGAGCTGGGCGGACGCCAGCTGTTCACCGAGGCCGTCACCACCCTGGACCTTGGCGCCCGCTACCGGTTCAGGCTGGACGGGCATCCGGTCAGCGCCCGGCTGGTTCTGGCCAACGTCTTCGATTCGCGATCGTGGAAGATCGTCGCCGCCAACAGCTACCAGCTGAACGACAGCCGCCGGCTCGCGATCAATATCCTGGCCGACTACTGACCACGCCACCGTACCGTGCCTTGGAAAAAGGCGCCGGCGCCTGATCTCCGATCACCCATCGGATTCCGCTTGCGGCGCAGCCTCGATCGGCAAAGGTGAGGATCAGTCCGAGGTCGAACGATCCGGGGGAGGAAACATGGACACCACACGCAGAGACGCAATCGGCCTGGCCGGAATGACAGCCGCCGCCGCGGCGCTGACCGCTGTCGGCGGGCGCAACGCCCGGGCCGCCACGCCCAGGCTTGGCAGCCGCGAGAAGACCCTGTTCTGGGCCGCGACCATCACGCCCTGCGACAAGTCCGGCCGGTTCGACCCGGGCGCCTTCAAGGACGTGCTGGCCTGGTTCAAGCACAACGGCGCCGACGGCGTGGTCGTGCTGGGCACCTCGGGTGAGTTCCCGCATTTCTCCGTCGCCGAGCGCAAGCTCGTCACCGAGACGGCGCTGAAGAACAAGCAGGGCCTGAACGTGATCGTCGGGCCGGGCACGTCGAACCTGCCAGAGACCATCGAACTGGCGCGCCACGCCCAGGACAACGGCGCGGACGGCCTGCTGGTGATCCCGCCGTTCTACTTCAACAACCCGCCGGTCGAGGGCCTGACCCGCTACTACACGGGCCTGTTCGACGCGGTGACGATCCCGATCAATCTCTACCATATCCCAGGCACCAGCGAGGCGCCGATCAGCCTGGAACTGCTGAAGAGCCTGGCGCAGTACCCGCACCTAGCCGGGATCAAGGACTCCAGCGGCAACGCCGAGGGCTACAAGGCCTTTGTCGAGGCCTATCCCGCGCTGAACATGCGCACGGGCACCAACAGCAACCTCGAGACGGCCTTCGCCCACGGCATGGGCGCGATCCTGGCGGACGGGAACGTGTTCACGAAGCTCTGCGCCGACGTTTTCGCGGCCTATCGCGCCAAGCAGGACATCAAGCCGGCGCTCGACAAGCTGCGGGCGGCCCAGCGGGGCGTCCAGGGTCTGGGCGGTTCGCCGGCGGCCATGAAGTACGGCCTCAGCCTGCAGATGGGCGGGCCGCCGATCTATCCGCGTGCGCCGATGGTCGAGCCGAGCACCGAACAGAAGGCCGCGATCAAGCTGGCCTTGGACAAGCTGAAGGACATGGCCTGAGCCAGGCCGTGGGGGGAGAGTTCCGATGACACCGTTCAAGACCCGCCTGGCCGGCGGCGTGATGCTGGCCGTCCTGTCGCTCGGCGCGGCGCCCGCGATGGCGCAGGACGTGGAGTGGCCCAGCTACACCGCCGACCTCGCCGGCAGCCGCTACCGGCCGCTGGACCAGATCAACGCCAGCAACTTCAGCAAGCTCGAGGTCGCCTGGCGGTTCAAGACCGACAGCATCGGAAACCGGCCGGAGTTCAAGCTGGCCGGCACCCCGCTGATGGTGGGCGGGGTGATCTACGCCACCGCCGGCTCGCGGCGCGGTGTGGTGGCGCTGGACGCCGCCACCGGCGAGCTGCTGTGGGTCCATAGCGAGCGCGAAGGGGCCCGCGGCGCGGCCGCTCCCCGTCAGCTCTCCGGCCGCGGCCTGTCGTACTGGAGCGACGGCAAGCAGAGCCGTGTGCTGTACGTCACCCCGGGCTACCGCCTCGTGGCGCTGGACGCGAAGACCGGCCAGCGCGTCGCCGACTTCGGCAAGGCCGGCGAGGTCGACCTCAAGTCCGACTTCGACCAGGAGATCGACCTGGTGACCGGCGAGGTGGGCCTGCACGCCGCCCCCACCGTCGCCGGCAACACCATCATCATCGGCGGCGCGATGCACGAGGGCTTCACGCCCGCGAAGAAGGCCAACACCAAGGGCTACGTCCGCGCCTATGACGTGCGCACCGGCAAGCGCCTGTGGACCTTCCACACGATCCCGCAGAAGGGCGAGTACGGCTACGATACCTGGCTGAAGGGCTCGGCCGAGACCACCGGCAACACCGCCGTGTGGACCCAGATCACCGTCGATGAGGGGCTGAACACCGCCTATCTCGCGGTCGAATCGCCCACCAGCGACTTCTACGGCGGCCATCGCCCGGGCAACGGCCTCTACGGCAACAGCCTGGTGGCGGTGGATCTGACCACCGGCCAGCGCAAGTGGCACTACCAGGTGATCCACCACGAGATCTGGGACTACGACAACTCCTCGGCGCCGCTGCTGATGGACATCCAGGTCGCCGGAAAGCCGATCAAGGCCGTGGCGCTCCCGTCCAAGCAGGGCCTGCTCTATGTGTTCGACCGGGTGACCGGGAAGCCTGTCTGGCCGATCCCCGAGGTGAAGGTCCCCAAGGGCGACGTGCCCGGCGAGTGGTACGCGCCGACCCAGCCGATCCCGTCCAAGCCGCCCGCCTATGCCCGCAACGGCATCGGCGTCGACGACCTGATCGACTTCACGCCCGAGCTGCGCGCCAAGGCGGTCGAGCTGACCAAGAACTACAGGATGGGGCCGGTCTACACCCCGCCGGTGGTCAGCAAGCAGCCCGGTCCGCTGGGCCTGCTGTCCTACTCGGCGCAGGGTGGCACCAACTGGCCGGGCGGATCCTTCGATCCGGAGACCCACACCGCCTACATCTACGCCTGCAACTCGTGCATCGGCGCCTATGGCCTGCAGCCGCCGCCCGAGGGGATGAGCGACCTCGACTATGTGGTGGGCGTCGCCGGCCAGCCGGTGACGATGGTCCGCACGCCGGGCTCCGGCGCCAGCGCCGACGCCCCGCCGCCCAAGCCGGCCCCCGCCGCCGCGGGCGGTGGCGGCAACCGTCTGACCGTCGACGGCATGCCGCTGCTCAAGCCGCCCTATTCGACGATCAGCGCCATCGACCTCGATAACGGGACGATCAAGTGGCAGATCGCCCATGGCGAGACGCCCGACTTCATCCGCAACAACCCGGCGCTGAAGGGCCTGAACATCCCGCGCACCGGCCAGAGCGGCTATCAGATCGGCACCCTGGTGACGAAGTCGCTGGTCATCGCCGGCGACGGCATGGTCACCTCCGGGCCCGACCATCCGCGCGGCGCCATGCTGCGGGCCTATGACAAGGCCACCGGCAAGGAGGTCGGCTCGGTCTGGATGCCGGCGCCGCAGTCGGGATCGCCGATGACCTACAGCCTGAACGGCAGGCAGTATCTGGTCGTGGCGGTCAGCGGCGGGGTCTATTCGGGCGAATACATCGCCTACGCCCTGCCGGGCGGAAACTAGGACAGGTCCATGCGTCTGCGTACGATTCTCGGGGGCCTCGCGGCCGGCGCCGCCATGATGGCGGTCGCCGGCGCCACCCTGGCCCAGGATGCCCGGTCGGTCTGGGACGGCGTCTACACCACGGCCCAGGCGGCGCGGGGCGAGGCGGCCTACGCCCAGAACTGCGGCTTCTGCCACGGCGCCAACCTGGCCGGCACCGGCGAGGCCAAGCCCCTGGCCGGGCCGGAGTTCCTGTCCAGCTGGAACGGCCTGACCATGGGCGACCTGTTCGAGCGGACCCGAACCACCATGCCGCTGGAAAGGCCGGGAACGCTCGGCCGCGAGGCCTATGCCGACATCCTGGCCTATGTGCTGAAGTCCAACGGCTTCCCGGCCGGCGAGGTCGAACTGGACCGCCGCACCGAGATGCTGGCCGCGGTCCGCATCGACGCCTTCAGGCCGTCCGCCGCCCTGACGGGAACGGCCAGCCCGGCCGCGGCCACGGCGGCCGTCGCGCCCAACAGCCAGCCGAATCCGTATGCGACGGACCTCGGCTTCTTCAAACCGCCGGCCGGGCGCACCCTGGGGTCCTCCAGTGGCGTGGCGATCGACAGTCGCGGCCATATCTGGATCGCCGACCGCTGCGGCGCCAACAGCTGCGCCGGCAGTTCGCTGGACCCGATCCTTGAATTCGATGCCCAGGGCCGGTTCGTCCAGGGCTTTGGCGCCGGGATGTTCCTGTTCCCGCACGGCATGACCGTGGACTCCAAGGACCGCATCTGGGTCACCGACCAGCAGTCGAAGGACGGCAAGGGCGCCCAGGTCTTCGCCTTCGACCGCACAGGCAAGGTGGTGATGACCCTCGGCAAGCCGGGCGGCGGCGTGGCCGGACCCGACACCTTCGCCGAACCGACGGCGGTCCTGGTGACGAAGGACGGGACCATCTTCGTGGCCGACGGCCATTCCAACGGCAAGGGGCCGGCCCGGATCGTCAAGTTCGACGCCGGCGGCCGGTTCCTCAAGACCTGGGGCGAGCGCGGCCCGGGTCCAGGACAGCTGGAAGTGCCGCACACCCTCGGAATGGACTCAAAGGGCCGCCTTTTCGTCGGCGACCGCTGGAACGACCGTATCCAGATCTACGACCAGGAGGGCAGGCTGCTCGACAGCTGGACCCAGTTCAGCCGCCCGAGCGGCCTCTACATCGACCGCAATGACGTCCTCTATGTCGCCGACTCGGAGTCGCGGACGCCGCAGGGCTATGGCCATCATCCGGGCTGGGCGCGGGGCATCCGTGTCGGCAGCGCCCGCGACGGCGTGGTCACGGCGTTCATTCCCGACACCGAATCCAACCCGGACAAGACCGCCACCAGCGGGGCGGAGGGCATCTGGGCAGACCCGCAAGGCGTGATCTACGGCGCCCAGGTGCTGCAGAAGGGTGTCGCCCGCTACGTCCGCAAGCCCTGACCGGCGGCCGGATGTGCTAGCAGAGGGGCGATGAGCCCGCCCCTCTTCACCCGCCGGTCCAGCCTGGCCTTCGCGGCCACGGTCGCCGCCGGCCTGGGCGCCTCATGGTGGCTGAGGGGCCAGGCCATGACCGGACCGGCGCTCACCCTTACGCCCGTGGTCCGGACTGTGCTGGAAGATCCGGGCTCGCCCCAGGCGGGGCCGGCCGACGCCGACGTCACGCTCGTGGTGTTCACCGACTACCGCTGTTCCATCTGCCAGGCGACCGACGGGGCGCTCGACCGGCTGCTGGCCGAAGATCCCCGCGCCCGGGTGATCTTCAAGGACTGGCCGATCCGCGGGCCGGGTTCGGAGCTTGCGGCGCGGGCGGCGCTGGCCGCTCACCGCCAGGGCCGCTACCGCGCCCTGCACACCGCCATGATGGCCAGCCGCGGCCCGCTCGACCCGGCCCGGATCGAGGCCATCGCCGCCGCCGCAGGCCTGGATCTTCCGCGTCTGCGCGCCGATCTCGCTGACCACGCCGACCTGTTCGACGCCCAGCTGGCCCGGCACGCCTTCCAGGCATTCAGCCTCGGGCTGCAGGGAACGCCCGCCTACCTTGTCGGGCCCTACCTGATGCAGGGCGGCCTGGATGACCGCCAGCTTGCCGCAGCCCTCCGCCGCGCCCGTCGCGCCGGGCCGCCGACTTAGCCTTCGACCGTCGAACCGCATCTGCTAGGCTCCCCGACCAAGGGGCGCCGGTTTGCCGAGACAGCCCCGCCAGGGAGGCTGACACCATGAAGACGGGCGTATCCATCGCCGTGCTCGCCGGCGTGCTCGCGCTGGCCTGCGCCGCACAGGCTCAGGTCCAGGCGCAACCCAAGGCCGGGCCGGCCCCGCGGGCGTCGGATGGGCATCTGTCGCTGTCGGGGGTCTGGACCAATGCGACGGTCACCAGCCTGACCCGGCCGCCGGGCGTCAAGCTGGTGGTCAGCAAGGCCGAGGCCGACGCCCTGGCCAAGGCCAACCCCTTCCAGAGGCTGATCGAGGCCGAGGAAGGCCCCTCCGACCAGAACGACAAGCTGCTGGACGACGGCAATTCCGACCGTGGCTACAACGCCTTCTGGCTTGATCCCGGCAGCAGCCTGACCGTGGTGAAGGGCGAGTTCCGCACCTCCTTCATCGTCGAGCCGTCCAATGGCCAGCTGCCCCTGTCCGACCAGGGCAAGGCCCGCGTCGCCCAGGCCCGCGCCGAGCGCCAGAAGACCCTGTTCACCGGCCCGGAGGCCCTGCCGCTGCCGGAACGGTGCCTGATCGGCTTCTCCGGCTCGGGCGGCCCCGGCATGCTCAACACGATCTACAACAACAACTACGAGATCGTGCAGACCCCCACCTCGGTGGTGATCGTGGTCGAGATGGTCCACGACGCGCGCACCATTCCCATCGTCAAGGACAAGGCCTCCGCCCGCCACGGCCCGGCCGCGCTGTCCCCCTGGCTGGGTGATGCGGTCGCCTGGTGGGAGGGCGACACCCTGGTCATCGAGACGGTCCACGTGAACCCGCAGCAGGGTCGCAACGGCCCGGTGTTCCTGTCGCCTGAGGGCAAGGTGACCGAACGCCTGACCCGCGTCTCCGACAGCCAGATCTTCTACGAGTTCCAGGTCGAGGACCCGGTCTACTACACCCAGCCCTGGCGCGCGGAGCTCAGCCTCAACGCCCGCAAGGAGCGGGTCTACGAGTACGCCTGCCACGAGGGCAACTACGCCATGGCCGGCATCCTCGGCGGCGCCCGACTGCAGGAGTCGCAGGGCATCACGCCCACCCAGGGGCCGGGCATCTTCGGCACGCCCATCCCCGAAAAGAAGAAGGCCGGCGGCGACCGCTAGACCCGAGCCGCCGCCCGACGGACACCTCAGTCGCGATGCAGGCTTTCGATATAGGCCTGCAGGTCGGTCAGTTCGCCGGCGTCGAGGGCGATGGGCGGCATGCCGTAGTGGCCTCGCCGCGTCAGATCGGCCAGCCGGCCGTCCAGGCCCACGGTGTGCCGCATCTCCAGGCTGGCGAAGGGCACGGCCCGCTCACGCGGACTGGCCGCGCCGCCCGGCTCCACCGCATGGCACGCGGCGCAGGCCCGTTGCGCGGTGGCGTGGCCTCGGGTCTGCGGTGTGTCGGCCGAACGGTGGCCGCCGGCCATGGCGCAGCCGCCCAGGGCCAGGGACATCAGCAGAGGGACGGTGTGGGCGTGACGGAACATGGAACGCTCCTCCTGCCGGATCCTAGCGCTTGCGGAACCGCTTGGCTTCCGCCGCCAGCTTGGTCACCCAGGCCTCGGGCTCGGTGCTCTCGGCCTGGAAGGGCAGGGACCCGGCCACCCCGCGCACCGCCAGCCACAGCGGTCCGCTGAAATGGCCCAGCACCCGCAGCGGCCGGCGCTTGTCGTCGGTGACATCCCAGCCGGCGGCCTCGAAGGCGGCGACCTGCACGGGCGCGGCCTTGCACTCGATGTCGTCCCAGTCCGCCGGGCGCTCGACCGCCTCGGCCTCGTCGGCGGTCAGGCCGAACAGCGCTGTCGTGCAGGCGTCGATCTCGGGAAACTCGGCCCGGGCCTCCGGCTCGGCGAAGTCGCGCTTGAGGATCGCCCGGTACTCCAGGTCATTGACCCCCGGCAGGTCGATCAGACGGCGAAGCGGCGCGGCAGGGCTGGTCATGGGTGAGGCCTATCCCGGATGTGGCGCGGTGACGAGGGGCGCCGCGAACGCCTGCTACTCGTGACGGGCCGCGCGCCGCAGTTCGCCGATGCGCTGGCGGTAAAGATCGGCGACGGCGTCGCGCGACACATGCGCGGCGTCCTCGCGCACATCCAGCCAGTCGTCCTGGTCCTCGCGCAGCAGGCCCGGCTCCACGCCGGCGTCGAGCGCGCTGGCGTAGGCCTGCTTCATCCGCCGGTCGAGGCTCGCCAGCCCCCTGTCGGCGCACACCATGGCCATGGCCTGGGAGGGGGCGTCGGCGCAGGCGAAGCTGTTCCGGGGGGGCGCTGGCGTTATGTCAGCGGCGTCTGTCGCGGCCGGGCCTGCCGTCGACGTTGCGAGCGGCGGCGGCAGGCTACGGTCCCCGGCGGGGCCCGGAATGATCGGCCGCGCCGGGGGAAGCCGTGCGGCCGGGTAGGGCGCCGGCGCCTGTGGCGACAGGACCTCCAGCTTCTCGTCGCGGTCTGAGGGCGCGGGCGGCGGCGGCGGCAGGGTCTCGGTGACCGCAGCGACCTGTACGTTCATCCGCGGTTCGCCGGCGGTGATCCCTGGTGACGCGCTGGCCGGCGCGTTCGGGTCGCGGCCCAGATAGATTCCCGCCGCCATCGCGACGCCCAGGATGGCCAATCCGGCCAGCGCAAGCCCGCGACGGACCCCACGCCGGGTTGGCCCGTCCCCGACATCGTCGTCGATCCCCGTCTCCGGCGCATCGTCAAACGCGTCGGCCTCGTAGGGATCAGATCCGTCGTCGGCGTCAGGCGTCCCTTCGGCGCGGGGCGTATCGTCGGCATAGGCCTGGAAACCCTGGAATCGCAGCCCGCCCCGATCGCCGTCGCCGTCGCTGGCCGTCATCGTAACTCTCGCTCATCGGGTCCCTCGACAAGCACAAGCGGTTGGGGGCGCCTTGGGTTGCGCCTGAGTCTTGCGGATGGGATGTCCGGACTGTCCCGCCGCTCCGGCGCCCCTAGTCCGCAGCCAGCTGCCGCCAGCCGATCGCGCGCACCCGCTGCGGCCCGAGCGCCCCGGCCAGCGGCGCACGCACGAACATCCCGGCGAAGGCCGCGTCGCGAACGTTCAGGCCGCCGGCATAGGCGCCGAACGCCGGCAGGATCGCCCGTTCACCATCGGTGATGAAGCATCGCCGCCGCACCGTGCCGCGTGGCGCGCGGACCCTGGCCGCCGGGTGCAGGTGTCCGGCCACCTCGCCGGGCTGCGGTCCGGCCTGCGGCTCGTGGCGGAAGGTGAGGCCCGCGAGCACCAGCTCGTCCGCCGTCTCGCCCGGCAGCGCCTGCGGCCCGTCTGCGTCGTGGTTGCCGATCACCCAGATCAGCCGCCGCCCCGAAGCCAGCGCCCGCAGCCGGTCGGCGTCGACCGCCGCCAGCCGGTCCTCGCTGCGGCGGTCATGGAAGGTGTCGCCCAGCAGGATCACCGCCGCGGGCGCCAGCGCCGCCACCTCGGCTTCCAGCCGGCGCAGGGTTTCTGCGGTGTCGTACGGCGGCAGCATCTGGCCGCGGGCGGCGTAGGAACTGCCCTTCTCCAGGTGCAGGTCTGCCACCACCAGGGTGCGCTCGGCCTCGACCCACATCGCCCCGGAACAGCGCAGAGTCACCGGCGTCCCCCGCACGCCCAGCCGCAGCCCGCCGCATTCGCTGACCGCGAAAACATAGCGATCCCCCGTTCCTCCCCCTCCGGGGGAGGGGGACCGCGAAGCGGTGGAGGGGGTTTCCGCCGCGACGACGGCCGGGGGGGACGGGCCCCCCCACGGCGTCGACCACCCCACCCCCCCAC
>CAUJHW010000051.1 GCA_963205005.1 Pseudomonadota bacterium
GGGATCCTGCCGGCGGTTGAATTCAAAAGGTTGGAGCGGGTAGCGGGAATCGAACCCGCATCCTCAGCTTGGAAGGCTGCTGCACTACCATTGTGCTATACCCGCCAACAGCTGGCTGCGCGGGGCCGCCGCAACTCCTCAGGTTCACTCGCTCCGACGCGTGGTGGGGGAAGTAGGACTCGAACCTACGAAGCCATTACAGCAGGGGATTTACAGTCCCCCCCCTTTGCCACTCGGGACATTCCCCCAGCGCGCGGAGCCGTTCCGGGGCCTTTCGGAAAAGGCTTCCGCTTCGGGATAAGAGGGGCGTAAAGCGCCGGTCTCTTAGGTCCAAAAGCAGGCGCCCACCGAGGGGGCCCCAAATCGGAGCGCGTCTTATAGTGGCCTCGTCCCCCGAACGCAACGACGCCCGGAAGGGTCGTAAATTCCGGCCCCAGGGACGCCCTCACGGTCGACCGCAGGCCGCCTCCGATGAGTGGTTCTGGGGGTGGCACGCCGTGGAGGCGGCGCTGGGCAATCCCCGGCGCGGGGAACCTCTGCACCTGATGGCCACAGCCGAGCGCGCCAAGCAGATCCAGGCGAAGTTCGGCCGAATCGCCGCCCTCGAGATCGCCGACAATCATCAGATCGGCCAGAAGCTGCCCCAGGGCGCAGTCCACCAGGGCGTTGCCCTGCGCCCGGCGCCTCTGGACGAGATCGACCTTGCCGACTTCGAGCCGCGGCCCGGCGCCGTGGTGCTGATGCTGGATCAGGTGACCGACCCGCAGAACGTCGGCGCAATCCTGCGATCGGCCGCAGCCTTCGGCGTCACCGGCGTGGTGCTGCAGGACCGCCATGCCCCCAAGCTGGCCGGCGCCCTGGCCAAGGCCGCCGCCGGCGCGGTGGACGCGATTCCCGTGGCCCGCGTCGTGAACCTCTCCCGCGCCCTGGACGAACTGGGCAAGGCAGGCTGGCGGGCCGTGGGCCTGGCCGGCGAGGCCGACCGCGGCCTTCACGAGGTGCTGGATGGCGCGCCGACGGTGCTTGTGCTCGGCTCCGAGGGCGAAGGGATCCGTCGGCTGGTGTCGGAACACTGCGACGAGCTGGCGAAGATTCCAATGCCCGGCGGGTTCGAGAGCCTCAACGTCTCGGCTGCGGCGGCCATCGCCCTGTACGAGGCCGCACGCCCGCGCTGAATCGGCTTCCCGGCGGCGGGTGACATTCATCAAGGCCCCCGTGATCGACGGGGCCATATCCGGACATGGGGGTTGGGGTTCCTTTGGACGCGTTTCCGGCAAGACTGCTTCTCGCGCTGAAAGCGCTGTCCACCAGTCGCGGTCGGCTGGCGGCTGAGCTGGCCGTGGACAAGTCGGTCATCAGCCGCTGGCTAAGCGGCCGGCAGACGCCCTCCGGCGAAAACCTTGCCAACCTAACTGCGCTCATTGCCGCCCGACGCCCCGGCTTCACGCTGCTGGACTGGGAAACGGACCTCGATTCCTTCCAGGCCCGCCTTGTCCCCCCCTCGGCCGCGACCGAAAGCCCCTACGGCGCCGTCGGCGGCTGGCTGCCTGACTCCGTTCTGGAAGAGGCCCGCACACTGACCTCTCTGCGCGGTCATGCCTACGAGGGGTTCTGGCGCACGACGCGACCGGCGATCAGCCTTCCGGGACGCTTCCTGCACGACCACGTCATGATACGCCGCGCGCCCAGTGGCTTCCTGTCGTTCCGGCTGCAGGTAGAAGACATGCGCTTCGAAGGCTGGGCCTTCCCGACCCAGACACAGCTGTTCGCCCTCGCCGTCGACCCGGGCACCGGCATCTTCATCTTCGGCATCTTCAACGCCGTGATCCGCAACCGCGCCGAGGTGCTGGACGGCCTGACCATGACCATACAGCGGGCGGGCGGCGGCTCGCCTGTCGCCGGCGCGATCCTGATGAACCGTATCGGTGAGCTGACCGGGGACGTGCCGGCCGACGAGGCGACTTATCGCGACCTCGCCCGCACACCCCCGCTGGCCCCTGAAGGCGAAGTCCCGCCAGAGGTCCAGAGCCACCTCTTCCGCGACTTCGGCCCTTCAGCGCTGGCTGCCGGCGGCATGGCGCTGCTGGCGATGCCCTTTGCCAGTTCGTTGTCCCGCGGCCCTCTGGTGGAGCCGGACAGTCCCTGAGCGGACGGGGTTCGCCTGAGGCGCGAAAACGCAACAGGACGCAACAAGTCGAAGGCCGCCGCGTCTCCCGGCAAGACCAGGACTGGCGAATAACTCCGCTCAGTCCTGGAGGGGCCACATGCCCAAGTCACTCGGCGCCGGCGGCGCCCTGAGCGGTTGCGACATCAGACGCTCCTTCAGCTTGTCCGGCCAGACGCCGCTCACGGAGTTCCTGAAATGAAACTGCTGCACATCGCCTTCGCCGCCGCCGCCCTGTCCTGGGCAGGCGCCGCCCAGGCCGGCCCCAGCGTAACGGTCTATGACGACCACGCCGCCTTCTCCGCCCTTGGCGCAATCACCCAGGTGACGAACTTCGACTCCTACAACGAGAACGACTTCACCGTCGTGGGCGACCCCCTCACCGTTGGGCATCTCAGCATCGAGAGCGAATACACCGGGGTCTTCGGCAAGCAGTCCTACCAGATCGTCCGCAACGGCCTGGCCAACGACTACGCCACGAACCTGACGGTCACGATCGACCAGCCCGGGTTCAACCTCTTTTCCTACGCCATCGGCGCGATCGGCGGGAATGCGTACGTCACGGTGAGTCTCTACACAAACAACGGTTTTGCCTACGCCTATGGGGTGAAGCCCTTTCCGGCGCAGGAGGGATACAAGTTCCAGGGCCTGCTGGCCCCGGATGGCGAGTACTTCACCAAGGCGATTTTCCATCCGAACGACGACCAGACCTATCCGGCCTTTTCCGAGTTCGAACTCGGCTACACCACGAGCGGCTGCAATTCGCCCACCTGCTCGGGCGGCGGCGCTGTGCCGGAACCCTCGGTGTGGGGCCTCATGATCCTGGGTTTCGGAGCCACGGGCGCGGCGCTTCGGCGTCGTCGTGGACGGGTCGAAGTCCTCGCATGACCCTCCGCGGCGGCCGGGTGCGGTCCCCCGACCGCCCCGGCAACCGCCGCCGCCGCCCAATCCGTGACCGACCAGAAGCGCCTTCGGTATTGCAGCCAGGCGCCCACTGACGCATTGAGGCGGTGATGCTTGAAGCCATGTTCAATCCGTCCGCCCTCGCCGCGCTTCTCCAGGTGCTGATGATCGACCTGGTCCTGGCCGGCGATAACGCCGTTGCCGTCGGCCTGGCCGCGGGCGGCCTTCCAGAGGCCCAGCGCAAGAAGGCCATTCTCTGGGGCCTGATCGCGGCAGTGGTGATCCGCATCGGCTTCGCGCTGATCACGACACAGCTGCTGAGCGTCATCGGCCTGCTCTTCGCTGGCGGGCTCTTGCTCCTGTGGGTCTGCTGGAAGATGTGGCGCGAGCTGCGCGACCAGGCCCAGGCCGACGAGATCGCGTCGGCCGCGGCCATGGACGACGATCCGACCACGATCCCGAACGTGAAGCCGGCGAAGTCCTTCCGCGACGCCTTCCTGCAGATCCTGATCGCCGACATCTCGATGTCGCTGGACAACGTGCTGGCCGTGGCCGGCGCGGCCCGGGAGCATCCGGGTGTGCTGGTGTTCGGTCTGCTCATGTCCATCGCGCTGATGGGCATCGCGGCCAGCTGGATCGCCCGCCTGCTGCACCGCTATCGCTGGATCGGCTACATCGGCCTTGCGATCGTGCTGTACGTCGCCCTGCATATGATGTGGCAGGGCCACCAGCAGGTGATCGAAGACCTGGGTCATACGGCGCAGTACAACTCCATCGTCCCTGACTTCATGGACATCCGGCCTGAGGCGCCGGCGGCACACTAGGCGGCTAGGCGGCCACGGAGTCCGGCCCGCCGAAACGCTCGCGCCATTCGGCGACCTGCGCATCCTCGACCTTGCGGAACAGCACTTCCGGCGCGGAGATCGCCCGGCCCGGAGGCAGGATGTCCAGCGCGCTGACGCCTTCCAGCGACGGCCAGGTTCCGGGGAACGGCTCGCCCAGGGCCAGCGAGATCTTCTCCGCCGCGAACGGAATGAACGGCTCGGAGACCTTTGCGAAAAGGGCCGCCAGGTTCAGGCCGTTACGCACGGCCACCGCGGCGCGTTCACGGTCGGTCTTGATGGCCGTCCAGGGCGCGGCCTCGGTCAGGTACTGGTTGCCCAGCACCCACAGCTGGCGCAGCGCCTGGGCGGACTTGCGGAACTCGCGGTCCTCCATGAAGCCTGTCAGCTCGCGCAGCTTGGCCAGGACGTCGGCGTGCAGCTTGTCGTCCAGCGCGCCCGGCGCGCCGCCCTCCGGCACGATCCTGTCGAAGCGGGTCTCGGTGAACTTGCAGATGCGGTTGACGAAGTTGCCCAGCACGTCGGCCAGGTCGGCGTTGACCTGGGCCTGGAACTGCTCCCAGCCGAAGGTCGCATCCGAGCTCTCCGGCACATTGGCCATCACCCACCAGCGCCAGTAGTCCGCGGGCAACAGCTCCAGCGCGTGATCCATGAACACGCCCCGGCCCTGCGAGGTCGAGAACTTGCCGCCGTAATAGTCCAGCCAGTTGAAGCCCTTGAGCTCGTCGACCAGCTTCCAGGGGGCGTTGTTGCTGACCGACCAGCGGCCGGAGGCATCCACGGTCTCGTTCACGCCCATAAGGGTGCACGGGAAGCCCACCGTGTGGAATGGCACGTTGTCCTTGCCCATGAACTGGACGTACTTCACGTCGGCGGCGGCGGGCTGGCGCCACCAGCGCTCCCAGGCCGCGTCGTCGGCGGGCCCCTGCCCGGCCTCGGCGGCGCGGGCGTCGGCCCACTCCCAGGTGGCGGCGATGTACTCGATCGGCGCGTCGTACCAGACGTAGAACACCTTGCCGGCGAGCCCCTCGATGTCCGGGGTCTGGCCCTCGGGGTTCGGGCCCCATTCGAAGGCGTTGACCGGAACGCCCCAGGCCAGGTCGCGGGTGATCCCACGGTCCTGCAGCCCCTCGTCCAGCCACTTCAGCGCGATGGAGGTCACCAGCAGCGGCCAGTCGCCGCGCTTGCCTTCGATCCAGCCGCGCAGCTTGTCCGAGAACAGGCTCTGGCGAAGGAACAGGTGCTTGGAATCGCGGATCTCGATGTCGGTTGAGCCGGACACCGCCGAACGCGGGTTCAGGAGATCGGCCGGGTCGAGAACCCGTGTGCAGTTCTCACACTGGTCGCCCCGCGCCGCTTCATAGCCGCAGTGCGGACAGGTCCCGACCACGTAGCGATCCGGAAGGAAGCGCTGGTCGGCGTTGGAATAGACCTGCTGGGTCACCCGCTCCTCGATGAAGCCGGCCTCCCAGAGCTGCTGCGCGAAGCGCTGCGTCAGCCGATGGTTCTGCGGCGAGGACGAACGGCCGAAGTGGTCCCACGACAGGCCGAAGCGCCGGCCGAGGTCAGCCTGGACGTCGTGCGCCCGGGCGCAGAACGTCGCCGGATCGAGCCCGGCCTCCGCGGCGGCGAGTTCGGTCGGCGTGCCATGCTCGTCTGTGGCGCAGATATAGAGCGTCTCGCGGCCCCTCGCCCGCTGGAAGCGCGCATAGACATCGGCGGGCAGCATGGAGCCCGCGAGGGTCCCCAGGTGCTTGATCCCGTTGATGTAAGGCAGGGCCGAGGTGATGAGGATGCGGGACATGGGCCGTCAGTGAATTTGCGGAAGCGGGGCTTATAGGCCGCCACGGGAGTTCGCCAAAGTGCGCCGCGCAAGAAATGCTCGCCAAACGCTGCCATCGGCGCAAACTCCACCATGTGGGGCGCTGGCGGCAGCCCTTGAGTCCACAAGAACCAGGCCGCCGGGAAATGGGAGAATACGCATGCTGCGTAAGGTCTTTGTGGCGGTGGGCGCGCTTGCCTGCCTCTCGCTCGCCGCCTGTGGGGAGAAGCCGGCGGCCGATGCCGCGGCCACAGCCCCGGCGCCGAAGAAGTACTTCGGTCGCGAGGCGCCGCTCTATGCCGGGCAGGAGAAGGTCGAATCGATCACCGCCGGCTCGATCGAGGCCGGTCCGGGCGGTGGTGTGATCCTGAAGGCTTCCGGGATCACCGACGGCGCCGGCTGGACCCAGGCCGGCTTCCTGCCTCGGATCTATGCCGGCAAGGCCCCGGACGGAATCTACGAAGTGGACGTGGTGGCCCAGAAGCCGACGACGCCCGGTGCGGCGGGTCCCACGCCGGTCGAGGTCAAGGGTGACTGGTCAAAGTACACCGACGGCCGGGTAAAGGGCGTGAAGTACATCTCCAAGACCAACGAGATCGTGGCGATGCTGCCCGCCAAGTAGGACGCCGCCGTCCCTCCGCGAGCGCGGGGGGACGGCTGTCCGGCTACATCGCCGGCTTGGCGCCGTTTTCGCCGATCGAGATCGAACCGGCCATCAGCTGACCCGCCGATGTCTTCTGCACCACCATGAACACCGGGATGCCCGGCTTCACCTGGGCGCGGGTTCCGCCGGCGATCTGCACGATCGGCACGTTGGCGGGCACAGTGATCTTCCGCTTGCCGTAGGAATAGGACACCTCCAGCTGGCGGCTGCCCTTCTTGCCGGCGACGACCTGGCCGACGGTGCCGTTGGTCATCATCGAACCCTTCTTCAGGTCCCAGCCATAGTGGCCTTCGCCCATCTTCACGCCGGGCGGGAAGACGTGGACTTCCAGTGACTTGCCGGTTCCATCCTTCTTCGGCATCTCGGCGGTGCCGATAAAGCTGCCCGGCTGGATCGCATCGACCGTCACAGGCTTCATCACCGCCACGCTCCAGTTGGGGGTCAGCCCCACCTTCTGGACGCCGCCCTTCTCGCCCTTCACGGTCACGGAGCCCGCGTCGATCGCCGTGACCACGCCGCGGACCACACTGGGCGCCGCGGGTGTCTGAGCCTGGGCCGCCCCCGCCACGAGGGTCACGGCCGCAAACGCCATCGCCATCTTCTTCATCGGATACCTTCCCTGTCGCCGCCTACAGCGGACCCTTGAAGACGAACCATGCGCCCAAGGCGATGAACCCGAAGCCTACGCCGTGGTTCAGGGTCAACCGTTCCCCAAGGTAAGCGACCGAGAAAACGGCAAAAACCGCCAGGGTGATGACTTCCTGCATCGCCTTCAGTTCGGCCGGATCATAAACGGCCCTGCCGATCCGGTTGGCGGGCACCGCCAGCCAGTACTCGAAGAAGGCGATCCCCCAGCTGACCAGGACGATGATCCACAGCGGTTTGTGCTCGACCTTGAGGTGACCATACCAGGCAAAGGTCATGAACACGTTCGATGCGACGAGCATCAGGACAGGAACGATCGCGGTCCATGGAGCAGACATCGGCATTTCGGACTTAACGTTGAGGGGCGGAGACCTATAACTGCATCTGCAAATCGGGGGGACCAGCAGTATGGGCGGATGGGGCAAGGCCTTGGGGTTGGCGGCGGCCATGGCGCTGGCGGCCTGCAGTCCGAAGAGCGCCGACAAGGCCGCTTCGACGGAAGGCGGCGTGCTGCGGATCTACAACTGGTCCGACTACATCGACCCCGCGCTCCTGACCCAGTTCACCAAGGAGACCGGGATCAAGGTCACCTATGACACCTTCGATTCCAACGAGGTGCTCGAGACCAAAGTGCTGCAGGGGAACACCGGATATGACGTGGTGGTCCCGTCCAACCACAACCTGCCCCGCTACATCACCGCCGGAGCCATACAGCCGCTGGACAAGACGAAGCTGCCGGGTCTCGACAAGCTCTCGCCCGACACCCTGGCCCACATGGAACCCTTCGATCCCGGCACGAAGTACGACGTGCCCTACATGCAGGGCACCATCGGCATCGGCTACAATGTGGAGGCGGTGGCCAAGCGCCTGCCCGGCGTGAAGATCGACAGCTGGGCGGTGGTGTTCGAGCCGGCCAACCTGGCGAAGCTCAAGGACTGCGGCGTCTATTTCCTCGACGCGTCGGAAGACATGTACGCGGTCACCCTGAACTATCTGGGCAAGGACCCGAACTCGAAGGTCCTGGCCGACTACGACACGGCCACGGCCCTGCTGACCAGGGCCCGGCCGTTCGTGCGCAAGTTTCACTCCTCGGAGTACATTGACGCCCTGGCCAACGGCGACATCTGCGTGGCCGTGGGCTACTCGGGCGACGTCCTGCAGGCCAAGGCCCGAGCGGAAGAGGCCAAGAACGGCGTGAAGGTCGCCTATGCCGTGCCGAAGGAAGGCAGCCAGGTCTGGTTCGACGTCTTCACAATCCCGAAGGATGCGCCCAATCCGGCGGCGGCCCACCGGTTCATCGCCTTCATGCTGCGACCCGACATCATCGCCAAGGCGTCCAACTTCACCCAGTACGCCAACGCCAATGCCGCCGCGACGCCGATGGTCGACGAGGCGATCCGCAACGATCCCAACGTCTACCCGACCCCGGAACTGTCGAAGCGGCTCTTCGTCACCACCACCAAGGACCAGGCGTTGCTGCGCGACGTGAACCGGCAGTGGACGAAGGTCCTGACGGGGCATTGAGCGGCCGGCCTCACATCGGCGGCGTCCGGTCCAGCTTCGCGCCCTGGGAGGATCCCGCGGCGCAGCCGCTGGTGCGCTTCGAGGGTGTCTCGCGCAGCTTCGGTGAGACGGTCGCGGTCAAGGCGGTGGACCTGTCCATCTACGAGGGCGAGTTCTTCGCCCTGCTGGGGCCTTCGGGCTGCGGCAAGACCACCCTGATGCGCCTGCTGGCCGGGTTCGAAAGCCCAGACGCCGGCCGCATACGGCTGGAAGGGCGCGACATCGGCGCCGAGCCGCCGCACCAGCGGCCGGTGCACATGATGTTCCAGGCCTATGCCCTGTTTCCGCACCTGAACGTCGCCCAGAACATCGCCTTCGGCCTGAAACGCCAGGGTGTCGCGCGCGCCGAGGTCGCCGCGCGGGTCGAGGAAATGCTGAGCCTGGTCAGGCTGGAGGGGATGGGCCGCCGCCGCCCTGACCAGCTGTCCGGCGGTCAGCGGCAGCGGGTGGCCCTGGCCCGGGCGATCGCGCCCCGGCCCCGCATCCTGCTGCTGGACGAGCCCATGGCGGCCCTCGACCGCAAGCTGCGCGAGGAGACCCAGTTCGAGCTGATGGCCCTGCAGCAGAGCCTGGGCATGACCTTCATGATCGTCACCCATGACCAGGACGAGGCCATGGTGGTCGCCGACCGGATCGCGGTGATGCGCGCCGGCGAGATCGTCCAGATCGGTCGTCCGGCGATGGTCTACGAGGCGCCAATCGACCGCTATGTGGCGGGCTTCATCGGCGACGTGAACCTCTTCGAAGGACGGACCGAGCCGGCCCCGGACGGCGTCCGGCTGGTCGGCGCCGACGGCGCGTTCCTGGCGGAGGGCGAGATTCCGGTCGGATCGACCGCCTGGCTGGCGGTTCGCCCGGAGAAGATCGCCGTCCATGCCGAGCCCCCGCCCCCCGGCCCCAACCGGCTCGAGGGCCGGATCCTCGACTACGCCTATCTCGGCGACTGGACGACCTATGTGGTCGAGATTGCGCCCGGCCGCACCGTCCGCGCCGCGCGGGCCAATGCGACCCGGATGGTCGAACGGCCGCTGGGCTGCGACGACCGCGTCTGGCTGACCTTCGCCCCCTCCAGCGCCGTGGTCCTGACCCGGTGAGGCGCGAACGCTCCGCCCTGGCGGCGATCCTGCCGTTCCTCTGGCTGGCGGTGTTCTTCGCCTTCCCGTTCATGCTGGTCGCCAAGCTGTCGCTCTCCGACACGGTCCTGGCGATGCCTCCCTATGCGCCGAGGATCGACTGGAGCCAGGGCCTGGCGGGCCTCGGGGCCTTTTTCGGCGCCCTCGACGGCGAAACCTATGCACGGCTGGCGCAGGACCGGCTGTATCTGGACGCCTATCTCTCAAGCCTGCGTCTCGCCGGCCTGGGCACGATCCTGCTGCTGCTGATCGGCTATCCCATCGCCTACGGGATCAGCCGCTGTCCGCCCGGCGCCCGCCAGGCGCTGGTGATGGCGGTGGTCCTGCCGTTCTGGACCAGCTTCCTGATCCGCATCTACGCCTGGATCGCCATCCTCAAGCCGGCCGGCGTGCTGAACGCCGGCCTGCACGCCCTGGGCCTTCCCGGCGTGGACATCCTCAACACCGAGACCGCGGTGCTGCTGGGGCTGGTCTATGCCTACCTGCCGTTCATGGTCCTGCCGCTGTACGCCGTCCTCGACCGCCAGGACGAAAGCCTGATCGAAGCGGCCCAGGACCTGGGCGCGACTCCGTTGTCGGCGTTCTGGCGCGTCACCTTCCCGCTGTCCCTGCCCGGGGCGGCGGCCGGCGCGCTGCTCTGCTTCATCCCCATGGCCGGCGAGTTCGTGATCCCCGACCTGCTGGGCGGCTCCGAGACCCTGATGCTGGGCCGGGTGATCTGGACCGAGTTCTTCGCCAACCGGGACTGGCCGGCCGCGTCGGCGGTGGCCATCGTCCTGCTGGCGACCCTGACCGTCCCGATCCTGCTGTTCGAGCGCCAGCAGGCCAGGGTGCTGTCGTGAAGCGCGGGCCATCGGCGTTCAACATCGCCTCGGTCGGCCTCGGCCTGGCCTTCCTCTACGCGCCGATCGTCATCCTGGTCGCCTATTCGTTCAACGCCAGCCGGCTGGTGACCGTCTGGGGCGGCTTCTCCACCCGCTGGTATGCCGCCCTGTTCCACGATGCCCAGATGCTGGACGCGATCTGGGTGACTCTAAGGGTCGGCGTGCTCTCTGCGACCTTCGCCACTGTGCTCGGGACGCTCGCGGCCGTGGCGCTGGTCCGGGGCGGGTTCCGCGGGCGAACGGTCCTGGCCGGGGGCGTCTACGCCACCCTTGTGATGCCGGAAGTGATCCTTGGCCTGTCGCTGCTGCTGCTGTTCGTCGCCGCCGGTCTCCCGCGCGGGTTCTGGACCGTGACGCTCAGCCACACGACCCTCACCCTGGCCTACGCCACGGTGGTGGTGCAGGCGCGCCTCGGAAGCTTTGACCGCAGCCTCGAGGAAGCCGCCCAGGACCTGGGCTGCCCGCCGTGGAAGGCGTTCGCCCTGGTCACCCTGCCGGTGATCGCCCCGGCGGTGGCGGCGGCGTGGATGCTGGCCTTCACCCTGTCGCTGGACGACCTGGTCATCGCGAGCTTCACCTCGGGTCCGGGCGCAACCACCCTGCCGATGCGCCTGTACAGCCAGGTGCGGCTGGGCGTGGACCCCAAGATTAACGCGGTCTCGACGATCCTGATCGGACTGGTGGCCACCGGCGTCGTCGCCGCCTACCTGATCCGGCAGCGACGGCGCCCGGCCTGACGGCCAGGCATCACAGGCGGCCCCGCGCGGGCGACTTGACCCTACTGCCCCGCGGAACCGCCCGTGATCAACGTCCCCCCCGGGACGCTGGAGACCCGACCCGCTGCGCGGCGGGTCGGGATACCGGAAGGCGCCGCGTCCCGTCTCGGCACGCCCTTCCGGCTTTCGGGAAGGGCATTGCAAGGCTCGGGCTAGAGCGGTGGGACCCGGTCGAACCAGGGCCGCGCCCGCTCCAGCTGGCCGGCGAGGCGGAACAGCGTCGCCTCTTCGCCCAGCCGTCCGACGAACTGCATTCCAAGCGGCAGCCCGCCCTGGCTCCAGGCCAGGGGGACCGTCATCGCCGGCTGGCCGGTGTTGTTGAAGCCCTGGGTGTTGGGCATATAGCGCCACAGCCGCCGGGCAATGCCGCGCGGCTCGCCCAGCACCCACCGGATCGGAACCGGCGGCTCGCCGAGGGTCGAGGTCAGCAGCACATCGTAAGTCTCGAACAGCCGGGCGACCTCGCGCCCGAAAGCGTGCAGCGTCTGCACCCCGCGAACATACTGCGGGCCGCTTACCTTCTGCCCGCGCCGGTAGGTGGACAACGTCAGCGGCTCCAGTTCATCGTCCCCGATGGGCCGGCCACGCCGCTCGGCCTCGGCGTCCAGCATGGCCGCGACACTGGCGGCAATCACCTCGCCGGCCGCCGCCTGCATCGCGGCGAAGTCGCCGGGGACGCTCACCCGCTCCACCGAATGCCCGAGGGCCTCGCACAGACGCGCAGTGTCCTGGGTCGCGGCCCTGCACTCGGGGTCCATCTCCGGGGCCTGCAGCGCTTCATCGGTGAAGGCGATCCGCAGGCGGCCGGGCTCACGCTCCACCTCCTCGGCATAGGGCCGCTCCGGCGGGGCCATGAAATAGGGGTCGCCGGGCTGCGGCGCGCAGGCGATGTCCAGCAGCACCGCGCTGTCCCTGACCGACCTCGTCACCGCGTGCTGAATCGAGGCGCCGGCCCAGCCCTCGCCCGCCGGGGCGAAGGACACCCGTCCGCGCGACGGCTTCATGCCGAACAGGCCGCAGCAGGACGCCGGGATGCGGATCGAGCCGCCGCCGTCGCTGGCGTGTGCGGCAGGCACGATGCCCGCGGCCACCGCCGCCGCGGCCCCGCCCGACGAACCGCCCGGCGTACGGGTCAGGTCCCACGGGTTGCGGCAGTCGCCCAGCAGCGCCGATTCCGTGAAGGGCCACAGGCCGAACTCCGGCGTGTTGGTCTTTCCGAAGATGTTGAGCCCCGCCTTGAGATAGAGCGTGGTCAGGGCGCTGTCGGCGTCGGACACGGCCCCGGCGAACACCCTCGAGCCCTGGGTCATCACCGTCCCGCCCAGCGCTGCGCCCAGGTCCTTCAGCAGGAACGGGACGCCGGCCAGTGGCCCCTGCCCCGAAGCGGCGTCACGGGCCCGCGCGCTCAGGTCCGTCGTGACGGCGTTGATCTGTGGATTGACCTGCGCCATCCGCGCCAGCGCCAGGTCCAGCAGTTCCCCCGCCGAAACCTCACCCCGCGCCACCAGCCCCGCCAGGCCGACCGCGTCATGGGCCCGATATTCCTCGAAACGCATGCTTCCCCCCGCTTTTCGCCGACCATAGCGCGAAGATGGCGCTGCGCCACGCGGGAGGAATGGTGCCGGATGCAGGACTCGAACCCGCGACCTTCGGTTTACAAAACCGCTGCTCTACCAGCTGAGCTAATCCGGCCGGGCGGTCTGCTTATGAGGGGTTGCGGGGCCGGCGCCAAGACCCCCGGACGCGGGATTCCGGACGGGGTGCCGGCGTTCGGGCGTGAGCCGTGGGTGTGATTGATGTAGGGTGCCGGGCGATGCAGATTTTCATCGATGCCGACGCCTGCCCCGTGAAGGACGAGACCTACAAGGTCGCCGCGCGATACGGCCTGAAGACCTGGGTGGTCTCGAACAGTTTCATCCAGATCCCGGCATCGCCGATGATCGCGCGCCAGATCGTCGATGCCGGGCCGGATATCGCAGACGACTGGATCGCGGAGCAGGTGGCGCCGGGCGACATCGTCGTGACCAACGACATCCCGCTGGCGGATCGGGTGCTGAAGGCGGGCGGCGCCGCCATTGCGCCAAACGGACGGACGTTCACCGCCGACTCCATCGGCCAGGCCCTGGCCCAGCGCTCGATCATGGAGCACATCCGGTCGACCGGCGAGATCACCGGCGGGCCCAAACCTTTCGCATCCACCGACCGTTCGCGGTTTCTGCAGGCCCTGGACGAGGCCGTGAACCGCGAAAGACGCAAAGCACGCTAGGCGCGCTTGCATCGCGGAAAGGTGACGCTAGCTTGCCGGCCAGTTCTGACCTGGAGATTTCCCCATGCGCCTCGGGCCCATACTCGCCGCCTGCGCCCTCGCCGCCCTGACGACGGCCTGCAACAAGTCCGAGCCCGCCCCCGCGGCCCCGGCCGCCGAGGACGCCGCCGGCCCCGCGCCGGTTCCGGCCGCAGCGGCCGCCGCCGCCGGTCCCAGCGACGAGGAGAAGAAGGCCGTGCTGGCGTCGCTGCCGGCCCCCTACAACACCGCCGACCTCGAAAACGGTGAGGCCAGGTTCGCGCTCTGCCAGTCCTGCCACACCATCACCCAGGGCGGGGCGAACATGACCGGCCCGAACCTGCACGGCGTCTTCGGGCGCAAGTCGGCTTCCAATGCCGAATTCAAGTACTCCGACGCACTCAAGGCCGCCAACTGGACCTGGGACGCCGACCATCTGAACCAGTGGCTCGAGAAGCCCCAGACGTTCCTGCCCGGCACCAAGATGGCCTTCGCCGGCCTGAAAGACGCCAAGGACCGCACCGACCTGATCGCGTTCCTGATGGTGGAAACCGGCCACAAGCCCTGATCGGGCCGTTCTCTGACAGCCGCGCGCGCCGGTCTCCGGCGTGCGCGGCTTTTGGGTCCCAACTACTCGGCCGCGTTGGCGACCCGGGCGCGTTCGGTTTCCTCGAAGGCCTCGATGCGCCGGGCCGTTGCCATCGGCGACTTCGTGAACCGCGCCAGCAGGTTGTAGAACACCGGCACCACGAACAGCGTCACCAGGGTGGCGAAGATGGCCCCGAAGAAGATCGTCACACCGATGGTCTTGCGCGCCTCGCCGCCGGCCCCACCCCACACGATCAGCGGGATCGCGCCCGCCGCCGCAGAGATCGACGTCATGATGATCGGCCGCAGGCGCAGGGACGCGCTTTCGATCACGGCTTCGCGGATTGACAGGCCCTCGTCCCGCAGCTGGTTGGCGAACTCCACGATCAGGATGCCGTTCTTGGCTGCGATCCCAACCAGGATGATCAGCCCGATCTGGCTGTAGGTGTTGATCGAAGAGTCGAAGAGCAGCAGTCCGAACAGCCCGCCCAGGGCGGCGATCGGCACGGTCAGCATGATCACCGCCGGGTGGATCCAGCTCTCGAACTGCGCCGCCAGCACGAGGAAGACCAGCAGGAGCGCGATGCCGAAGGCCAGGCCCACCGAGCCCGACGCCTCGAGGTAGTCGCGGGCGCCGCCGCCCCACTTCACGGTCACCTGACCCGGCTGCTTGGCCGCCTCGGCGCGGAAGAAGGCGATCGCCTCGCCCATGCTGTAGCCGGGGTTGAGCTGCGCGGAGAGACTGATCGAACGCAGGCGGTCGACACGGGGGCGGTCCGGCGTGTCACCGCGCACCTGGGTGGTCACCACCGAGGCCAGTGGCACGGGCTCGCCGGAGCTGGACCGCACGTAGAGGCGGTCGAGGTCGGCTTCGGTCTCGCGCCGGTCGCGGTCGGCCTGCAGCAGGACATCGTATTCCTGCCCGTTCTTGATGTAAGTGGTCGCCCGCCTGGAGCCAAACATCGTCTCGAGCGCGCGGCCGATGGTCTGGGCCGAGATGCCCAGGGATGCTGCCTTCTCGCGATCGATGTTGACCACCACCCGCGGGCTGGTGGGCTCATAGTCCAGACGTGGCCGGGCAAGGCCCGGGTTTTGGTTGGCCGCCGCCAGCACAGGCTGGATCCAGCGCGCGATCTCCGGATAGTCGGTCCCTGTGGCGATCAGCTGCAGGCTCGTACCGCCGCCACCGCCGCCGCCCGGGCCGCCCCGCTGCAGACCGCCTTCCGGCGAGACGATCGCGCGGACCGAGGTGACCGAGGACAGCTCGCGGTTCAGCGTCGCCGCCAGGTCCGGAGCGGTGATCTTGGCCGCGCCTTCGGCCTTGTCATTCAGGATGACGTTGCCGCCGCCCGAGTTGAACGAGCTGTTCCCGAAGCGCGGCATCGAGAAGACGTAGCGATCGACCGAGCCGTTCGCGACGTGCTTCTGGAGGATCGCCTCGACCTGCTTGCTGGCGGCCAGGGTGTAGTCGAAGCCGGCGCCTTCCGGACCGGAGAAGCTGACCGACGCCCTGCGCCGGTCCTCTTCCGGCGTCAGCTCACGGGGCAGCACGGTGAATACGCCGTAGGCGGCTACTGCCAGAACAAGCACCAGGGCCGAGGCGCCGATGGAGACGCTGCGGCGGCCGAGCAGGCCTTCCAGCGAGGCGTGATAGGAGTCCTTCAGGCGATGCATCGCGCTGTCGACATTGCGCGCGAGCCAGCCCTCGCCCTTGGCAGGGCGCAGCAGCTTGGACGCCAGCATCGGCGACAGGGACAGGGCCAGCAGCGCCGAGAAAGCGACGGCCGCCGCCACGGAAACCGCGAGCTCCACGAACAGCCGGCCGATGAACCCGGGCAGGAACATCAGCGGCGCGAAGACCGAGATCAGCACGACGGTGGTGGCGACGACGGCGAAGAATACCTGCCGGGCGCCGCGCTGGGCGGCCACGATCGGCGGCTCTCCGTCATCGATGCGCCTCTGGATGTTCTCGACCACCACGATGGCGTCGTCGACCACCAGGCCGATCGCCAGCACCAGGGCCAGAAGGGTCAGCAGGTTGATCGAAAAGCCGAGCGGGGCCAGCACGATGAAGGTCGACAGGATGCAGATGGGCGCGACCACCGTCGGAATGATCGCCGCACGCGCCGTCCCCAGAAACAGGAAGTTCACCAGGGCGACCATGGCCAGCGAGATCGCCATGGTGATCCAGACCTCCTGGATCGCGTGACGGGTGAACTCGGTATAGTCGACCGAGACGCCGATCCGGGTGCCCTTCGGGAGGCCCGCGTTGATCTCCGCGATCGCGGCGCGGACGCCGTCGGAGATCTCGAGGTCATTGGCCTGGCTCTGCCGGGTGATGGCGATGCCGACCATGTCCTTGCCGTTCGAGCGGAAGATCCGCCGACGTTCGTCAGGGCCTTCCTCGATCCGGGCGATGTCGCCCAGGCGAGTGATGTACCCCTGCGCGGCCGAGGCAGAGGCGACATCCCGGATGGCGCCCTGGGCCGCGCCCGCGGTCGCCGCCGTGCCGCCGAGCGCCGCGGAGCCCGAGGCCTGGGACGCGCTGCGGGCGGCCACGATCGGCATCCGCGCGAACTGCTCCGGCGTGGAATATCCGCGCGCGACGCGGATGGTGAAGTCCTTGGTCGGGGCTTCCAGCGAGCCGGCGGGGAGCTCGGCATTCTGGGTATTGAGCGCGGACTCGACGTCCTCGACGGTCAGGCCGCGCGCGGCCATCGCGTCAGGGTTCAGCCAGATCCGCATGGAATAGTACTGGGCGCCGCCCACGCCGACGGTCGCCACCCCGGGCACGGTCGAAAGCCGCTCGACCAGGTATCGCTGGGCGTAATCCGACAGCTGCAGACGGTCCATCGTGTTCGAGGTGAAATTCAGGAACATGATCGGCGAGGAGTCGGCGTTCGCCTTCTGGATCTGCGGCGGATCGGCCTGCTCGGGAAGCTGGGCCGACACGCGGCTGACCGCATCGCGCACGTCGTTGGCGGCGTCGTCGAGGTTGCGGTCCAGCTTGAACGAGATGCTGATCCGCGAGGCCCCGTCGCGGGACGACGAGTTCACCCGGTCGATACCCTCGATGCCGGCGACCTGGCGTTCGATCAGCTCGGTGATGCGCTCTTCGATGACCTCGGCGGAGGCCCCGCGGTAGGTGGTGGAAATGCCCACCACGGGCGGATCGACGCTGGGCAGTTCACGCACGGTGAGCGCGCTGAACGAAGCGAAGCCGACCACGCAGAGGATGATCGCCGCAACCGCCGCGAAGACCGGGCGGCGGACCGAGATGTCGGAAAGCATCATGCCGCGGGCCGCTGGCCCATCGGCCGCGTCCCTGCCGGCGCCCCGCCAGGCGCCATGGCCGGCGCGGCGCCGGGGCGCTGGCCGCCGGAGACGCGCACAGGCTGGCCGGGCTGGATCTTGTTGAGGCCGTCGGCAACGATTCGGTCGCCGGGCTTCACGCCCTCGCGGATCTCGACGAAGCCCTGCTGGCGGACGCCGGTGACGATCGGGCGCTGCTCGACCATCGCGCCCGCCGGACGGCCGGCCGACGCCGGGCGCTGGTGGATGACATAGACAAAGGCCGCGTCGCCCTGCACTGAGACCGCTGATTCAGGCGCGCTGGAGCTGGTCCGCTGGCCGCGCGAGACACCCACGCGCACCAGCATGCCGGGCTTCAGCCGGCCGGCCGCGTTCGGGAACTCCGCCCGGGCGGAGATAGCGCGGGTGCGTTCGTCCACCCGGGTGTCCAGCCTGGAGATCCGGCCGCTGATGGTCTCGCCGGGATAGGCATCCGTGGTCGCAAGAAGAGCCTGTCCGGGATGGAGCTGGCTCAGGTAGCGCTCGGGCACCTGGAAATCGACACGCATGACCGAGACATCGTCCAGGGTCACGATCGGCGCACCGGGATTGACCAGCGCGCCTGGGGCCACGTCGGACAGGCCGACGACGCCGGCGAAGGGCGCGCGAATGACGCGGTCGTTCTGGCGGGCCTTGGCGGCGCTGACGTCGGCCTGCGCCGCGCGCCAGGTCGCCTCGTACTGGTCGACGGCCGCCTTGGAGGCCCAACCCTGTTCGCCCAGGGTCCGGTAGCGGTCATAGGCGCGCTTTGCCTGCACCAGCCGGGCGTCGGCCTGGGCGGTCGCCGCGCTCTGTTCGGTATCCTTGAGTTCGACCAGGATGGCGCCCCGGGCGACATGCTGTCCGTCGGTGAACCGAACCCGCTCGACCAGTTGGGTCGCCGCCGCCGTGAGGGTCACCGACTGGCGCCCCTTGGCCACGCCCAGCACCTCGATCGTGTCCTCGAAGGTCCGGGGCTGGACCACCGAGACCGAGACCAGGGTCGGACCGCCGAAGCCGCCCCGACGCGCCGCACCGCCGGGGCCGCCGGGACCGCCCGCGCCGCCGCCCTGGGACATGGCCGCGGGGCCGCCGGGACCGGCCGCGCCGGCCTTCTTGGTGAACACCTTGAGACCGCCGGCCGCAACCATGACGACAAGGACCAGGATGGCCGCGAAGAGGAAGAAATGCCGTCTGATCAAACCGCGGAACTCCGTCGCCTGCCCGTGTGCAGGCGATCTACTGGGAAAGGATAGTGCTATCCGGCCGTCTCCATACACGCGGCCGGGTGACAGGAGGATGGCTGTCCGTTACCGCGCTGAAACGTGACCCGACAAAACAATCGGGCGCCCTGTACGGGGCGCCCGATGACATAAAGCGCTGATCTGGAAGGCTCAGGCGTCGTAGCCAGGCAGTTCCCGGTCGAGTTTCCGCAGGCAGGCGGGCCAGGCGAGCGCGCCGCCGATGCCGCGGGCCACCTGAGACCGGACTTCCGCCTGAGAGGCTTCCGGGGCGATCAGGACGTTGTTACGCCCTGCCGTCATGGCCATCACCTGCATGGTGCAGGCGCGCTCCAGATAATACATGTTCACCCAGCAGTTCGCAGCCGTGTCGCCCACGGTCAGCGTCCCATGGTTCTTCAGCAACATCATGGTCTTGTCGCCGATATCGGCCACCAGCCGCTCACGCTCGTCATGGTTCAGGGCGATGCCCTCGTAGTCATGGTACGCCAGCCGGGGCAGGCAGATCAGCGCATGCTGCGACAGGGGCAGCAGGCCATCCTTCTGGGCCGCAACAGCGACGCCCTGGTCGGAATGAAGGTGCATCACGTACTTGGCGTCCTCGCGGGCGGCATGGATCGCCGAGTGGATCGTGAAGCCCGCCGGATTGATGAAATAGGGCGTGTCCTGGAGGATGTTGCCGTCCAGATCGATCTTCACCAGCGATGAGGCGGTGATCTCCTCGAACAGCAAGCCGTACGGGTTGATCAGGAAATGATGTTCCGGCCCGGGAATCCGCGCCGAGATGTGGGTGTAGATCAGGTCATCCCAACCGTGCAGCGCCACCAGCCGGTAGAGGGCGGCCAGGTCGACCCGCGCCTGCCATTCCTCCGCGCTCACCTTGCCCTGCAACGAAACGACGCCTGCGACCGAACCGTCCGCCATGGCCAACTCCCTCATCTCTGTTGCCTCAAGAGTCGCCCCGCGGGACGCCATCGTCAAGCGTGGCGGCCAGGCGCGCCACGGAGTCGGCTGCGGCGGCCCGGCTGGCGGGATCGGTCGGGTCCAGCGAGACCTCGCCCAGCAGCGGGCGATCGTGCTTGCGGCTGGAGCGGTCGTAGGCGGGGTCATAGTGAAGCGCCATGACCGCCTCGGCCAGTTCGGCGAAGTTCCCGGCGTCGATCATCGACTGCCACAGGACCCGGCGCTCGCGGCTGGGCTGCACCGGCATCCGGTCGATCGCGGCGCCGAGGGCCGCATGGTCGGCGATCATGTCGCCATAGGCCTCGACCAGATAGCGCGCGCGTTCCGGACGGCCCGCGCTCAGTTCGATCCGCGGCGCGAGCGCCAGCCGGGTCCACAGGGCGGGTGGCACCATGCGGTCGCCGATCTTGCTCGATTCTGCCTCGGCGATCACCGGCCGGGCCGGATCGAGAGCGTCCAGCGCCTGCAGCAGTTCGGTCTCGAACAGTTTCTGGGTGGGTTGCGGCCGACCGGCGAACCCGCCGAACAGCGAGCCGCGATGCCGGGCGAGCCCCTCGAGGTCCAGGGTCTGGAACCCGCGCTGCGCCATGAGGCCCAGCACCTCGGTCTTGGCCGACCCCGTGTGGCCGTCCAGCAGGATGAAATCCAGCCCTAGATCCTGGTCGTAGAGCCTCGCCGTCACGGCCCGCCGGTAGGTGCGATACCCGCCGTCCAGCACCGTCGTGCGCCACCCGACCTGATCGAGGATGATCGCCATGGAATTGGACCGCATGCCGCCCCGCCAGCAGTAGATCAGCGGCGCGAAGCCGCCCTCGCGGTCGGAAAGCGCCTCTTCCAGGTGACGGGCGACATTGCGGGCGACATGGGCCGCGCCCAGCCGCCGGGCCTTGAAGCGGGAGTCCTGAACGTAGATCGTGCCCACCTCGGCCCGCTCCGCGTCCGTGAGCACCGGCAGGTTCACCGCGCCCGGAAGGTGATCCTGCGCGAACTCGCCCGGACTGCGGACGTCGATCACCATGTCGAATCGCGCCAGGGCGGCTGGCGTGACGTCCTGTGTCACCTGCACGGTCATGGCGGTGCTATAGCCTGTATCGCGCTTCTGGAGAGCCCATGTCTGAGACGGTCCGCCTCACTTCTCTCGCCCACGGCGGCGGCTGCGGCTGCAAGCTGGCCCCCGCCGTCCTGCGCGAGATCATGGCCAGCATGCCGGCCGCCGCGGCCTTCCCCAACCTGATGGTCGGAACGGAGACCTCGGACGACGCTGCGGTCTGGCGCCTGAACGACAGCCAGGCGCTGGTGGCCACCACCGATTTCTTCATGCCCATGGTCGACGATCCGTTCGACTTCGGCCGCATCGCGGCGACCAACGCCCTGTCCGACGTCTACGCCATGGGCGGGACGCCGATCATGGCCCTGGCCATCGTCGGCATGCCGGTCTCGAAACTCGACCCCGCCACGATCGGCGCGGTCCTCGCCGGCGGCGCTTCAGTGTGCGCCGCAGCCGGCGTGCCTGTCGCAGGGGGGCACTCCATCGACAGCGTCGAGCCGATCTATGGACTGGTCGCGCTGGGTCTGGTGCACCCGGACCGGGTGCTGACCAACCGGGCGGGCCGGGCGGGCGACATTCTGATCCTGACAAAGCCCCTCGGCGTCGGCGTGCTGAGCGCGGCGTTCAAGCAGGACCGGCTGGACGACGCCGGGTATGCGGCGCTGATCCGGACCACGACCCAGTTGAACGTCATCGGCCGCGATCTGCCTGACAGGCCGGGCATCCATGCTGTGACTGACGTGACCGGCTTCGGCCTGCTGGGCCACGCCCTGGAGATGGCGCAGGGCGGCGGACTGGTCGCCGAGATCCTCGCCGACAGCGCGGCGATCCTGCCGGGGGTCGAGGGGCTTCTTCGCGACGGCGTCCGGACCGGCGCCTCGGGCCGCAACTGGGACAGCTATGGCGCGCACGTGACCCTGCCCGGCGACCTCGCGGGCTGGCAGCGCGACCTGCTGACCGATCCGCAGACCAGTGGCGGCCTGCTGATCGCCGTGGCCGAGGAGGCCGCCGAGGGTGTCCTGGCGCTGGCGCGTTCCCGGGGCTTCGCCGACGCCCGGGCCGTGGGCCGCCTCGTGTCTGCCGGTCCCGACGCCGCGCCAGGCGTGCGCGTCATCTAGCCGTTGCGGACCCGGGCCACCGCGTCCAGCCAGCGGGCATAGGCGCGCTCGCGCCGGTCTACCGACAGGTCCGGCGCGAAACCTTCGGTGGTGGGCCGGGACGCCGCGGCCTCTTCCACGTCGCGGTAGATACCGGCGGCTACCCCGGCAAACAGGGCCGCGCCCAGCGCCGTGGTTTCCTGGTAGGTCGCACGGCAGACGCCAATGCCCGTGAGGTCGGACAGACGCTGGCTGAACCACGCACTGCGCGCCATGCCGCCGTCGATCCGCAGTTCGACATCGCCCCTGAACGCCGCCGGCGCATCGGCGCGCATGGCCTCGATCAGGTCGCGGGTCTGCAGGGCGCAGGCGTCGAACGCGGCGCGGGAAATCTCGGCCAGGCCCGCGTCGCGGGTCAGCCCGAACAGGGCCCCGCGGGCGCCGGCGTCCCACCAGGGCGCGCCCAGGCCGGTGAACGCCGGGACCAGCACCACCCCGAGTTCGTCGTTGGCCTTCTGCGCGAGCGCTTCGGCCGCCTGCGGCCCACCCTGCAGGCCCAGCCCCTCGCCCAGCCACTGGATCGCCGCCCCGGCGATGAAGATCGCGCCTTCCAGCGCATAGGTTGTCCGCCCGCCGACCTGGGCCGCGATCGTCGTGAGCAGACGCGCCTCCGAGACAGGCGCCGTCTCGCCCGTGTTGACGAGCATGAAGCAGCCGGTGCCGTAGGTGGCCTTCATCTCGCCGGGCCGGATACAGCCCTGCCCCATCAGCGCCGCCTGCTGGTCGCCGGCGACACCGCGGATCGGGATCGCCCGCCCCAGGATCCCCGGTTCGGTCTCGCCAAAGTCGGCGGCGCAGTCGCGGACCTGGGGCAGCATCGACAGCGGAACATTCAGCATCTCGCCCATCTCGCCCGACCACTTCCCGGCGCGGATGTCGTACAGCAGGGTGCGCGAGGCGTTGGTGGCGTCGGTCGCGTGGACCCGCCCGCCGGTCAGTTTCCAGATCAGCCAGCTGTCGATGGTCCCCGCCAGCAGTTCGCCCGCCACGGCCGCCTGGCGCGCGCCGGGAACCTCATCCAGCAACCAGGCCAGCTTGGTCCCGGAAAAGTAGGGATCGAGCAGCAGGCCGGTGATCCGCGTCACCCGGTCTTCCCGTCCTGCGTCGCGCAGTTGCGCACACAGCGCCTCGGTGCGCCGGTCCTGCCAGACGATGGCGTTGTGGATCGGCCGTCCGCTCACGCGGTCCCAGACGACCACCGTCTCGCGCTGGTTGGTGATCCCGATCGCGGCCACGTCGGCAAGCGAGACGCCCGCCTTGTCGACCGCCTCGTTAAGCACCGCGACGGCGGCGTCGAAGATCTCATCGGCGTCGTGTTCGACCCAGCCGTCACTCGGATAATGCTGGTGCAACGGCCGCCCGGCCTCGGCCAGCGCCGTCCCGTCCGCCGTGAACAGGATGGCCCGTGTGCTGGTGGTGCCCTGGTCGAGCGCCAGGATCAGAGGCTGCGCCATAGTGTCTCGTTCCTTCCCCTGGATTGGAGCTTAAGCATGTCTTCATTGCCAGCCTCCATCCTGAGCCTAGCCGCGTTCGCTTTAGAATGGAGGGATCCGGCATTGAACCTCGCGATGAACAGCGAAAGTCTGTTCGACCTCGCAAAGAGCCGTCAGCCGGCTGACCGGGAACGCCTCCTGCTGGCGATCGCGGACCTGTGCGACTCGCCGCACGCCGGCGTGGCCATGAAGACGCCGGCCATCCAGGCCCTGCTCTCGTCCATCTTCATGAGCCTTGTGGTCGAAGCCGAGCGGGACATACGCCATCGGCTGTCGCGCAAGCTCTCGTCCGCGGAATGGGCGCCGAACGCCCTGATCAACGTGCTGGCGCTGGACGACATCGAGATCGCCCGCCCGATCATCGCCCACAGCCCGGTGCTGAAGGAGCTCGATCTCGTGCGCCTGCTGGTCGAGGCCACGATCGAGCACCAGATCGAGGTCGCCCGCCGCCCGCAGCTGACCCAGACCGTCGTCGCCGCCATCCTGGAACAGGCCGAACCGGCGGTTCTGACGGCGCTGGCGGGCAACTACACCGCGGAACTCTCGCCGTCAGACATGGCCGAGCTGGTCGAGGCTTCGCGCCAGATCGCGGCGATGCGGTCGCCGCTGACCCAGCACCCGATGCTGACCGGCCAGCTCGCCAAGCGCCTGTACCTCTGGGTCGGCCTGGCCCTGCGCCAGGGACTGACCGACCGCTTCCGGCTGGATGTCTCGCTCCTTGACGAAGCCCTCGCCGCCTCGGTGAACGAGGCCCACCACAGTCTCGCCACGGACGCGACACCCCGCACCCAGCGGGAGGGCGAGCGCGAGGTCATGGAACAGCGGCTGATCGACAAGCTCTACAACGCTGGACAGCTACGGCCGGCCTACCTCGTCCGGGCGCTGCGCGAGGGCCGTCTCGGCCTGTTCGCCACCGCCCTTGCGATGCTGGGTCGCTTCGACGCCGCGCATGTTCACGCGACGCTGGACTCCGAGCGTCCGGAACTGCTGGCTCTGGCCTGCGCCGCCGTCGGCATCGACCGCAGCGTGTTCCCGGACATCCTCGACATGACCCGCAAGCTCAACAATGGCCGACCGGGCGGCGGCGTCGAGGGCACGCGCAAGGCCTCGGTCGCCTTCGCGCCGGTATCCCAGGAAGTGGCCGGGGCGGCGTTCCGGCAGGCGGCGCGGGCGCTCGTGACCCCCTGAACCCAACGCGCGTTTGACACGGAGCCGCGCATCGGCATTTCTGACCGCCGATGAAAAACAAGTCCTTCGTGACCCGCCTCACCTTCGTGGCCAGCAGCCGGCCGGAAGCCCAGGAGGCCCGCGACAAGCTTGCGGCCCGCTATGGCGACGCCGGCATCGACGATGCACAGGTGATCGTCGCCCTGGGCGGTGACGGCTTCATGCTGGAGACGGTCCACGCGCTCATGGCCACGGGCAAGCCGATCTATGGCATGAACAAGGGCTCCGTCGGCTTCCTGATGAACGAGTTCGCCGACGATGACCTGCTGGGGCGGATCAATGCCGCCGAGCAGGCCGAGATCCACCCCCTGCGAATGCAGGCCGTGGACGTCGACGGCAAGACACACGAGGCGCTGGCCTTCAACGAGGTCAGCCTGCTGCGCACCACCCGCCAGGCCGCAAAGCTGCGGATCTCGGTGGACGGAAAGGTGCGGCTGCCGGAACTGATCTGCGACGGCGCGCTGATCTCCACCCCGATGGGATCGACGGCCTACAACCTCTCGGCTCACGGCCCGATCATCCCCCTGGATTCCAAGATCCTCGCCCTCACTCCGATCAGCGCATTCCGGCCCCGTCGCTGGCGGGGCGCGCTCCTGTCGCACACCGCGCGCATGCGACTCGAAGTGCTTGAGGCGCCCAAGCGGCCGGTCAGCGCCGTGGCCGACAATTTCGAGGCGCCCAACGTGATGGAAGTCTACATCGCCGAGGACCGCGACGTGGCCATCTGCATGCTGTTCGACGCCGGGCGCAGCCTGGGCGAACGGGTGCTGGCAGAGCAGTTCTCGGCTTAGACGACACAGGCGTCACTTTCGCCGCTTATTAACCGCTACCGGATACCGTCCCCGGCGATCCCGTAGGAGAGTCACGTGAGCGAGCCCAAGTCCGGCCAAATGATCCAGACCCCGAATGCCCTGCGCCTTCGCGTGGGCGGTCGGCTCGGCGCCATCGACCCGGCGGCGATCGCCAAGGCTGAAGCGGCCCTGAAGAGCCTTTCGGGCAACTTCGTCCAGTGGCTGAACGACGAGATCAGCAAGCTCGAGGGCGCGCGCGCCACGGTGAAAGCCGACGGCGCGACCCACGAGAACATGGAGTCGCTCTACCTGCGCGCCCATGACCTCAAGGGCCTCGGCGCCACCTACGGCTTTCCGCTGATCACCCGGATCGCCGGCCTGCTCTGCCGCCTGATCGACGACAAGTCCAAGCGCCTGCAGGCGCCGATGTCGCTGATCGACGCCCATATCGACGCCATCAAGGCCGCGGCCCGGGACGACATCAAGACCGAGGAACACCCGGTCGGGAAGATGCTTGTCCAGGAACTCGAAGGTCGCGTGAAGGAATACGGCGCCTAGGCGCCGATCCGCTCCATCGGCTCGGCCACGTCGCCGTAGCCCGCATCCGGCGGCAGGACGAGAACCCGCTTCTCGCCGCGCACCTCGACCTTCGGCAGCACGGTCACCAGCGTCCGCGCCCTGGCGCGCGCCACGCAGTCGTCGGCGCTGCGGGCTTCCGCCAGCAGCTGGACGTTCATTCGCGTCGGGAAGATCACCGTCCGCTCGCCGGCGGCTTCCATCCGCAGGATCTCGTGCGGGCCGATCCACTCGGCGTCCACCGCCTCGCGCCCGTCGGCCGCGGCCACCTGATCGGCCGGCGCATGCACGGCATAGAACCAGGTGTCGAACCGCTTCGGCATCATCACCGGCGTGATCCACCGGGCGAACACGGTCAGGGCGTCCAGGCGCAGGCGCACGCCCAGTTCGCGGATCACGTCGATGAAGGCCGTCTCGCCCCGGTCGACCGCCGCCCGCACCGCGGGGTCGCAGACCTTGTCGAAATGGGCGCCATCCAGCCCCTCGGCGATCAGGATGCCAGCTTCCTCATAGGCTTCGCGGATCGCGCCGATCCTCAGCACCCGCTGCTCGTCATCGAAGGCGCCCCAGCCCGTGCAGTGCTCCGCCCAGGCGGGATCCTGGTCGCCGGCGTGGGTCTTGCCGCCGGGAAACACCAGGGCGCCCGAGGCGAAGTCGATCTGGTGATGGCGCTTGACCATCAGGACCTCGAACGCCGGCTCATCGCGCAGGAGGAGAATGGTGGCCGACGACTTGGGTTCGGAAGGCTGGGGACGTTCGCTCATGCCTCCAGCTTGGAGCGCGGCCGGCCCGCAGGCAAGCGCCTCAGGCGACGTTGGCCGCTTCGCGGGCGCGACCGGCCATCTGGCCCATGCGGTCGAGCAGGTAGTCCACGTCCTCGCGGGCCGCGGCCTCTGGCTGGGTCAGAAAGCGCTGAAGCATCCGCTCCTGGAACCGCTCCTGATCCCTCGGCCCGCCGTCGAACTCCATGGAATGGAACGTGTCCACCGCTGCCCGGAAGGCGGGAAAGATGCGTGCGGGCAGGCCGGCGCGCTCATAGATGGCCCGCAGACCCAGCGGCCCAGCATCATGGATCATCAGCCACGTGCGATGGTGCGGAACCCCGGCCAGCTCGGCCACGCCCCACTCGAAGAAGGTCATGTGCCCGTGGGCCAGGGCCCGGAGAAGCAGTGAGGCGGTCAGTCGCCGTTCGGCCTGGAGGTGGGTAACCAGGCCCTTCACGTCGGCGGTGCGCCCGGCCTGGTCGACGATATCGACCGTGGCCCGCTCCGCTGCGCCGGTGGCGATCTCCAGCGCCGCCTGCGCGCTGAGCGCATGATGAGTGACGAGGTGCTCGCGGACCTGCTCGCTGACCAGGGTCACCAGGCGCTCGCTCACCGAGAGCGGCAGGACCTGTCGATAGGCCATGGCCGCCAGAACGCGCTCGGATTTCTCGAAACGGTCGACGATCTGGTTCAGTGAGCCGTCGGAGAAGTCGGCACCGGGATTGGCGCAGGCCACCGTCAGGGCCCGTTCGCCGCCATGCTCGGCGAGACTGTCGGTGACGACGCGCGAGATCTCCGGGCGCCGGGCGATGGCCACCTGCCGCACGGGTCCGCCCAGCCGCACGATCTCGGCGAGGTCGTCGTCGGTGAACACCGGCGAGAACGACAGCAGCGGCAGCGAGACCGCCTCGACGTCCCGGGCCAGCCGGAGCGCCACATCGTGCGGCACGACGTCGGACGCCCGCAATGTCTCGGCGATCGCCGTGCGCACCTTCTCCGCGGCGTCAGCGGCCATCACCCTGAGGATATCGGCGGCCAGGGCGCGATCCTCGTCGCTGAGCGCCTCGCGATCCATGGTGACGCAGAGCTTGCGGGCTGCGAGCGCGCGTTCGTCCGGCGTGGCGCACTTCACCAGCGTGCGGACGTCCTCATCCGTCAGCGCTGAGCGCGTCGTCGCCATGCCCGTGAGCCCCTCCCCGAAGCAGGACCGGAGTCCCACGAGTCGACATTGCGAGGCGGAGCTTAACGAGAGGTTGCCAGCCGAATCTGTGGATTAAGGATTTCGCAAACTGCGTCGCCAGGACGCGGGCCGCCGGAAGGATTGGCGCGGCCATGCCGCAGCGGCCACTGGCGCACGACCGCGCGTTAGCCTAGGCCGGCGGCGCCGCGCTAGCATGGCGGCGAAAGACGGGAGAGAAGCGTGCTGCTCAAGGGTCTCAAGGTCGTCGATTTCTCCGCCTACATCGCCGGACCCGGCGCGGCGTGCATCCTGGGCGACTGGGGCGCCGACGTGATCAAGGTGGAGCGGCCCGGCGGCGACACCATGCGCCACGTCTTCGGCGACCACAAAAGCGACCTCGGCGCCAACCCGATCTTCGACCTCGACAATCGCGGCAAGCGGGGGATCGTCCTCGACATCACCCAGCCCGACGGCCGCGATGCGCTGGCGAAGCTGGCCGAGACGGCGGATGTCTTCCTCACCAACGTCCGGCCGGTGTCGCTGAAGCGCTATGGCCTCGACGACAAGACCCTGCGGGCGGCCAACCCCCGCCTCGTCTACGCCGTGATCACCGGCTACGGCCTCGAGGGCCCGGAAGCCCACAAGCCCGGCTTCGACGTGACCTCGTTCTGGGCCCGCGCCGGCGTCGCCAACATGACCGCCCCCAAGGGCGCCGACCCGTTCATGCTGCGCACCGGCTTTGGTGACCACATCACGTCGCTGGCCACGGTGTCGGCCATCCTGGCGGCGCTCTACGAGCAGCAGAAGACCGGCGAAGGCCGGTTGGTGCAGACCTCGCTGCTCACCGCCGGAATCTGGACCGTCAGCTCCGATCTCGCGGTGCAGCTCAAGTTCGGACGGCTGGCGTCGAACCGCACCCGCGCCAATCCGACCAACGCGCTCGCCAACTTCTTCATGAGCGCAGACGGACGCTGGTTCGTGCACAACCCGCGCGGATCGAGCGGCGGATGGGAGAAGTTCTGCGAGGTCGCCGGTCGACCCGACCTGGTCACGGACGAACGCTTCGCCACGGGTCGCGCGCGTCGCGAGAACGCGCTGGCGCTGAACGGCGAGTTCGACGCCGCCTTCGCCGCCCTGCCCTTCGACGAGATCGCCAGGCGGATGGACGAGGCCGATCTGGTCTGGTCTGCGGTGCAGACCCCTGCCGAGGTCGCCGCCGATCCGCAGGCCGCGGCCGCCGGGGCCTTCATCGATGTCGAGGATGGCCAGGGCGGGACCTTCCGCTCGCCCGCCGCGCCCGCGCGCTTCCCCGGCGCCGACGCCACGGTCCGCCCGCGCGCGCCTCGCCTGGGCGAGCACACCCGCGATGTCCTGGCCGAGCTGGGCTATGGCGAAGCGCAGATCGAGGCGATGCTGGCGGCAGGCGCCGCCGCCTAGCTGTCCCGGCTGTCGGAGAGAACCTTCAGCATCTCGCTGGTGAATATCGAGCCGGTCAGGCGGCTGCCGACTCCCATCTGGTCCGAAGGCTGAGAGCCCTTGAGGATCAGGGCGATCAGCGCCTCCTGCTCCTGCTGGCGGGCCGTGCGGCGCGTCGAGGCGTACTGGATGAAGCCGCCCTGGTCCGGAGCCGGTCCGGTTTCCGCCGGGCCGATGGCGCCGCCGCTCCCGGCGCCTAGGGTCAGGTTGGCATAGACCTCGCCCACCGTGGCCGCCCGGCCGTCGCGGTAGAAGATCGCCTTGTTCGCGCGGGCGGCGTCAGGAAACAGCGAGGCGGCTGCCACGCCAGGGCGCGACTGCATGGCCTCTATAAGCTTCGCGGAGCCCTGCGGCCCCAGGAAGTGCGCAGCGTACAGTTCTCCCGCCGTCGGGGATCGGCCCACCCGCCCTTTCAGGTACGAGGCGTGGTCGGACGTCAGCTCGCCCGCCATGAGCGAGGCCGCGTGCGGATCGAGTCGCAGGTCCATGACCGCGCGTCGAGCGTCGCCGCCCTCGACCCGGTAGCGTCCGTCAGAGCCGCGCGTGATCAGGTCGGCATAACGGGCGTAGCCGTGCTTGGTCCCATGCTGCTTCAGCGTGGACAGCCAGGTCTGCTCGACGAACTGGAACAGGCCGGCGGCGGAGGATGACGTGGCCTGGGCGCGGGGGTTGTAGCTGCTCTCCCGCCCGGCGGTCTTCATCAGGAATCCGAAATCGACGCCCGTCGCCCTGGAGGCGCGTTCGATCGCGGCTTCGACAATGCCCCGGATTCCCTGGACGGCCATGCCCCAGCAATCGCCGGTCATGGTTAACGCGTCGCTAACCTGGGCAATTTCTGCCGCTTGACAGAAACTTACATTCGTCATTTCTTACTGTCGTAATTTCCCGCCACACCCCTGAGGGAGTACGCCATGATCGCCCGGACCTTCACCCCCTTCGATGCCGCCCCGCCCCGCCGGCGGCTGTCGCCGGGGACTTCCGTCATTGTCGCGGTCTCGCTGGGCGTCCACGCGACCATCGCGGCCTATCTGGCCCTACAGCAGTTCGCCCCTGCGCCCGCGCCGGTCCTTGCGGACCCACCGCCGCAGATCGTTGACATCATCGATCTCAAGCCGCCTCTGCCGGAGCCGCCGACGCCGCGCCCCAGCCTTGCCCCGCGCCAGCCCGTCTCGACGGCGGAGACCACCTCCACCGTCGAGCCGATCCCGGTAGAACCCGTCCGCACGGAAGAGCCCCCCCGGACCGTGGGGCCCGTCGCCACAATCGGGCCGCCAGCCGACCCGCCCCAGCCCCCGGCCGACCCCGTGATCCGCAATCCGACGTGGCTGGCCCGGCCGACCGGATTGGAGATGGCCCGCTACTATCCCGACAGCGCCGCCCGTCGCGAGGTCGAGGGCCTGGCGACAATCACCTGCGCCGTGACCGCCCGTGGCGCGGTGGTCGACTGTCGCATCGCGTCCGAAACGCCCGCGAGCGAGGGTTTCGGTCCAGCCGCGATCAAGCTGGCTAGGTTCTTCCGCATGAGCCCGCAGACCGTCGACGGTCGCCCGGTCGAGGGCGCGCAGGTCACGATTCCGATCCGCTTCCGCCTGCCCGGGTGAGGCCGGCGACGGCCTGCCGGCGGGCGCTCAGTAGCTCTTCGGCAGGCCCAGGACGCGCTCGGCGATGTAGTTGAAGATCATCTCGCGACTGACTGGCGCGAGGCGGGCGATCATCGACTCGCGCATGTAGCGCTCCACGTCGAATTCCTTCGCGTAGCCCATGCCGCCATGGGCCATGACCGCGGCCTCGCAGGCGCGGTAGCCCGCCTCCCCGCCCAGATACTTGGCGGCATTGGCCTCGGCCCCGCACTCACGGCCGGCGTCGTGCAGGGCGGCCGCCTTGAAGGCCATCAGGTTGGCGGCCTCCAGTTCCGCCCAGGCCCGGGCCAGCGGATGGGCGACGCCCTGGTTCTGTCCGATGGGACGACCGAAGACCACGCGCGCCTTCGCGTAGCCCGCCGCCCGCTTCAGGGCCGCCCGGCCAAGACCCACGGCCTCGGCGCCGATCAGCACCCGCTCGGGGTTCAGTCCCTCCAGCAGATAGTGGAACCCGCGCCCCTCCTCGCCGACGAGGGCGTCGGCCGGCACGTGAAGATCGTCGATGAACACCGAGTTCGATTCGATGGCCTTGCGGCCCATCTTCGGGATCGGCGTTGCCTGGATCCGCTCGCGGTCGAAGTCCACGTAGAACAGGCTGATCCCGTCGGTCGCCTTCTTCACCTCGGCCTTGGGCGTGGTGCGGGCGACAATCAGCATCTTGGTCGCCCGCTGCGCCATGGTCGTCCACATCTTCCGGCCGGAGATGACATAGCCGTTGTTGGTGCGGACCGCCCGGGTGGTCAGGCTGGTGGTGTCCAGGCCTGCATCCGGCTCTGTGACGCCGAAGCACATTCGGTCCTCGCCGGAAATCAGGCGCGGGATCAGCTTGCGCTTCTGCTCTTCCGTGCCGAACCGGGCCAGCGGCATGGGGCCGAAGATATTGAGGTGCAGGGCGCTGGCCCCTGAAAAGCCCGCGCCGCTCTCGGCCACCGCCTGCATGGCGATGGCGGCTTCGGTGAGCCCGAGGCCGGAACCGCCCAGCTCCACCGGCATGGCCGCGCCAAGCCAGCCGGCGCCGGCCATGGCGGCCACGAAGGCCTCGGGGAAATCCCCCGTTTCGTCGGTGCGCCGCCAGTAGTCGGCGTCGAACCGCTCGCAGAGGCGGAGCACGCTCTCGCGGATCGCCTGCTGTTCCTCGGTGAACCAGAAGCCGTTCATCGTCATGCCCTGAAGCGTTTCGGGTCGAAGCGTCCGGCGTACGGACCCGGATCGCGTCCGGTCACGAACGCCGTCACGATCTGGGCCACAAGCGGCGCGAGCAGCCAGCCGTTGCGGCGGGGTCCGACCGCGAGGACGACCGCGGGTTCGGCGCTGGGCCCCACCATGGGCAGTCCGTCGGACGTCGCCGCCCGTACGCCGGCCGCGAAGGTCGCGGGCGTTCCGGCCAGGCCAGGAAACAGCTGCAGCCCCGCCGCCAGCAGGGGCTCGGCCTTCGTCGGGTCCACGGCGTCGTCGCCGAACCCGGGCTCCATGGTCGCGCCGAACGCCATGGCCTCGCCCGGGGCGGCGTAGATGCCCCGGCTGCGAACCACAGCGCCCACCGCCGGGCGCGCCACGCGAACGATATGGCCCTTGATCGGAGCCAGTCCGGCCAGCTCGGGAGCAAGCTCGAGATCCGCCGACGCCCCTGTGGCGACGACGAGGACGTCCGCGTTGCCCCGCGACGATACCCGCCAGGGTCGGAACTGCACGCCGGCCGCCTCTGCCGTGTTCCGAAGCGCGGCAAGCGCGACGGGAGCGTCCACCCGCCAGTCCTCGCGGCTCAGCAGGGCGCGAGCGAAAGTGTCTGACAGTCCCGGTGCGAGCGCCCGGGCCGTACCGCCGCCGATGTCCATCGGCCGGGCATCGAGCGCGGTCAGCGAGGCGGCGACGCCATCCAGCCAGTCGTCGGGTCCCACCGCCAGCGCACCGGTCCGGTCGAGCTCGATCCCGGCGCGTTCGGCCAGCGCCGGCCAGAGATTCCGCGCCGCCATCAGCAGTCCCGCATGGGGCCGTGCGCTCTCGTCCAGGGCCGCCTCGAACGCGGGCGCGATCATCCCCGCCGCGACGCCCGAGGCGTTGCGGTCCGCCGGGTCGCAGACCGTGACCGCGCAGCCGGCGTCCGCAAGGGCTACCGCCGTGGCGAGGCCCAGGACGCCCGCACCGGCGATCATCACTCTGGGAGGCCTGCTCATGCGCCTAACGAGCCGGTCGGCCGCCGAAAATCAAGGGGTCCGCGCGACCGCCCCCCGTCCCGGGCCTTCGGCTCGCCTCCCCAAATGCCGATTGCGGGCGGGGTCAACGCCTCTTAGCATTCCGGACCAAGCCGTTGGGGAGGCTGGCCGAGTGCGCTCGGGCGCCGGAACCTTGTTTCCGCACCGACGCATTCCGGCAATGCAGGCGAATACCGGTCTACCTAGAAGAGACGGTATGTTTTGGAGGGGGGACTCCGCACTTGATACGTGAATTCCTGGTCTGGCTGGCCACGCAGGTCGGCAAGGGACCCGGCGAGTTCGATCCGTCGTGGAGCGACTCGCTGGCCAGTTCCCTGAACTTCTGGGGGTTGCTCGAGGGCACCCACGTCCTCTCGCTGATGCTGTTCGCCGGCACGATCTTCATCGTCGACCTGCGGATGCTGGGCGGGATCTTCAAGCGCACGCCGATCTCCGTGCTCAGCAACAAGATCCTGCCGCTGACCATCTTCGGCCTCTTGATCATGCTGGCGACCGGCGTCGCGCTCTTCTACGCAAAGCCCCTGCTCTACTACCACAACATGTGGTTCCGGCTGAAGCTGGTGTTCCTCGTGGTGGCGGCCATCAACATCATGGTCTTCCACTTCCGTGTCCAGCGGAGCATGGCCGACTGGGACACGCTGGCCGCGCCGCCCGCCAAGGTCCGGGCCTCCGCCCTGATCTCGATCCTCTCCTGGATTCTGGTGATCACCTGCGGCCGGTTCATCGCCTATGACTGGTACAACTGCGGCAAGGCCCTGCCCGACTGGGCGAACACACTTCAGGAGTGCAAGACCTCCGAAACGGGCGCCATCAACCTGAAGGGGATGCCCCTATGACAATGGCGCCTCAGGACTTCTTCCCCCACCTGTCAGTCTGGGTGGAGAACCTCGACAACGTCTTCCCGGGCAAGCAGGTCAAGCCGCTGTTCGCCCAGTTCGAAGTCGGCCACATCCTGTCGCTGATCGTCCTCGGCGGCGCGAGCATCCTTATGAACCTGCGCCTGATCGGCGTCGGGATCACCGAGGAATCGCCCCGCGAGGTGCATCGCAACCTTGCGGTCTGGATGCATGTGGGCGTGATCGGAATCGTCGTGTCCGGCATCCTGATCGGCGCGTCGAACGCCGAGCGGCTCTACACGTCGGAAGCCTTTTCGGCGAAGATGATCGGCCTGCTGGCGGCCATCATCCTCACCTACGGCGTGACCCTGCCCGCGGCCCGCAACGATGGGGCCCTGAGCGCCGCGTCGCGGATCTCCGGTGTCATCGGGCTCGCCATCTTCGCGGTGGCGATCTGGGTGTTCCTGTCGGCAAAGCTGGCCAACCCGGGGCTGTGGCACGTCATCTTCGCAGCGGGTCTTGTGGTCCTCTACGCCTCGCGGGGCCTGACCCGCATCGTCTACCTCGGCGGCGCGATCCTGCTGATCGTCGCCCAGCAGATCATGACCCACGTGGTCTACAAGGCCGACGACTTCGCCAACCTTGACCCCACCAACAAGGCGTTCGCCTGGGGGTTCGTCGTCTGGATCCTCGGCTCGGCGATCTTCCAGGCTCTCGCCTCGGGCCGCGGCTCCCATGGCGGGCCGCTGCTCAAGGGGCTGGCCCTGGCCAGCATCCTGGTCTGGATCATGACCGCCGCCGCCGGCCGCTGGCTGGCGTTCGCCTGAGACCCCGGGCCTTTCTGGTTCCGTCCGCGGAACCGGGAAGGCCCGGCTTCCCGCTACAGTCGGTCGGGTCAGCGCCCCGCCGCATGCCGACTGCCCCAGCCCTGGTGCCACTCAGGCTCGCCGGCGTAGCGCTCGACCAGGAAATCCACGAACGCGCGAACCTTGGCGGCCAGGTGCCGCGCGTGCGGATACACCGCATGGACGTGGATCAGCTCCGGCTCGAAGTTGCACAGGATCGGCGTCAGCCGGCCTGATCTGAGCTCGTCCGCCGCCGCGAAGGCGGGGGTCCGGGTGATCCCGAATCCCGCCACCGCCGCCGCAACGCAGGCTTCCGCGCCGTTGAACCGCAGACGGCCATGGACGCGCACATCCCGCGCATCGCCCTGCGGTCCGAAACGCCAGACCGCGGCGTCCTTCGCGTTGGTGTCGAGGATCGCTTCATGCCGGCCCAGGTCCTCCAGTGCGCCCGGCGTGCCGTGGCGCGCCAGATAGTCGGGCGCGGCGCAGGTGACCATCCGCACGGCCGCCAGCCGGCGCGCCACCAGCGAGGAATCGCTCAGATGCCCTATCCGGACAGCGACATCGAACCCTTCCTCGACCAGGTTCACCATCCGGTCGGTGAAGCTGACGTCGAGGGAGACCGAGGGACATCCGTTGGCGAAGGCCAGCAGGGCCGGCGTCAGTTGCCCCTTGCCGAAGGACACCGGGGCGGAGACCTTGAGCAGCCCGCTGGGCCCGCTCTGGTCCTTCACGGAACTCTCCAGCGCGTCAAAGCCTTCCAGAAGGTCGCGCGCCCGCTCCAGATAGGCCTGCCCGGTATCCGTCAGCGAGACATCTCGGGTCGTGCGATTGAGCAGTCGCGCGCCCAGCCGGTTCTCCAGACGGGCCACAAGCTTCGAGACCTGGGCGCCCGAGACACCCAGCTTTCGCGCCCCCTGCGTGAAGCTGCGCGCGTCGGCGACCGCGGCGAAGGCGCGGATCTCGTCCAGTCGGTCCATCAGACTATTTCCCGTTCGGCAGCATAGTCCTTCTTTTTGCTCCGATTATCAACGGAACGGGACGAGACCATCTTCACACCACACCCGACGCCCCCCGGCGCCGGCCAGCTCAATTCAGGATCGCTCCATGACAAACCCCCGCACCGTCGCCGTCGTTGTCGGCTCGCTCCGCAAGGACAGCGTCAACCGCAAGGTCGCCCATGCGCTGGCCGCGCTGACGCCCGACCTGTCGTTCAGCTTCGTCGAGATCGGCGACCTTCCCCACTTCGACCAGGATCTGGAAGCCGCGCCGCCCGCCGCCTGGGTCCGGTTCCGCGAGCAGATCGCCGCCGCCGACGCGGTGCTGTTCGTGACGCCCGAGTACAACCGTTCCGTCCCCGGCGTGCTCAAGAACGCCATCGACGTGGGCTCGCGGCCCTACGGCCAGAGCGTCTGGAACGGCAAGCCTGGCGCGGTGATCAGCGTCTCACCGGGCGCCGTCGGCGGGTTCGGCGCAAACCATCACCTGCGCCAGTCCCTTGCCTTCCTGAACGTGGCCACCCTGCAACAGCCTGAGGCCTACATCGGCGGCGCGTTCAGCCTGTTCGACGAGAAGGGCGAACTGGTCAACGCCGGGACGAGCGACTTCCTGCGCGCCTTCGGCGGCGCCTTCAGCGCCTGGATCGCGAAGATCCTCGGCGACACCGCACCCGCGCAGGCCGCATAGTCCCACCGCCAGGAAGGTCCCGCATCCCATGTCCCTGCCGACCGTCTACATCCCCCACGGGGCGGGGCCCTGCTTCTTCATGGACTGGAGCCGTGGGCCGGCCGACACGTGGGACCCGCTGGCAGACTATCTGAGGAGCCTCATCGCCGGTCTGCCGGAGCTGCCCAAGGCCATCCTCGTGGTCTCGGGCCACTGGGAAGCCGCGGAATTCACGGTCGGCTCCGCGCCCGCTCCTGAGCTGATCTTCGACTACTACGGCTTTCCGGAGGCTACCTACCAGTTGACCTTCCCCGCGCCGGGCTCGCCGGCGCTGGCTGGCCGCGTGCGGGACCTCCTGGCCGGGGCCGGCATCGCATCCGGCGACGACCCCGTCAGGGGCTGGGACCACGGCGTGTTCATCCCGCTGAAGCTGGTCACGCCGCTGGCCGACGTCCCGGTGGTGCAGTTGTCCCTGAAGGCGGGCCTGGACGCCGCGGCGCACCTGGCCGCCGGCCGCGCTCTCGCCCCCTTGCGGGATGAGGGCGTGCTGATCGTGGGGTCCGGCATGAGCTGGCACAACATGCGCGGTTTCAGCCCGGCGTTCACCGCCAGGTCGGTCGCGTTCGACGCCTGGCTTGAAGGCGTGGTCACGGACCCGTCGCAGCGGGACGACGCCCTCGCCCACTGGGAATCCGCACCCTATGGCCGGGTGGCGCACCCGCGCGAGGAACACCTGCTGCCGTTGATGGTGGCCGCTGGCGCGGCAAGCGGCGAGCCGGGGCGGATCGACTTCCGGGATACGGTCATGGATGTGGTGGTTTCGGCCGCGGCGTTCGGCCGGGCGGTCTGAAAGCTCAGGCGACGGCGGACTCGGCCGCATCGCGTCCGTCGATGGCCGTCTGCACCGCCTCATAGAGACGCCCGGCCTCGATGGGTTTCGCCACGAAACCGTCCATGCCCGACTGCAGGTACTCGGCGACCTGGTGCGACATGGCGTTCGCGGTCAGCGCCACGATCGGAGTCCGGGCGCGGCCCTGAGCCCGCTCGCGGGCGCGGATGACCGCCGTGGCGCTGGGGCCGTCCATGATCGGCATCTGGACGTCCATCAGGATCAGGTCCCAGGGTTCGCGTTCCCAGGCCGTCACCGCGAGCCGTCCATCCGCGACGAGCTCGGGCTCGATCCCGATCTGCGCCAGCAGGGTCCGCAGGACCATCTGGTTCATGACGTTGTCTTCGGCGGCCAGCACCCGGATCGGCCGCTCGGACGACGGCTTCGCCCGCGACCTGGACTTGACCGCGCGCTGCGGCGTGGCCCGGGCCACCTTCTTCAGCGGCAGGTGGGCGGTGAAGGTCGAGCCCATGCCGGGCGCACTGGTGGCGGTGATCGTCCCGCCCATCAGTTCAGCCAGCTCGCGGCAGATGGCGAGACCAAGTCCCGTGCCCCCGAAGCGGCGCGTGGTGGAGGCGTCGGCCTGCTCGAACTTCTGGAACAGACCCGCAAGATGCTCAGGCGCCATGCCGATACCGCTGTCGAACACGGTCAGGGACAGGCCGTCGCGCTCGCGCCCGACGCGCACCTTGACGCCGCCACGGCTGGTGAACTTCAGGGCGTTGGACACCAGGTTCCAGAGGATCTGGCGCACCCGGACCTGATCGCCCTCGTACACGCCCCGGACCGCCGGATCGACGCTGAGTTCGAACGAGAGCCCCTTGGCCTCAGCGATCGCCTGGAACGTGGCGTGGGCGGTCTTGGCCAGGGCGTCGACCTCGAACTGGGCGGTTTCCAGAACCAGCTTGCCGGCCTCGATCTTGGAGAGATCCAGCACGTCATTGAGGATCGCCAGCAGGCTTTCGCCCGACTGCCGGATGACCTCCAGCCGTTCCCTCTGCACGTCGGCCAGGTCGGAGTCGGCCGCCATCGCCTGCGTCATCCCGAGCACACCATTCAGCGGCGTGCGGATCTCGTGACTCATGGTCGCCAGGAAGGCGCTTTTGGCCCGGTTGGCGGATTCAGCGGCTTCCTTCGCCTGCAGCAACGCCTGTTCCGCCGCCTTCTGGGCGGTGATGTTGCGCATGGCGCCCACCAGCCGCAACGGACGGCCTGTCTCGTCTGAAATCAGCTCCGCGGCGCCCATCGCCCAGATCTCGCGGCCATCCTGGCGGACGACCCGATATTCCGGCCGGTAGGGTTCGCCCGTTCGCAGATGATCGTCCCATGCCGCCTTGGCCGCGGGCAGGTCCCGCGGATCGATGTTGCTCCAGATGTCCGCCTCAAGCGCCTTGTAGGTCTTTGGCGCGTCGAAGAACGTGTCTTCCGCCCCGGTCTTCACCAGTTCGCGGTTCACGTAGTCCATCTCGTAGACGTGGAGGTCGGCGATCTCCATCGCCAGCTTCAGGCGCTCTTCGGAACGCTCCGTGCGCTCCAGCGCCTCGACCACATGGGTGATGCTGTAGGAGCTGATGATCAGCCCGCCGACCTGGCCATCGGACTCATACCAGGGCGCCAGTTCGACCCGCACCCACTCCGAACCACCTTCGAGATCCGGAATCTGCAGCCGGTCCACCGAATGCGGCAGCCCGGTCATGCAGTTGTCGATGCCCGTTCGCCACTGCTCGAACATGTCAGGGCGGAGCTCATAGAGGGTCTTGCCAATCACCTCGCGGCCCTCGAGGCCGCGCGCCTTGATCCAGGGCGGACTGGCATAGAGGACGCGGACGTCCCGGTCGGTCAGGACCATCGCCACGGGCATGGCGTTGATCATCGCCGACATCGTGCGCTGGTAGTCGTCCTGGGCCCGCCGGGCCTCCACCCGCACCCATTCGTCCGCCACGAAGTCGGCCAGGTCCTGCAGGCGGTTGGCCAGACTGCGGTCGTAGGCGCGCGGCTCGATCCCGGCCACCCAGAGCGCGCCGGGCGTCTTTCCGTCCGCCAGCCGGATCGGGGCGCCGCAGTAGAAGCGGATATGGGGCGGGCCCGTCACGGTCGGATCGTCGCGGAAGCGCGGATCCTTGGACGCATCCTCGACCCACATAAGCTCGCCGGTGCGCATCACTTCCCGGACGCCCGCGCCATTGCCCTGGTTGGCGCTGACCCGGCTGCGCCACAGCTCCGTCTCGCTGACCAGGGTGATCTCCGCGCCGACGTCTCCGAACAGCGTGCGGGCAAGCCGAGTCGCCCGATCGAACACCGGAACAGACTGTTCCATGCGATCGGGCCCGCTCGGCGCGCTCTGCGTCCTGGTCATCCGGTTTCCCCGCGACGACGTTCGGCGTCGCCTGCTGGAGCCACTATCGCGCGCGTTGAGTTAAGCCTGCCTTTAAGTCGGCGTACGACGTCCGCTGGCCGCGCGATGCAGGACGATCCCACTGGTCGTGGCCACGTTCAGGGAATCGAAGCCGCCGGCCATCGCAATGGCCACCGTTCGCACCCGGGCCAGGATCGGTGCGGGCAGCCCCGGCCCCTCCGCCCCGAACAGCACCGCGGCGCGATCCCCGAGATCGAGATCATCCAGGTCGGTCTGGCCGGAAGGCGAAAGGGCGGCAATCCCGAAATTCGCCGCCGCCAACACGCTGACCAGGGCCCCGGCGTCGCCGGCGCGGGCGAACGGCACGGTGAGCGCGGCGCCGACGCTGACCCGGATGGCCTTGCGGTAGAGCGGGTCGCAACAGCTGTCATCAAGCAGGACCGCGTCGGCCCCGAAGGCCGCGGCGTTGCGGAAGATGCCGCCCATATTGTCGTGATTGGCGATCCCGATCAGGCCGACGACCAGGGCCCGGGGCGGCAAGCCCGCAATCAGCTTTCCCGGATCGCGCGCCGGCAGACGACCTACGGCCAGGATTCCCCGGTGGATCGGAAAGCCCACAACCTGATCCATGGCCGCCTGCGCCGCAGCGTAGACCGGCGTGCCGGTTGGCAGCCCGACCAGCACGTCAGCGAGACCAGCCACCCGGTGGGCCGCGACCAGCACCGAGACGATACTGCCGGGATCCGCGGAGATGGCCTTTTCCAGAACCACCCGCCCCTCGGCGAGGAACAGCCCGTCCCGGCCGACCAGATCACGCTCGCGGACGTCGCGGTAGGATTCCAGCCGCGGATCGTCGGCGTCGTCGATGGGAATGAGGATCGGCAACCGCCTACCAGGCCTTCACACGGTCGCCGGCGCGGCGGCGCGGGCGGACAGCGAGACCGCGGCGGACCCGGCGGAATGGGATGACATGCCTGGAAGCGCTCCCTCGGGCGGACGACGTGAGCCTTGTCCGCGACATTGGCGCTTCAATACACCCTCGAACAGGCGCGGCGAGCCTTTCGGGCGCCGTCTGCGATCAGCGGTCGTCGGCCTGTTCCCGGACCCGCACGATCAGCGACTGACTGGCCGTGGCCATCAGCTCGCCATCCTGCGACCAGAGGTACATCGAGCCGTGCCCGAACCCTCCGTGAACGCCCATGATCCGGATGTCACAGAGCACCCAGTCGGTGGGCACGATGCGCCGGATCCGTAGTGTGTTGTCCAGGCTGTTGCCGCCTGCGTTCTTGCCGAGCGCATTGCCGATCCCCTGCGGCACGAAGTCGGCGAACACCGCCAGCATAGTGCTGTCGATGGCGAAGCCTTCGCGCGGCCGCGCCCACAGAAGGGTCCGGCCGTCTGCTTCGGGCCGCCCGATGCGGTCGAGGCCATAGCGGCCCTTGGCCAGTCGGACTTCGATGCGGCTGTGCAGGCCGCCTTCAGCCGCACGCCAGTGATCGGCAGGATCGCAGTCCTCCGGCGGCGGCGCGTCGGGGCGATCAGTCCATTGGCCGCTGATCTCGCTGGGTCGTGCGCCGAGCGCGGCGTTGACGGTCAGGATCTCCTTGTCGCCCACATGACCGATCACCCGGGCCTGGGTGTTGTACTTGCCTTCGACCGGCGTCCAGACATCAAGGTCCACCACGCTGGGCGGCTTGGCGAACGAGAGGTACTGGGCGGTCGCCCAGATCAGAGGACGGTCACAGGTCCGTTCCATGGCCGCCACCGCCGAAGCCAGCCCCACGCCGCCGAACATGAAGGGACTGGCGGCCGGACCGACGCAGATCGAAGGGTCCACCCGCAGGAACCACCGGTGCGGGTTGTGGGTCGCCTGCAGGTCGAAAAAGAGTTTGTCCATGGCTTCTGAAAGCGCGTCTTTCCGGGTGGCGCAAGGGGCATGACGCCTGCGCGTCTTCGGCAACAACACACGCCATGCGGGAAGTCGGATACCCCCTCATAACCACGAAATTTAAGCCTGCAGTCACGGCCCCCGTTTACTGTGTTGGTCACGATGATTGGACAGAACGTCTCCATCCCCGCCATCACGGCCCTGTCACGGCGCCATTACGTGCCTGTCGGTGCGGCCGTGGGCCTTGCGACCCTGGCGCTCTCATTCCTGCCGATCGCCGACAGCTTTCTCGCCAGGACGCTGCTGTTCTACGCGGCGACCAGCCTCGCTTATGTGCTGATGCCGTTTGCCCGACGCGGAGACGTGCCTCTGGTGTCGGCCTGGGTGGTCCTGTTCAGCGAATTGTCCCCCTGCATAACCGGCGAGCTCATGTCGCCGACCAACGTCACCGCCGACGCCCTTGGCGTGCTCATGGCGGTCGGGCCCATCTACATCGCCCGGTTCCGTCAGGTGCAGCAGGGCGACACCCGCCCCGCCGGCCGCCGCGCCAGCGAGCGCTAGCTTCGGGTGAAGACCGGCAGGCTGCGGTCGCGGAACGCCGCGACGGCCGCCCGGTGATCGCTCGACTTCCGGAGCCGGCCAAGATCCTCCGCCCACATCCGGTCCGCCTCGTCCGGCGCCAGATCCATGGCCCGGTTGGCGGCGCGCTTCGTAGCTTCCACCGACAGCGGGGCGCGACTGGCGATCCGTTCCGCCAGCGCGATCGCGGCCGGCCGCAGATCCTGCGGCGCATGCAGGCTGGTGATCAGGCCGAAACGCTCCGCGGATTCGGCGTCATGCGGCAGGCCGGTCAGCAGCATCGCCTTGGCCCGCGACACCCCGATCAGGCGCGGCAGGCGGTAGGTTGAGGCCATCAGCCCGACGTTGACCCCGGCGCAGACGAACGTCGCCTCGGTCGAGGCCAGGCGGATGTCGCAGCACAGCGCCAGCTCGAAGCCGCCGCCGATCGCCCAGCCGTTGACCGCCGCCACCACCGGAACCCGGGTCTCGTCCAGCCGGGTGAGCAAGCGCCCGAATCCGGCGAGATCCTCTCCGGCCGGCGAGTCGTCCTTCAGGTCGTCGCCGGCGCAGAACGCCCGGCCCCGTCCGGTGACGATCATGCAGCGCAGGGCCTCGTTGGTCTCGACCTCGTCCAGCGCGGCCATGAAGGTCGCGCGCATGCCGACGCCGAGGGGGTTCATCGGCGGGTTGTCGATCTCCAGCAGCATGACCGCGGGGCTGATCGCCTCGATGTGGACCGCCCCGCTCAAACCAGCCCTCC
>CAUJHW010000052.1 GCA_963205005.1 Pseudomonadota bacterium
CGCCCTATTTCTGGATCAGCGGGCGCAGCGGCCGTTTCGGCGGCGGCGGCTCGGTTTGCCCTGCGGCCTCGGCCAGCAGGCCTTCGACAAAGCCCGGCAGCCAGGGGTTCCGACCCGGTTTCATCCGTTCCGCGCGATAGATGTGGCCCAGGTCCGCATAGGCCCGGTCAAAGTTCTTGTTCACGATCACATAGTCGTAGTTTGCCCAGTGGAGGATTTCCTCCCGGCCCAGGTCCAGGCGTGTGCGGATCGTCTCGTCGGTATCCTGCGCCCGCGCCCGCAGCCGCCGCTCCAGGTCGTCCCACGCAGGCGGCAGGATGAACAGGCGCACGCTGTCGTCGGGCGCCTTCTCGGCGATCTGCGCCGCGCCCTGCCAGTCGATGTCGAACAGCACGTCGTGGCCGCCTTCCAGCGCGGTCATCACCGTGGTCTTCAGGGTGCCGTAGTAGTTGCCGTTGACCACGGCCCATTCCAGGAACTCGCCGGCCGCGATCATCGCCTCGAACTCGGCCCGGGTCTTGAAATAGTACTCCCGGCCCTCCTCCTCGCCCGGCCGCGCAGGCCGCGTCGTGGCCGAGATCGACAGCGTCAGGTCCGAGTGATCGGCCACCAGCCTGCGTGTCAGCGACGTCTTCCCGGCCCCCGCCGGGCTCGACACCAGCAGCAGGAGCCCCCGCCGCGTCGTCTCCCAGGGCTTGGCGTGATCGTCGTTCATCTAGCCCCTGCCCCTCAGCGCGAACCCCAGGTCATTCCACATTCTGAACCTGTTCGCGGAACTGCTCGATGGTGGCTTTGAGGTCGAGGCCGACGCTGGTCAAGGCGCCGGTCTGGGATTTCGAACACAGGGTGTTGGCCTCGCGCATGAATTCCTGGGTCAGGAAGTCCAGCCGACGGCCAACCGCCGCGTCTGACGCCAGCAGGGCGTGTGCGGCGTCCACGTGCCCGGACAGGCGGTCAAGTTCCTCGCGGACGTCGGCCTTCACCGCCATGGCGGCGGCTTCCTGCACAATACGCTCCTCGGTGGCCGCCTCCGCCGCCAGTTCCTTCAGCCGCGTTTCGAACCGCGCCTTGATCGCGGCGGGCTGGCCCGAGGCGATCTCGGCCGCCTGTCCCGCCAGGTCGCCGATCCGCGCCACCTGGGCGCCCAGAACCGACAGCAGGGCAGCCCCCTCCTCCCGCCGCGCGGCCAGCAGGCCGTCCAGCGCCACGGCGATCGAGGCGGCCATGGCGGCTTCCAGCGCGGCCTGCGCATCCGGGTCCAGCCCCGCATCGTCGGCTTCGATCACGCCGCGCAGCGCCAGCAGGCCGTCCAGACGCGGCGGCTTCACCCGGCCGTCCTCCACATAGGGGGCGCCCATGGCCAGATACCGCTCGAGTTGCTCGACGTTCACCCGCACCGCGCCCGCGCCTTCGCTGCGTTTGGCCTGCACGCCGACCGTGATGTTGCCGCGCTGGAAGCGGCTCTGCGCGCCGTCGCGGGCGGCCCGCTCCAGTCCGTCGAACCCCGGCGGCCCGCGGAACCGGACCTCAAGGTTCCGCCCGTTCACCGACCGCGCCTCGACCGCCCAGGTCCAGGCCCCTGAAGCGCCCTCGGCCCGGCCGAAACCCGTCATCCCGGAAATCGGCATCAGCGCCCCCGAAGGCCGGCTTCGCCGGCAGAAAATTGAACCACGAAAGACACGAAATTCACGAAGGTTCGAACCTGGCTCCGGGCGCTGTTCCCGGATCCAACCCTTTCGTGAATTTCGTGTTTTTCGTGGTTGAAAGCCTTGATCACCGTCCGCCCGCCCGCTGGCGTTCGAGGGCCCGCCACTTCGCCACATTGCGCTGGTGCTCGTCATAGGTCGCGGCGAAGGCGTGCCCGCCCGTGCCGTCGGCCACGAAGTAGAGCTCGTCAGACTTCGGCGGATCCAGCACAGCCGCCAGGGCTTCGCGGCCCGGATTGGCGATGGGCGTCGGCGGCAGGCCGGTCACCCGGTAGGAGTTGTAAGGCGTCGCCGCCGCCAGTTCCGAGGCGCGGATGCCGCGTCCCAGGGGCCGGCCGCGCGTGATCCCGTAGATGATCGTCGGGTCGCTTTGCAGCGCCATTCCGATCCTCAGCCGGTTGATGAACACCGCCGCGACCCGGGGCCGTTCCGAGGCGACGCCGGTCTCCTTCTCCACGATCGAGGCAAGCGTAACCGCCTCGTCGGGCGAGGCCAGCGGCAGACCCGGCTGGCGGGACGCCCACAGCGTCTCCAGCACCCTGTTGCGGGCTTCGCGCATCCGGTTGATCACCTGGGTGCGATCCTCGCCCTTCTCCACCTGGTAGGTGTCGGGCAGGATCGAGCCCTCCGGCGGCTCCTCCGCGTCGCCCGAGAGCGCCGGCTCGGCCTTCACCGCATCCAGCACCATGCCGCTGGTCCAGCCCTCGGGGATGGTGATGGCGTGGCGAACCACCTTGCCGGCGCGGATGTCGGCCAGGATCCGCGCCATCGAGGCGCCGGAGGGGATCGCATACTCGCCGGCCTTCAGCTCCGAGGCCGCCCCGGTCAGGCGGGCCGCCAGGGTGAACAGGCCCGCCGAGGAAATTACGCCGGCGTCCTTCAGGGTCGCGCCGATCCGGCCAACGCCGGCCCCCCTTGGCAGCACCACCGAGGTCACATTGCCGCTCTCGGCCTTCGGCCCTGGGCCGACATAGGACCACACCCCGGCCAGGCCGAGCAGTATCGCCAGGCCCAGCGCGATGGCCGCGCCCCCGCCGGCCGCCCGGCGGCTCAGCCGGCGTGGGCTCATCTGTATTTCTTGAAGATCACCGAGGCGTTGGTGCCGCCGAAGCCGAAGCTGTTCGACAGCGCCACATTGATCTCCATCGGCTTGGCCTTGTGGGCGATCAGCTCGATGGGCGTCTCGACGGACGGGTTGTCCAGGTTGATCGTTGGCGGGGCGATCTGGTCGCGGATCGCCAGGCAGGTGAAGGCCGCCTCGATGGCGCCGGCCGCCCCCAGCAGGTGGCCCGTCGCCGACTTGGTGGAGCTCATGGCCACGCCAGAGGCGGCGTTACCCAGCATCCGCTCGACGGCGCCCAGCTCGATCTCGTCGCCCAGCGGCGTCGAGGTGCCGTGGGCGTTGATGTAGTCGATCTCCGACGGGTCGATGCCCGCGTCCTTGATCGCCGCGCGCATGGCCCGGAAGCCGCCGTCGCCGTCCTCGGCCGGGGCAGTGATGTGATAGGCGTCGCCGGCCATGCCGTAGCCGATCACCTCGGCATAGATCTTCGCGCCGCGCGCCAGCGCGTGCTCCAGCTCCTCGAGCACGACGATGCCGGCGCCCTCGCCCATGACGAAGCCGTCGCGGTCCTTGTCGTAGGGCCGGCTGGCCTTCTCGGGAGTCTCATTGAAGTTGGTCGACATGGCCCGGCAGGCGATGAAGCCGGCGATGCCCACCGGCACAACCGAGGCTTCGGCCCCGCCGGCGACCATCACGTCGGCGTCGCCGTACTTGATGATCCGGCAGGCGTCGCCGATGGCGTGGGCGCCCGTGGCGCAGGCGGTGACCACCGCGTGGTTCGGGCCCTTGAAGCCATGGCGGATCGACACCTGGCCCGAGACCAGATTGATCAGCGCAGAGGGAATGAAGAACGGGCTGACCCGGCGGGGGCCCTTCTCGTGCAGCTCGATGGCCGTCTCGGCGATAGTGCCCAGGCCGCCGATGCCCGAGCCGATCATGACGCCGGTGCGCTCCCGGTCATCGTCGGTTTCGGGAACCCAGCCCGAGTCCTTCACGGCCTCATCGGCCGCGGCGATGCCATAGAGGATGAAGTCGTCGACCCGCCGGCGGTCCTTGGCGGACATGGTCGCCTCGGGGTCGAAGCTGCCCGGAATGTCAGGGCCGCCGCCGCCGCGTCCATCGACGCGCGGGACCTCGCAGGCCACCTGGCATGCCCAGCCATCGACGTCGAAGGCGCTGATGCGCCCCGCGCCGGATTCGCCGGCCAGGATCTTCTGCCAGGTCAGTTCCGTCCCCTGCCCCAGCGGGGTCAGGAGCCCGATGCCGGTGACGACGACTCGACGCATGTGCCTGCCTCAAAAACAAAACCGCCGCGCCATCGGGAACGACCCAGGGACGCGGCGGCCTTTGATTACGGTATCAGGATACCGGACAGCTTAGCCGCCCAGCCGCTCGCCGATGAACTTCACGGCGTCGCCGACCGTCTGGATGTGCTCCGCGGCATCGTCCGGAATTTCGATGTCGAACTCTTCTTCGAAGGCCATCACCAGCTCGACGTTGTCGAGGCTGTCGGCGCCCAGATCGTCGATGAAGCTGGCCTTCTCGGTGACCTTCTCGGGGTCGGCGTCTAGGTGTTCGATGACAATCTTGCGGACGCGTTCAAGGACGTCGGACATTTGAGTAGGTCCCTCAGGGCTTTGTAGGTCTTTGCATCGGCGACGGTGACGTCGAAGTCAACAGGCGCCGTGGTGATCGAATTCGGGAGGCCGGGTAGCATGTTCCCCGTGACCGGCGATAGTCAGATCATGGCCATGCCGCCGTTCACGTGGAGCGTCTGGCCCGTCATGTAGCCGGCTTCGTCGGACGCCAGGTAGGCGCAGGCCGCCGCCACGTCTCCGCCCTGCCCCAGACGGGCCGCGGGGATGGTGGTCAGGATCTGGGCCTTCTGGGCCTCGGTGAGCGCCTCGGTCATCGGGCTCTCGATGAACCCCGGCGCGACGCAGTTGACGGTGATTCCACGGGTCGCCACTTCCTGGGCCAGCGCCTTGGAAAAGCCGATCATGCCGGCCTTGGAGGCGGCATAGTTGGCCTGTCCGGGGTTGCCCATGACGCCGACCACCGAGGTGATTCCGATGATCCGCCCGAACCGGCGCTTCATCATCCCCCGCATCGCCGCGCGGCTGAGTCGGAAGTAGCTCTCCAGGTTCACCTTCAGGACTGTTTCCCAGTCCTCATCCTTCATCCGCATCAGCAGGCCGTCGCGGGTGATCCCGGCGTTGGCCACCAGGATATCGACCGGCGCGCCCGCCGCGGCTTCCGCCGCCGCGATCAGGCCATCCACGGCGGCCGAATCGGAAAGGTTGGCCGCGGCCACGGAAACCCGCTCGCCCAGCGTCGCCGCCAGCTCCTGCAGCACGGTTTCACGGGTCCCGGACAGCACCACGTGCGCCCCCTGGGCGTGAAGTGTCTTGGCGATCTCCGCGCCGATGCCGCCGGTCGCGCCGGTGACGAGGGCGGTCTTGCCGGTCAGGTCGAACATGCGATCCCCTCTCAGAGCGACTTGGCGAAGGCTTCGAGGTCGGCGGGCCCGTTCAGCGGAACCGCCTCGGCGTCGGGCGCGATGCGCTTGGCCATGCCGGACAGCACCTTGCCGGCGCCGGCTTCGGCGAAACGGGTGACGCCGCCCTCGCCGGCCATCCAGATCATGCTTTCGCGCCAGCGGACGCGGCCGGTGACCTGTTCCACCAGCAGGCGGCGCAGGATTTCCGGGTCATTGGTCGGCTGGGCGGTCACGTTCGCCACCACCGGGGCCTTCGGAGCCAGGAAGGTCGCCTCGGCCAGCGCGCGCGCCATCTCGTCGGCGGCCGGCTGCATCAGCGGGCAATGGAACGGCGCCGACACGTTCAGTAGGATCGCGCGCGCCCCCAGCTCCTTGGCCTTCTCGATGGCCAGGTCGACGGCGGCCTTGTCGCCGGAGATCACCACATTGCCCTGGTTGTTGTCGTTGGCGACGACGCAGACGCCCACGGCCGACCCGGCCTTCGCGGCCTCCTCGGCCAGCGCCACGTCGGCCTTGGGGCCGATCAGCGACGCCATGGCGCCCTCGCCCACCGGCACGGCGCGCTGCATGGCCTGGCCCCGCACCTTCAGCAGCCGGGCCGTGTCAGACAGGCTGATCGCGCCGGCCGCCGCGAGGGCGGAGTATTCGCCGAGGCTGTGACCGGCGACGAAGGCCGCTTTGTCGATCGCGACGCCGAACTCTCTTTCCAGCGTCCGCGTGACCGCCAGGCTGACCGCCATCAGCGCCGGCTGGGCGTTCTCCGTCAGGGTGAGCTGGTCTTCTGGGCCGTCGCGCATCAGCAGCGAGAGCTTCTGCTCCAGGGCGTCATCGACCTCCTGGAACACTTCGCGGGCCGAGGCGAAGGCCTGGGCCAGGTCCTGACCCATGCCGACAGCCTGGCTGCCCTGTCCGGGAAAAATGAAGGCAAGGCTCATGGGTGCGGCTCCGCTCCCTAGTGATTCCAAGGCGCGAGGGTTAGGGGATAGAACCCGCCGGGACAAGAATGACGAACTGGGGAGTTTACGCATGAAGGCTGTTATCCGGCGCGACAAGCGCCTCGTCTGCGACGAGATCGCCGAGCTGACGCCCGCCGCCGGACAGGTGCTGGTCAGGACGCTGGCCTGCGGCATCTGCGGCTCGGACCTCCACGCCCTGCACCACATGGAGCACATGATCGACCTGGGCCGCCGGTCGGGCTCGCCGGACAACGGCTTCGATCCCGCCGCGGACACGGTCTTCGGCCACGAGTTCTGCGCCGAGATCCTCGATCACGGTCCCGGCTCGCCGAAGACCCTCAAGGCCGGAACCCGCGTGGTCAGCGTCCCGGTCACCATGCATGGCGCGGGCGTCGAAGCGCTAGGCTTCTCGAACCGGCTGCCCGGCGGGTTCGCCGAACGGATGCTGCTCAGCGAGGCGCTGATCCTCGAAGTCCCCAACGGCCTGCCCACCGACAAGGCCGCGCTGACCGAACCCTTCGCGGTGGGAGCCCACGCGGTGGCCAAGGCGAGGCTGGAGCCGAAGTCGGTCGCCCTGGTGGTCGGCTGTGGCCCGGTCGGCCTCGCCGTGATCGCAGCCCTGAAGGCCAAGGGGCACGGCCCGGTCATCGCCGCCGACTTCTCGCCCCGCCGCCGCGCCGCGGCCGAGCGGCTGGGCGCCGACATCGTGATCGATCCGGCTCAGGAAAGCCCCCATGAGCGCTGGGAGGGCCTGGGCGTGCCAAAGACCCGCCAGGCCCAGGGCATGATGCGGATGATGGGCCAGACCATCGCCCAGCCCGTGATCTTCGAGTGCGTCGGCGCGCCCGGCGTGGTCCAGGCGCTGATCGAGGCGGCGCCCGCCGGCGCCCAGATCGTCGTCGCCGGGGTCTGCATGGAGACAGACCGGATCGAGCCCTCGATCGCCATCACCAAGGAAATCGAGCTCACCTTCGTGTTCGGCTATTCGCCGGAGGAATTCGCCATGACCCTGCGCCAGTTGTCGGAAGGCGTGATCGACGTCGCCGGGCTGGTCACCGGCACGGTGGGACTGGATGGCGTCGCCGACGCCTTCGTGGCCCTGGGCGACCCGGAGGCGCACGTGAAGATCCTGGTCCAGCCGAACGGCTAAAGGGGCGGCGAGGCTGGTCGCGAAGTGGATGTACCCGGATTGTCCCGCAGATAGGCCTGGGCAGCGGCCTTCACCTCAGCCGTGAAGATCCCGTCGACCGGTCCGACGTAGTATCCCTTGCGGGCCAGAAGGGCCTGGGTCTCGGCCAGGGTTGTCGCCGGAGGGATGACGGTCGCCAGGTCGATCCCGGCTTCGTTCTCCGGCTGGTACCTCGCCGCCTCGCGATCCAGGCCTTCCCGCTCCCCGGGTCTCAGCCGGGACTCCAGCGCCACGGCCTTTTCCCGGGAGGCAAGATCGCCGGCGTTGGCGGCGACGCTGAACCAGCGATAGGCCTCGCGCAGGTTGGGCGCGACACCGCGACCGGCCTCGTAGAGCAGACCAAGATTGTACTGTGAATCGACGACGCCCCGGTCGGCGGCGCGCCGGAACCAGACAGCGGCCTCGACAGGATCACGGGGGCCGCCTTCGCCCTGGCTGAGGAAGAGCGCCAGATTGTGCATGGCCACCCGTTCGCCGGTCTCGGCCGCGCGCCTGGTCCAGGTCCGCGCGGCCGCCAGATCGCGAGGAAGGCCACCCTCTCCGGCTTCATACAGCGACGCCAGATGCATCTGCGCCCGGCCATCGCCGTTCTGGGCCAGGCCGGTCAGGCGGGACAGCGCCAGCCCGTCGCCCCGACCGAGCGCGCCTGCCACCTCGTCATAGGTCTCCGGGCGCGTGCCCGGCAGCGGCGGCGGAACAACGCTGGAGGATGGGGTCACGGGCCGCGGGGCCGGTCGGGATTCCGCCTTCAGACTGGGCCTGAGGGGGAGGTCCGCGAGGATTGCGGAAACCGGCGCAGGCATCGCGACCTCGCCGCCCCCCTGCCGGATCGCCAGTGTCGCCGCACCCATCACGCTGAGCGCGGCGGCGGCGGCGGCGGCCGAAAGCGCCGTCCGGATCGGCCATGGCTCGCGGGCGCCAGCAACCTCGGCGAGGGCTTCGAAAGCCTCATCCAGTCGCTGTGACGTGCGGCCGTCGCGCTCGGCGGCGCTCGCCGCGTCGGCGGCCTGGCTCTCCGCCTGAATCTCCAGACGCTGGGCAAGCTGTCCAAGGGCCGCGTCGAGGTGCGCATAGCGCTCGGCCTGGTCAGTCTCCAGCCGCGCGACGTGGCGGGCCAGTTCCTGCAGCGCTTCAACAAGGCCATCCACCGCCTCGTGGCGTTGCGTGGACGCAGGCGGCCTGCCCAGCCGTCCTTCCAATTCCTGGAGCATGGCGCGCAGATGCTGGACCGCGCGCTGGGTCCGCACGTCAGCTCCCCCCGCTTCCGGCCAGGCTCCGTCAGCCGCCAAGTCCCGCACCCCTCCACCTCCGCCACCGGAGGTCCCGCCAGACTACACCACAGCTCAATGCACGGCGAAGCTCGTCTCAGGCCGGGCAAGTGTCCCGAAATCGAACAGGCGCCCCGCCGCAGCACGTTCCGAAGCGTCACAGTGAAAGTACGACCACGCGCCCTTACCCAAAGGATTCAGATGGGTCGCCGCCTGATTCCGGTCCCGCTTCGTCCTGCGGACCGGTCCGGAAACGTTCGGCACGGTCGATGCATAGCTCCCGCCCGAGTTCGAAGACTGGAGCAGTTTGAGAAACTCATGCCAATAACATCAAGAACCCACCAGCCGGGTTCCCCAGATTGACAGTCGGTACATTCACTTCTACATCGAGAAGTAGCTAACAATCGGTTAAAAACGCACTCACAACCCTAAGGCACATCAAGTTCTTCTCTTCCCCTGCGAGGGGAATATTCAGCGAAGAGCAGCCGGAAGAGGTGAGCCGTTCTTGTCCATCGAGACGTTCTCTAAAGGGGTGTCACAATGAAACTTCGGATCGCACTTGCCGTCGCCGGCGCCGTGGCGGCCTCCGCCACCTTCGCCTCGGCCGCAACCGTCAGCGCCAACGCTGTCGCCAACGCCAACATCGTTGCGCCCGCCACCGTCACCGCGACGCGCACGCTCGAGTTCGGCACCATCGCCAAGCCGACCACGACGTCGAACACCATCACCGTCCCGTCGGCCGCCGCCGCTTCGGTGACGCCGACGGTCACCGGCACCGGCAACGCCTTCATTCCGACGGCGGGCCAGGGGCGCGCCGCCATCTTCCGCCTCGTCGGAACGGCCAACCAGGCGATCGCGGTGAACACCTCGTCACTGACCTTCGTGAACCAGAGCGGCAACCTGGCGAACGTCGGCCCGCAGACGCCCGTCGCCTCGATCGGTTCGCTGACGCAGCTTCCAGCCTCGGGCATGGACGACTTCTTCGTCGGCGGACATTTCGATGTGTCGCCGACCACCACCACCCAGGCCTACACGGGCACGCTGACGCTTTCGATCGACTTCAACTGATCAATACGCCGGCCGGATTGACCCGGCCGGCGTTTTCATCACCTGCTCCGGACGACCATGGGTCGAGCCGCCAACCTCCTCGTCGCGATCGCCGCCGCCTGCGCGGCCACGCCAGCCGTATCGGCCACGGCGTCGGCGAACGCCAATGCGACCATCGTCGACCCCAACACGGTGCGTATGAACTGGGCCGTCGCAATGCCCAGCGTCCGCGGCGGCGGCGACGGGGCGAGCTTCCTGGGATCCGCCCCTTCGATGATGATGGGCATGATGATGATCCCGGGAAATGCGCGATTAACCGTTCGTCGGCAGGATGAAGACCAGGTTTCCCTGACGGCTCCGACCAGCTTCGAAGTCATCAGGGCGGATGGGGAAAACGCCTTGATCGTCAGAACCGCGGCCGACGCCGAAGTCCGCATAGGGGTGAACGGCGTGATCGCCGCAGGCTCGCTTCAGGGCGCCTCGGCGGCCAGCATCGGCGTGGGCCGCGGCTTGACCCGGGTTTCAACGCAAGGGGGCATCGACGGCTACAGCGAGACCCTGACCGTCGTGGTTCAGTACAACTGATGCGCGCCCCGATCCTCTGCGGCATCGCCCTGTCGCTCGCCCTCGCCGCGCCGGCGGCCCAGGCCCAGACCGCGACGCAGCCTGTCGCCGGCGCACAGACTGCGACGCCGGGCGCGTTTCTCAACATCACGCCCAAGCGGCTGACCTTTGACCGCAACCGCCGTAACGGCACGATCTTCATCCTCAACCAGGGAACCGAGGCCGTAACAGTCGACCTGTCCATCGGCGACCGGGTCATGCTGCCCGACGGCCAGATCTTTCCCGCCGAGGACGCGGCGCGCCGTGAGGATGTCAAGGCCGCGGTCGACCAGCTGAAATCGGCGCGCGACACGGTCCAGGTGTCACCGCGACGTGTCACCCTGCAACCCGGACGCCCGCAGACGGTGCGGGTGCGCCTGGGCGCCCTGCCCGACCCGGCCGATGGCGAGCACCGCAGCCACCTGACCGTGACCACCATTCCGCCGCGTGACGCCGGCACGACGCCCGAGGCCGCCGCCGCCGGCGCCCCGAGCCAGCTGAGCTTCCAGATCGTCGCGGTCTATGGCCTGTCGATCCCCCTGATCGTGCGCCCGGGCGATGCCGATGTGCGCGCGACGATCGAGGGCGCCCATATCGAGTCCAGCGCGCCGTCGGCGACGCCTTCGCCCGAGAAGCGCGGCCCGCTGGTCGCCTTCGATCTCGTCCGGCAGGGCACAAGCTCGGCTTACGGCAACTTCGAGGTCCGCGTGGTCGGGGAACGGCGCGGCGCCGAGCCGCTTGGCGTCGTCCGCGGCGTCGCCGTCTATCCGGAGATCGCCCGCCGCGCGGTGCGCATTCCGCTTTCGAGGGGCCCGGCCCCCGGTGAAAAGCTGGAGGTGACCTTCACGGACGACGACACGTCACCGGGGAAGGTCATTGCGAAAGCCGCCTTCTAGATGGCCGGCCAGCCTCGCGACCGCAGCCCTCCTGCTTCTGCGCGCCGCGCCGGCCCTATCGGCTGAGCCCCCCGTCGCAAAGGCGGCCGGCGAGACGTCGATCGACGCCGCCGCGCTCGATCCCGCCGGACTGTTGCTGTTCTCGGTATCCCTCGACGGCCTGACGCTGTCTGAAGGCCTGGGGGCCTATGGGACCACCGAGGATCCGCTGGTTCCGCTGGGCGAACTGGCGCGCCTTCTGGAGGCGGACATTGATGTCCTGCCCGGTGACCGCCGGATCGTCGGCCGACTGGGCCAGGCCCGGCAGTCGATGGTGGTTGATCTCCGCACCGGGCTCGCGCGCGTGGCAGGACGGGAGATCCCGGTCTCGCCCGGAGACGTGGCAGTCACCCCGACCGAGATCTACCTTCGGACATCGCTGGTGCAGCGGCTCCTGCCGCTCACCGTCCAGGTCTCGTCCGAGGAACTGCTGCTCAAGCTTCACGCCACCGAGACGTTTCCGGTGCAGGCGCGGCTGGAGCGGCTGGCCAGCCGGCCCGGAGAGTCCCGAACCCCGTCCGCCGACGGAGAGACCCTCAAGGTCATGCAACCCTATGCGTTCTTCAGCCCGCCCGGCATGGACGTGGTGCTGGACAGCGCCCTTCAGTCAGGGCGGCTGGGTCGCGCGTTCCGGTACGATCTGCGCCTCGCGGGCGACCTTCTTTGGACGAACTTCCAGGGCTTCGTGGGGTCCGACGAACAGGGCCGCGCCACCAATGCGCGGGTGATGCTCCAGCGCAGGTCGGTCGACGGCGACCTTCTTGGCCCCCTCCGCGCCCGCGAGATCACCGCCGGAGACACCTATACCCCAAGCCTGGCCATCGGCCCGCGCAGCGTCGCGGGTCGCGGCTTCTCCATGTCGACGGCGCCGATCGAGCAGACCAACATCTTCAACCGGATCGACCTGCGCGGCGAGCTTCCCCCCGGCTATGACGTCGAGCTGTACGTCAACGACATCCTGAAGGGTGGCACCAACCAGGCCATCAACGGGCGCTTCGAATTTCTCGACGTGCCGCTCTCGCCCGGCGTCAACGTGTTGCGGGTCGTCACCTATGGCCCGCGCGGCGAGCGCAACGAGGAGGTCCAGGTTGTCAACGTTGGAGCCGGCCTGCTGCGTCCGGGCGAGGCCCAGCTGGCCTTCGGGATCGTTGACCAGAACCAGCCGCTGATCCGCCTGCGCTCACGGGGCAACAACGGCATCGTCAGCGACCCCAACCTGTTCGCCAACGACGGCCTGCGAATAGTCGCCTCGCTGAACTACGGCATCAACGACCTGCTCAGCGTCACGGCGGGCGCCGCGCGGGTGCCGCGGCTGAACGGCAGGGGCATGGGCGTCTACACCCTGGGGGGCCGCACTTCGCTGTTCGGGGTCGCGACCCAGTTCGACAGCGGATGGGATGGTCGAGGCGGCTCGGCCCAGTCTCTTGGTCTCGCCGGGCAGTACGGCGGCGTCTCAGGCGTGCTGCGGCACGCCGAATACCGGGACGGCTTCGTCGACGAGAACAACCTCAGCTTCAATCCGCGGCTCGAACTACGGCGACGCACCGAACTGACCGCTGACACGAGCCTCGAGCTGCGCGGACGCATCGTGCCGGTTTCGCTGCGGGTGGTCCGCAACATCTACGCCGACAAGTCCGACGAGATCGTGGCCGGCGGGCGCGCCTCGTCCAGCATCGGCAGCGTGCTGTTCTCGCTCGGCTGGGAGTACAACCGGCAGGATTACCGACCGGCGCGGGCGGTCGAGACCCTGAGCGGATACATCGCCGCCTCCACCTACCGGGGCTATCGCTGGCAGGTCCGCTCCACGCTGGACTACGACATCCTGCCGGACTTCAAGGCGCGCTTCCTAAACGTGACCATCGACCGGCGGCTGTCCGACGCCTGGTCCCTGCGCTTCGGCCTTGGGCAGCCCCTGGACAAGGCCGACAGCTGGAACCTCCTGCTGTCGAGCATCCTGACCACGCGCTACGGCGACCTGGCCGTCACCGGGGAGTATGACAACTCCAACGAGGACTGGCGCCTGGCTGCCCAGTGGAGCTTCGGACTGGGCTACGATCCGGAGCGGCGGGGCTACGATCTCACCCGCACCGGACCCGGATCAGGCGGATCGGTGCTGTTCAATGCGTTCATCGACGAGAACGGCGACGGGATCCGTCAGGCCAGCGAGGCGCCGGCGCCCAACGTCGGCCTCACCGGCGGCCCACAACGGGGCCTGGTCACCGGCAGCGACGGCCGCGTGCTGGTCACCGGTCTCGGATCGGGGCCGACCGCGCAGATGGACGTCAGCCTGGACGCCCTGGAAAACAACGCGGTGTCCAGTCCGCCCACGCGGGTGGAACTGCGCCCGCGCCCCGGCAGCGTGGCCCGCGTGGACTATCCGCTGCGCCCCACAGGCGGGCTCATGGTCAAGGTCGAACTCCTGCGGGACGACGGCAAGCGCGTCGGACTGTCGTCTGTACGGGTGCAGCTTGTGACCGATGCCGGCCAGTCCGTGGAGGGCGTCACGGAATTCGACGGTTCGGCGGTGTTCGACGCCGTGCCGATCGGCTCTTACCGGCTGCAGCTCGACCCCCGCCAGGCCGATCGGCTGCGCATGCGCCTCCTGCAGAGCCCCACCGTTGTCATCAAGGGCGATGGATCCTTCACCCCCGACCTCACGGTGGAGGTCCGGTTCGACGCCGCGCCGCCTCAGACGACCGTGGCGAAAGCCGGGGGTGGCTGATGCGCGCGCGGGGACAGCGCGCCGCCGGTCTGCTATCGGCACCGGCGATGCAGTGGACGTCCCTTCCCGTCTGGCTCGGCGTGCTCGCGGCGGCGGTCCTGACGGCCGCGCCCGTGGCGGCGGCGACCTACATGATCAATGTCGAGGGACCCATGGACCTTGGCTCGGTGGTCGCCGGCGCCAGCGGAAACACGGTGTTCAGGATCGCCCCCACGACGGGCTCCGTCTCGGTCCAGTCGGGAAGCGGCCGGCGGATATCCACCGGCAGCGCGCGCAGCCAGGTCAGCATCATGTGCCGGCCGGGCCGGGCCGGCGACACGAAATGCCAGACGGACAACATCTCGATCCGGATCGGTGCGGTCGCGGCGATGACGGGGCGCGCCAGGGCCCTGACCAACTTCACTGTCGCGATGGGTACGGCGACGCTGGTAGGGGCTCCGACCGGCGCGAACCCGCTGTCCTTCCAGATCGCGCCCCCGGGCGACAACGTCATGAAGACCTTCTTCGTCGGGGCCGATTTCCCGGTCGCCGGTGATGATTCAGGTCTTCCGAGCGGCCCCGGCGAGAACAACTTCTTCGTCACCATCGTCGACATCAACGGGCTGACCCTCAGCAGCGACACCGACAGGGGCCGGCTGCAGGCATACCGGTCGCTCGCCATCGCCAAGACCGCCGACCTCAGCTTCGGCCGCATCCAGCTGCCGACCAGCGGCTCCAGCACCATCAGCCTCGATGCTGCGACGGGCAGCCGCACGGTCACGGGACTGGCCTTTGGCTACCCGACGCCGGCCGCGACACGTGCGGCCTTCAACATCACCGGCGAGGGTGGCCAGCAGGTTTCGCTCAGCGTGCCGCCGACCATCACCCTGTCCGGCCCGTCGACACTGACCGTCAACGTCACCGACACCGCCCCGGCGGCGCCGACACTCTCCGGAACCCTGGGCGCCGGCGGGGCCTACAGCTTCACCGTGGGGGGGGATTTCACCATCTCGAACACGACCCCGCCCGGAGCCTACACCGGGGTGCTGAGCGTGAGCGTCGACTACAACTGATCCCCTTGCGCGAAGCCGCACGGCTGTATCAACTGGGCGGTCGTTGACGCCAATCCCAGGATGCCTCCCCCCATGATCCGCTATGTTCTCGTCGCTGCCGCCGCAGCCCTACTGGCCACCCCCGCCTCGGCCGCCCTCAAGGCCGGCGACAAGGCCCCGGTCTTCACCGCGCAGGGCTACCTCGCCGGCAACCCGATCACCCTCAACCTGGCCGACTCCCTGAAAAAGGGGCCCGTGGTCCTCTACTTCTTCCCGGCCGCCCACACCGCGGGCTGCAACCTCGAGGCGCGCCTGTTCTCCGAAGCCATCGACCAGTTCAGGGCGCAGAAGGCCACGGTCATCGGGGTGACTGCGGGCAAGCTCAACGAGCTGGCGGATTTCTCCAAGGAAACCGAGCATTGCGGCGGAAAGTTCGCGGTCGGCGCGGATCCCGGCGCCAAGATCGCCCGCCAGTACGACGCCATCCTGGTGGCCAAGCCCGACTGGTCGGACCGCACCTCCTATGTGATCTCCCCCAAGGGTGAGATCCTGCACGCCTATTCCAAGCTCGATCCCTCCGAGCATGTCGCCCAGACCCTGGGCGCCGTGAAAGCCTACAACGCGAAGAAGTAGGCCCTCAGGGTTTCTGCGGCGCGCCCGCGCAGGGGATTTCCTTGCAAAGGCGCGCCTGCAGGTCCGCCATCATCGGCGGCATCATCTCGGCCATGGCCGGGCCCAGCTGGGCCATCATCTTCGGGGTCTTGTCGAGAACCGCCTGGCCCGTGGGGCTCTCGTAGAAGGCCAGGGTGTCTTCCAGCTCCTTCTCGGTGAGGTTGGAGGCATAGATCGGGATCATGCGATCCATCAGCTTGCCGGTCATCTGAACCATCATGTCGTTGATGGCGTCGAGGACCGCTTGACGCTGCGCCGGAGTGATCTGAGGCGACCGAGCCTCCATCTGCTTGACCATCATCGGCGCCATGGCCTTCGTCGCCTGCGCCATCGTCCGCTCCATGTGCATGGCCGAGAACAGTCGTTTCGACAGATCCAGGGCGTGAGCGCTCGGCGGCGCGTCCGCGGCGAAAGCCGGCGGGGCGGCCAGGAGGATGATCGAGGCGATCGCGGCAGACACGGCGCGCAGTCTGGACATGGCGTCCTCCCGGTTTTCCCCTGAGCGTGTGACGCTCGCGACGGGAGCGCAAGGTGAAAACCCTTGCTCCGAAATGGGTTTTCCCCTATTTGCCCGCCTCTTCACGGAAGGCGGTCTCACGCGGAGCCTTTCAGATCGGGACACGCCCGGTCGACCGCGTGCAGATCCATCGGGCCCGGCGGACTTCCGCTTGCCGGGCGCGCCGCCTTCCACAACGGAAGAAGGAAAACATGGCGCTCTACGAGCACGTTGTCATCTCGCGGCAGGATATCTCGCCGCAACAGGCCGAAGCCCTCAACGACACCCTGAAGACCTTGATCGAAGAAGGCGGCGGCAACGTCGCCAAGATCGAGTACTGGGGCCTTCGGAACCTCACCTACCGGATCAAGAAGAACCGCAAGGGTCACTATTCCCTCCTCGCGATCGACGCCCCGTCGGACATCGTGAAGGAAATGGAACGCCAGCTGTCGATCAACGAAGACGTGCTGCGCTACATGACCGTGCGCGTG
>CAUJHW010000053.1 GCA_963205005.1 Pseudomonadota bacterium
TACGCTCACGCACTTCAACGTTCAAAACGATATCGGCCATGGCCTTGCCTCAAAACGAAGCCGCCGCGCGACGCGCGCGCGGCGGGGAATTCACAGACCCATCGGGTCGAAAGGGTGCGCGTAGATACACAAAAGGTCCCGCCCGCGCAACGGGCGCCTCGCGCTGATCTCAGCTCTTCTTGCGCGGCGCGGGCTTCTTCTTCACCGGAGGCTTGGTCACCATGCCCCTGGCGATGGACTTGGCGTCGGGAATGAAGCGGGCCTCATAGGGTTCGGGCAGGCCGGCGGCGCGGATCACGCAGCGTCCGGTATCCATCATCGCGTGCTGGCCCAGGCAGAAGACATCCTCGTAGTGCGGACGGGCCACGGCCAGGCACTGGTAGAGGTTGAGCTTCGACGTCGCCATGCAGCTGCCGATGTTCGGCTCGTTCATCAGGCCCAGAAGGGTGTCGAGGTTGGCGTCCCCCGCTTCGCCCAGCACGGCGAGGGCGGCGATCGCCAGCCCGCGGGTCACGGTGGGCGAGTAGGGGGGCGTCGCCGGGGGCGCGGAGACGGCGTCGGTGGGCAGGGCCATCGAGGCCTGCTGCAGACGGGCGGTCTCAGCCACGTCACCGGCCATGGCGGACACTGAGACCGACTTGGCGGCGGCGAGACGTTCGGCCCGCGCGGGGACCTCGGCCTTGGACCAGGCCTGTTTCTGGATGTCGTAGGCTGCCTGCTTCACGGCCTTGCCGCCGTCGTAGAGCCGCTGGGCGTCGCCGCCCAGGTTGGCGATCACCAGGCCCGCGGCGCTGGCCGAGCCGGCGATGCCGACCGCATAGGCCGGGTCCTTGAGCAGGCCATAGGTCACTTCCCGGCGCTGGGCCGGATCCTTCGCATAGACCCGGACGCCCTCGACGAAGCTGCGGTCCTGCAGGGCGACGACCGCGGCATAGGCGATGGCGCCCTTGACCATCTGGGCGGGCTCGTAGGCTGACCCGGCCCGCAGCGAGCGGGCCACCGACTCGCCGTCCGGGAAGGCCGGGGCGATCGCCGTGGTCTGGAGCATGTAGTAGCGATAGGCGCTGGCCATCTCGACGATCCGCGGCGACAGCCGCACGACCGGCGGGGCGGATTTCGCCGGCGGCGGCGCGATCACGGGCGGCGGCTCGGCGCAGCCCGAGAGCATGGCAGCGGCCAGCAGGAAGGCCGGCAGGGCGCGGCGGGCGTTGAACTGGAGCGGCATCAGGCGGCTTCCCCCTCTTTCGAGTGGTCTGGTCTACGTGGGCCCCCCGTAGACTTCCTGCCTTAGCCGGGTCCGTGCGATTTGGGCAAGCGTGGCCGTAGCCGGGCCCTAGGATCCGCACTCAATACCGCTCATCCCGGCGAATGCCGGGATCCAGATGGCGGGGCGCTGGTGGTGAATTCTACGCGCGATGAAGGTCTCCAAACCGCATTCCAGCCTTGAGATCTGGGTCCCGGCATTCGGCGGCATGAGCGGAAATTATTGGATTCGCTCGCGCGGAATCGAGTCCGCGGCCCTAGTCGAAGAGCTTGGAGACGCTCTCTTCGTTGGCGATGCGGCGGATCGCCTCGCCGATCAGGCGGTCGCAGCTGACATAGCGGATCTTGCCGCCATCGGTGGCCCGGTCCGGCGGCGAGATCGAATCGGTCATCACCAGCTCTTTCAGGATCGAGCCGTTGACCCGCTCCACCGCCGCGCCGGACAGGACCCCGTGGGTGACATAGGCCGAGACCTCGGCGGCGCCGTGATCGACCAGGGCCTGAGCCGCGTTGGTGAGGGTGCCGCCGCCATCGATCATGTCGTCGAACAGGATGCAGCGCCGGCCCTTCACGTCGCCGATGATGTTGGCGACCTCGCTCTTGCCCGGACCCGAGCGGCGCTTATCGACGATCGACAGCTCGGCGTTCAGCCGGGTGGCGACGGCAAGGGCGCGCACCACGCCGCCGACGTCGGGCGAGACGATCATCAGCTCGCTGGTCTTCTTGTGGTTTTCCTTGATGTCGGCGGCCAGGATCGGCGCGGACAGCAGGTTGTCGGTGGGGATGTCGAAGAAGCCCTGAATCTGGCCCGAGTGCAGGTCCATGGTCAGGACCCGGTCGGCGCCGGAGCGGGTGATCAGGTTGGCGACCAGCTTTGCCGAGATCGGCGTGCGGCCACCGGTCTTACGGTCCTGACGGGCGTAGCCGAAGTAGGGCATCACCGCGGTGATCCGCTTGGCCGACGCGCGCTTGAGCGCATCGATGCAGATCAGCAGCTCCATCAGGTTGTCGTTGGCCGGATAGCTGGTGGACTGGATCACGAAGACGTCCTCGCCGCGGACGTTCTCGTCAATGGTCACCCAGACCTCGTTGTCGGCGAACCGCTTCACCTGGGCCCGCGTCAGCGGCAGGTCGAGGTGGGATGCGACCGCCTGGGCCAATGCTCGATTCGAGTTGCCGGCCAGCAGCTTCATCGGATCCCGACTCCCCAAGGCGGATTTGGCGCGCTTGTAGCAGGGCGACGCGTCCGGACAAGGGCGCAGGCGTTTCCCCGTTCGCTTTGCGCCATCGGGCTCCCTAGATTGGGGAAATGCGCAACCTGCCGAGACCCCTCTGGACCTGGCTGGCGCCCCTTGCCGCCTGGGCCGCCCTGCCGCTGGCGGGACTGGGGAACGCCTTCAACCTGATCGTCGCCCTGGCCCTGGTCGGCGCCGTCCTCGCGGCGGTGCACCACGCCGAGGTGGTGGCCCACCGGGTCGGCGAGCCTTTCGGCACCCTGGTGCTGGCGGTGGCTGTCACGGTGATCGAGGTGGCCCTGATCGTGTCGCTCATGCTTTCGGGCGGCGAGGCCGAGACGGCGCTTGCCCGCGACACGGTGTTCGCCGCGATCATGATCATCCTGAACGGACTGGTCGGCCTGTGCCTGCTGTTCGGCGCCTTCCGGCATCGGGAACAGCACTTCGGACAGGCCGGGGTCAGCGCCAGCCTGGCGACGATCACCGCGCTGTCGGTGCTGACGCTGGTGCTGCCGAACTACACGACCAGCGTGCCGGGGCCGACCTATTCCGACGGACAGCTTGCCTTCGTGGGGCTGGTCTCGCTGGTGCTCTATGGCGTCTTCGTGCTCGTCCAGACCGTCCGGCACCGGGACTATTTCCTGCCGAAGGACGCCGGGCTGGACGACGAGGAGGCCCATGCGCCGCCGCCGTCCGACAGGGCCGCCCTGGCCAGCCTGACGCTGCTGGTGCTGGCGCTGGGTTCGGTGGTGCTGCTGGCCAAGGCGCTGGCTCCGACCATCAAGGCCGCGGTCAAGTCGGCTGGCGCGCCGGAGGCCGTGGTCGGAGTGATCATCGCCGGGCTTGTGCTGCTGCCGGAGAGCCTGGCGGCGGTGCGCGCGGCGCGGGCCAACCGGCTGCAGACCAGCCTGAACCTCGGACTGGGCTCGGCGCTCGCCTCGATCGGCCTGACGATCCCGACGGTGGCGGTGGTGTCGCTGTTGATGGGCTGGCCGCTGGCGCTGGGCCTGGATGGAAAGGCGACGGTCCTGCTGGCCCTGACCCTGGCGGTCTCGACCCTTTCCCTCGGCGCCGGCCGCACGACCATCCTGCAGGGGGCCGTGCATCTGGTGATCTTCGCGGTCTACCTGTTCACCACCGTTGCGCCCTGAGCCTCAGTCCGCGAGCATGATGCCGGAGAGCAGGCGGCCATAGTCCGGCTCGCCCAGCCTGAACGCCCGGCGGTTGGAGAAGAACAGGCCGGGCTCTGCGCAGGTGTCGCGGCCCAGGGCCTCGCAGGCGGCGATCCCGGCGGCCTCCAGGCGGGCCAGCACGAAGGCCGGCAGGTCGAACTGGCGCTTGTCGGCCGCCGCGCCCGCGGTGAAGAAGCGGTCGTAGGCCGGGTCGACGTCGACGAACCGCTGCACATATTCCATCCCGACCTCGTAGGACGCCGGGCCGATGCAGGGACCGACGACCGCGACGATCCGCGCGCGGTCCGCGCCCAGCGCCTCCATCCGCGCGATGGCGGCCTCGGCGACGCCGTGCAGGGCGCCCTGCCAGCCCGCGTGAGCGGCGGCGACGACCCGGGCCTCGGCGTCAGCCATGAGGATCGGCGCGCAGTCGGCGGCCAGCGCCCCGCAGATCACGCCGGGCGTGGCGCTGACCACGGCATCGGCCTGCGGCGGGTCATCCGGCCAGGACCCGGTGGCGATCTCGGCGCGGGGCGAATGGACCTGATAGGCGGTGACCAGTTCGCCGCCCAGGTGGGCGGCGGCCCGGCGGCGGTTCTCCCGCACGGCCTCGGGATCATCCTTCGAGCCGACGCCGACGTTCAGGCCTGCGTAGATGCCCCGGGAAACACCGCCCTGACGCGTGAAGAAGGCGTGGCGGACACCGGGCAGGTCCAGCAGGGGCGATGTCAGGACGGGCAGGGCTGTCATTCGGCGTCTTCAAATGCAGGAGGGATCCAGTCCGGCGAGAACAGGCAGCAGGCCTTGAACAGCTCGCCCATCTGGTCGCCGGCGATCAGGCGGTGGAGCTGGCGACCGATCACCGGAGCCTTGTCGGGCCGGGCGCGGACCAGGGCCTCGGCCCGCTCGCCGATGCCGAGGCGGGCCAGGAAGGCGGACTGGGTCAGCAGGGCCGTGCGGGCGCCGGCGGCCTCGGCGGCGGCGCGGACGGAGGGAAAGTCGGCGTGGACGGTCAGGTCGGCCTCGCCCGGGCAGTCCAGCGGATCGATCTTCTCGTGGCGCCGGAGCGCCTGCAGGGTGTCGCCATAGCCCGGCCGATCGTGGCCGTAGTCGATCAGCAGGGCCGCGCCGCCGTCGCGCACCAGCCGCTCGCCCAGGGTGGAGCCCAGCGCCTCCTGGGCGGCGGACTGTTCGAGCACCACGCCGTCGCGGGCGTCCGGCAGCGGCGCGCTGGCCGGAACCAGGCCGAAGCCCAGGGCGCCGTCGGGGCCAAGGCCCACCACCTGCTCGGCCCAGCCGGTCACCGTGCGCACGAACTGCCGCACGGGCAGGCAGTCCAGCAACTCGTTGGCCACCAGCAGCAGCGGGGCGCCGCCCGGGACCTCGTTCAGGGTCTGGGCCCAGCGGGCGGCCCCGCCGAGCTTCGCCTGCTGGCGGGCGGCCAGGGGCGCGGAGGTCTCCACCAGCCAGATGTCGGCGGCTTCGAGGAAGGCGGGCGACAGCTTCGCGGCGCGCAACAGGTCGCTCATCAGCGTCCCGTCGCCGGGGCCCATCTCCACGAGGCGGACGGTCGGCGGACAGCCCATGGCCTGCCAGGCCGAGATCGCCCAGACGCCGATCAGCTCGCCGAACATCTGGCTGACCAGCGGGGCGGTGATGAAGTCGCCGGAATCGCCCAGGGCCGGACGGGTGGCGTAGTAGCCGTCCTGCGGATCGTGCAGGCAGGCGGTCATGTACTGGGCGATCGTCAGCGGCCCTGTCTGGGCGATCTGCGCCGCCAGCCGGTCACGCAGGGGCATCGGCCGCCCTGGAGGACGCCGCCGGCAGGGCCGGCGGCAGCGGCTCGCGCATCCCGCGCCAGATAAGGAAGACGCCACCGATCAGCATCGGGATCGACAGGATCATCCCCATGGTCAGGCCGAACGGGAAGTCGGGCATGCCCTGGTCGGGCTCGCGGACGTTCTCGATGGAGATGCGGAACAGGCCATAGGCCAGCAGGAAGATGCCGCTGACCACGCCGCGGCGGTTGCCCAGCTTCGCCCCGTTGGTCGCCCAGCGAAGGATCAGGAACAGGGCCAGGCCCTCGAAGGCAGCCTCGTAAAGCTGGCTGGGATGGCGCGGCGTCAGGCCGGCCGGGCAGCCGCCGTAGGTCTTCTCGATGACCTTGTTGCAGAACACCATGCCCCACGGCAGGTCGGTGGGGCGGCCCCACAGCTCGCCGTTGATGAAGTTGGCGACGCGGCCGAGGAAGTGGCCGATCGGATAGGCCGCCACGATCACGTCAGCCACCCGCAGCAGGTCCAGTTTGTTGCGCCAGGCGAACAGGATCATGGCGATGGACACCCCGATCACTCCGCCGTGGAAGCTCATGCCGCCTTCCCACACCTGGAAGATGCCCACCGGGTCCTGCCAGATCATCGTCGGCGTGTAGAACAGCACGTGGCCCAGGCGGCCGCCGCCGATGATGCCGATAGCGACCCACAGGATCAGGTCGTCCATCTGCTCCGGCGTGAACGGCGCGGGCCGGTGGGTCCACAGCGCGGTGTTGCGCAGGAGGCTGTTGGCGTAGCGCCAGCCCAGCAGGATCCCGCCCACATAGGCCAGCGCGTACCAGCGGATGGCGAGGGGTCCGGCCTGCAGGGCCACGGACCCGATGTGCACGATCGGCTCGATCTCGGGATAGGGCAGCGTCACGGCGACTCCGGGGTTCTGAAGGCGATGTAGAGGAGAAGGCCTTCGCTTTCATCCCCCGAAGGGCCATATAGGGACATTGGAAGGGCTCATCCGGCCCAAGTAGATGACATGCAGACCCAGAATCCCATTCTCGACGAGATCGCCAAGCTGACCACCGCCGCCATGGGCATGGCCCAGGCCGCCGGCGAGGAAGCCAAGGCCGCCTTCCGCAGCCAGACCGACCGTCTGGTGGCGGAAATGGACCTTGTGCGGCGCGAAGACCATGACGCCCTCAAGGCCGAGGTTGCCGCCCTGCGCGCCGAAATCGACGCCCTGAAAGCCGCCGCCAAGCCGAAGAAAAGCGGCAAGACGGCGTGATCACAACGCATGCCACGCGAATGCGGCTCGCCCCTCACAAGAACTCGCTGACACCCGGCTCAAGAAACGGTTTAGGGTTTGTTTTGCGGGCGATTCGGGGGCGGCGTTCCGCTCTCCGTCCGAGTCGAAAGGCGTCGTGATGGACACCTCCCAGACGGACGAACACGTCATCCTGACGAACGACCCGCTTGATGTGGTCGAACACGTCCTCACAGCCGAAAACCTGCCGTTCGACCGTACCGAGGAAGGCGATCTCGCCTTCACCCTGGCCGGCGACTGGAAGGACTATGAGCTCTGGTTCGCCTGGCGGCCCGAGGGCGACACCCTGCAGCTCTGCCTCTCCATGGACCTGGCGGTGCCGAAGTCCCAGCGCCAGACGGCGCAGGAGCTGATCGCCACCATCAACCCGCGGGTCTGGCTGGGTCACTTCGAGCTCTGGGACGAGGGCGAGATCATCTTCCGCCACGGCATGGCGCTGATGACCAATGAGCAGCCCAGCCTGGCGCAGGCCGCGGCGATGATCGACGTGGCCGTCGAGGCCGCCGACCGCTTCTTCCCGGCCTTCGACTTCCTGCTCCGCGGCGCCAAGACCCCGCAGGAGGCGATCGCCGCCTGCATGTTCGAGACCGTCGGCGAGGCCTAGAGCCATCTTCAATACCGCTCATCCCGGCGAATGCCGGGAGCCAGAACTCAAGACTGGAACGCGGATTGGAGGCGCTCAGCGCCCTTGGAACACGCTTTCAACGCCAGGCCATCTGGATCCCGGCATTCGCCGGGATGAGCGGAAATCACTGAGCCGCGAGCTCTGTCGCAAGTCAGCGCACCGGCAAGGGGGAGGGGAGGGCGCCTACTCCACCCCCAGGACCTTCTTCAGGAACAGCACCTCCGTGGCGCGGACAGCTTCCTGGTTGGCCTTCTTGTAGATGCCGTGGCCCTCGTCCTTCGCCAGGACGTACCAGACCTCCGTGCCCTGGGCCCGCAGCTTCGCGACCATCTGCTCGGACTCGGTGCGTGGCACCCGTGGGTCGTTGGCGCCCTGGAAGACCATCATCGGCTTCTTCATCCGGTCGCTCATGCGGATCGGCGCGATCGCGTCGAACACCGCCCGCATCTTCGGGTCGCGCTCGTCGCCGTACTCGGCGCGGCGGGCGTCGCGCCGGTAGCCCTCGGTGTTCTGGAGGAACGTCACCCAGTCTGAGATGCCATAGAGGTCGATCGCGCCGGCGATGCGGTCGTTGTAGTGACCGGCCACGGCCAGGACCATGTAGCCGCCGTAGGACTGGCCGACGACGGCCACGCGGCCGGCGTCGAGGTCGGGCTGGGTGGCGATCCAGTCGAACAGGGCGCCGATATCCTTGACCGAGTCCTCGCGCTTCGCGGCGTTGTCGAGGCCCATGTAGGTCTTGCCGTAGCCCGAGGAGCCGCGAACGTTGGGTATGATCACCGCCGCCCCCAGTTCGTTCACCCAGGACTGGCGGCGCGGATTGAAGCTGGGCTGCTCCTGGCCCTCCGGCCCGCCGTGGATCTGGATCACCACCGGCCGCTTCCCGGACTTGCCGGCCGGGCGATAGATGAAGGCGGGGATCTGCCGGCCGTCGAAGGTGGGGTAGCGGAACAGCTTGGGCTCGATCAGGCCGGCCGGATCGAGGCCCGCCAGCTCACTCTGCGTCCAGCGGGTGAGCTCCGCGCTGGCCAGGTCGTAGCTCCAGGCGTCGCCGGAACTGGTCGAGGTTGAGAGGCTGAAGCCGATCCTGGTCCCGTCGGGCGAGAACCGGAAACCGGTCAGCACGCCCTGCGGAAGCCGGGGGCCGGGCAGCCGCCGGCCGGTGGCCACGTCGCGCAGGACGAGGGTGGAATAGCCCTCCTCGTTCACCGCCAGGGCCACGGTCCGGCCATCCGGGCTCAGCTTGAAATTTTCCGAGCCCCAGGTGGCGCCGGGGTCGAGGTCGCGGACCTTGCCGCTCTTCACGTCGATCACGACGGGGCGGGTGAATTCGGCGCCGTCGTCAGACAGGGTCAGCACCCCCGCGCCGCCATCGACGAAGGCGCCGCCGACGTAGCCGATCGGCCGCCTGGGCCCGAGCGGCGTCAGGGCGCCGGTCGCAACGTCCAGGGTGAACAGTTCGGTGAAGGTCGCCGCGTTCTGGCGCGCGGCCAGGATCGTCCTGCCGTCAGCGCTGATATCCAGGGGGGACATGCCGCCCTTGCCCTCCAGCACCACGCGGCGGCCGGAAGGGTTCGAGGGGTCGGCCAGCAGGATGTCGTAGTTGGGATCGCCCGGGGTCACCTGGGTCCAGGCCACCAGCTTGCCGTCGTCCGAGAAGACGAAGTCCTGGTTGCGGGTGCCCGGGGCGGTGAGCTGGGTCTCGTGGCCGGCAAGGTCGCGAAGGTAGGCCTGGTAATACTCGGCCCCGCCGACATCGCGCGGGTAGAGAAAGGTCGGGCTGCCGGGGCGGACGTGGGCCTCGGCGACCGGCTCGGCGAAGAAGGTCAGCTGGGTGCGGTCGGCGCCCGGCCGGGCCACCCGGTGGATCTGGGTGGTGTCGCCGAACCGGGTCGCGATCAGCATCGAGCCGTCAGGCAGCCATCCCTCGAACACCGCCGAGCGGGCGTTGTAGTAGGGGGCGATGGCCGCCTGAAGGGCCGGCGGGGTCGCGGGCGCGCCGTCATAGACGATGTTGCCCACCTCGCGCGTCGCCGGCTGGGCCATGGCCACGGCGCCCAGCGCGAGGGAGATGGCGGTTCCGATGAGCAGCGCGCGTGACATTTCGAAGTCCCCTGGTTGGCCGGCGCCGACCGAAGCGCGCGCAGCCCCGGTCGTCAATTAGAGTCGGTGGATCGTCGTTCTGGGTTTTGCCGGAGCGGCGCGACCGCTAAAGCACCGCGCATGATCACCCCGATACTGATGCTGGGCGCGGGCCGCATGGGCGGCGCCATGCTGGACGGCTGGCTTGCGGCCGGTGCGTTCGCGCCCGCCGACCTGATGATTCGCGATCCCGCGCCCGGTCCCTCGGCCTTGGCGGCCCAGGCGGCCGGCGCGACCCTGAACCCGCCCGAGCCGGAGCTGGCGCGCGCCCGTACGGTGGTGCTGGCGGTGAAGCCGCAGCTGTGGCGCGAGGCGGCGGCGGAGGCCGAGCCGCATCTCGCGCCGGACGCGGTGGTGGTCTCGATCGCCGCGGGCGTGAAGTCGGCCGACATCAGCCAGGCCTTCGGTGGCCGCGCGGTCGCCCGGGTGATGCCGACGACGGCGGCGGCCATCGGCCAGGGCACGGCCAGTCTGTTCGCCGACGATGCGGACGCCCTGGCGCGGGCCAGCGCGCTGTTCGCCCCGCTGGGCGTGGTGACCCCGCTGGCGGACGAAGGCCTGATGCATGCGGCGACCGCCGTCTCGGGTTCGGCGCCGGCCTATCTCTACGCCTTCATCGAGGCCCTGGAGGCCGCCGGCATTACCGCCGGGCTGGCGCCGCAGGACGCCAGGCAGCTGGCCCGCTCGACCCTGACCGGGGCCGCGGCCCTGCTGGCCCGGACCGGCGAGGAGCCCACCGAGCTTCGCCGCCAGGTCACCTCGCCCGGCGGAACCACCGAGGCGGCCCTGAACGTGCTGCTGGGGCCAAAGGGCCTGCAGGTGCTGATGCGCGAAGCCGTCGCGGCGGCCGTGCGGCGTTCAAAGGAGCTGGGTAGCTAGCTCCGCTTCCAGGTCTGCGCCTGGCAGACCATCAGGATGCAGCCCTCGACCTTCAGGGCCCCGTTCGGGCTCAGCGAGATCTTGCTGTCATAGGTCTTACCCGTGTTGGGATCGTAGATCCGGCCGCCGGTCCAGCGGCCGGGGGCCGCCTGCCTGAAATCCCGGATCATCAGCAGGCCCAGGATCGGCCGCTTCCTCAGCGCCGGGTCGGGATTGTTGATGTCGGCAGCCCTGGCGTCGGCGGGGTCCCTCAGCCAGAAGATCGCGCCGCACAGGCGGTCGGGCCGCTGGGCGCAGGGGGCGATCCGGACCTTGCCGCTGCCGGTCTGGGTCAGCCAGTCGCCCTCCACCGGGTCGGCGGCGAAGGCGGGCGAGGCGCAGGCCGCGAACAGGGCGGCGGCGAGGGCGAGACGGCGCATTCGGAGCTCTCCAGAGGCGTTGCCAAAGCTTGGCCGCAGCCGGTGAACCGTCGATGAACGCGGTCAGCCCGGCAGGCGGATGATGGCCCGCAGCCCGCCCAGCGGCGAGGTGGCCAGCGTGATGTCGCCGCCGTGCCCCCGGGCGACGTCGCGGGCGATGGCAAGGCCCAGGCCCACGCCCTTGACGTTCTGGTTGCGGCTTTCGTCCAGGCGGGTGAAGGCCTTGAAGGCGTCCTCGTAGCGGTCGGCCGCGATGCCCGGGCCATCGTCGTCGATCACGATCTCGAGGCCTCCGCCGCTCCAGCGCCGCGCGGCGATCTCCACGTGCTCGCCGTGGGCAGCAGCGTTCATCACCAGGTTGGCCAGGGCGCGCTTCATGGCGCTGGGCCGCACGGTGGCGGTGAGGTCCGGATCGGCGGCGACCTTGACCTGGGCGCCCATACGCCGCGCGCCCTCGCTCACCGTGTCGATCAGCGGGCGGAGGCGTACCGGCTCGGCGCCTTCCCCGCCCTCGCCGCGGGCGAAGGCCAGGTACTCGTCGATCATGTGCTCCATCTCGCCCAGGTCGCGCTTCATGTCCGCCGTGCGGCTGTTGGGCTCGGCCAGCGCCAGGGTGAGCTTCAGGCGGGTGAGCGGCGTGCGCAGGTCGTGGCTGACCGAGGCCAGCAGTGCGGTGCGCTGTTCGATGTGACGCTGGATGCGGGCGCGCATGTGCAGGAAGGCGGTCGCCGCGCGCCGGACCTCCTTGGCCCCGTGCGGCTTGAAGGCAGGTGCGTCGGCGCCGCGGCCGAACGCTTCGGCGGCGTTGGCCAGCCGCTCGATGGCGCGGACCTGGTTGCGGATGAACAGCAGCGCGATGGCGGTCAGCAGGACGGTCGCCACGGTCATCCACAGGACGAAGATGTGGCCTTGGGTGGCGAAGGCGCGTTCCCGGGGCGCCAGCACGCGCATCACCCCGCCGTCGACGGCGACCCGGATGTCCACGTAGGCGGGGTAGCGGGTGGTGTCGAACCAGAAGGGCGCGTCCAGCCGGTCGGCCAGCGCGCGCTCCAGCGAGCGGTCGATGGGGGCGAAGAACGGCTCGATCAGCACGGGCGGTTCGCGGCGACGCGCCGGCAGCTGACGTCCGGGCTGCAGGGCGATGGACAGGCTCATGGAGTCCTCGGCCCGCTGCGACAGCTTGGCGAAGGCCTCGGACGTGGGATCGTCGCGGTAGCTTTCCACCGCCCAGGCGATGTCGCCGGCCAGGCCCTCGGACAGGCGCGCGGTCACCGTCTGCCAGTGGGCGTCGAAGAACACATAGGTCACGGCGATCTGCATGATCGCCACCGGCAGCACGATGATCAGCAGCGACCGGGCGAACAGGGTCGTCGGCAGCCGGCGCTTCAGCCAGCGCAGCAGGACGGGTGCGGAAGAGGGGAGCTTCATCAGTCCGGCGCCAGGCGGTAGCCGACGCCGCGGACGGTCTGGAGGTAGCGGGGGGCCTTGGGGTCGTCCTCGATCTTGCGGCGCAGACGGGTGACCTGGACGTCGACGGCGCGGCCGGACGGATCCACCGAATCACGGGCCAGCTCCAGCCGGTCCACCGCCTCGTGCGGCGTCCGCGCCAGCTGGCGCAGGAGCGAGACCTCGGCCTCGGTGAGCCGTACGGATTCTCCGCCGCTGGTCAGTTCGCCGCGCTCGGCGTCGAAGGCGCATCGGCCGAGCAAAAGGACCCCGCTGGCCGGCGGCGGGTCGCCGGCGCGGCGCAAGATCGCCTCGATCCGCAGCAGCAGTTCCTCGGGCTCGAAGGGCTTGCCCAGGTAGTCGTCGGCGCCGAGCCTCAGGCCCTCGATCCGGTCTCCGGCCTCGCCGCGGGCGGTCAGCATCAGCACCGGCGTCCGCCCCGGCGCGCCGCGCTGCTCGCGCAGCCAGCGGGTCAGGGAGAAGCCATCCTCACCGGGCATCATTACGTCGAACACCGCCAGGTCGAAATCGAAGGCGCCCAGCAGCCGGCGGGCCGGCGCGCCGCCGGCGGCCGCCGTCACCCGGAACCCGGCGCGGGTCAGATATTCCTTCAGGAGCTCGCGGATCCGGTCGTCATCGTCGACCACCAGCAGGTGCCGGCTCCGGGGTGGCGCATCCGCAGGGCTCATCGGCATCCTCCCGCGGCGCGGCCGCGCATCGGCCCCCCGGCCGGGAGCGCCAGTATGGCGCGGGCGCCGCCCGTTCCGTCCAGTCCCCTCGTGCGCCGGCAAGGGCCAGTCATGCGGCAATGGCTCCGCTTGCGTCCAATTCGTTTGACGTAGGCATGACGGAACGGTTCAAGGGAGCCTTCTGAAAGGAGGTCGACCCCTCATGACTATTGTTCCCTTCGACGACCGCGATGGATGGATCTGGCTGGATGGCCAGTTCGTGCCCTGGCGCGATGCGAAGGTGCACGTACTCACCCACGGCCTGCACTATGCGTCGGCCGTGTTCGAGGGTGAGCGGATGTACGGGGGCGAGATCTTCGAGCTGACGAAGCATACCGAGCGACTGTTCAAGTCCGCGGAAATCCTGGACTTCGAAATCCCGTTCACGGTGGCCCAGATCGACCAGGCCTGCAAGGACACCTGCGCCCGGAACGGCCTGACCGACGCCTACATCCGTCCGATCGCCTGGCGCGGCACGGAGATGATCGGGGTGTCGGCCCAGAACACCAAGATCCACGTCGCCATCGCGGTGTGGGAATGGCCGTCCTACTTCTCCCCCGAGGAGAAGGCCAAGGGCATCCGCCTGACCTGGGCCAAGTACAAGCGCCCGAGCCCCGAGACCGAGCCGGTCCACGCCAAGGCCACCGGCCTCTACATGATCTGCACCATCTCCAAGCATGCCGCGGAGAAGGAAGGCTACACCGACGCGATGATGCTCGATTACCGGGGCTACATCGCCGAGAGCACCGGCTCGAACGTGTTCTTCGTCCGCGACGGTGTGATCCATACGCCGACTCCCGACTGCTTCCTGAACGGCATCACCCGCCAGACGGTGATCCGGCTCGCGCAGGAAAAGGGCTTCGAGGTGGTCGAGCGGCACATCAAGCCGGAAGAGCTGGCGACCTTCTCCGAGTGCTTCGTGGTGGGGTCCGCCGCCGAGGTGACCCCGGTGTCCGAGATCGGCGAGTACAGCTTCCGGCCCGGCAACATCTCGCTGAGCCTGATGGACGACTACGCCCGCTTGGTACGCCGCGAGCTGGTCGCGGCCTAGCTCTTCCCTCCCTCAATGGGGAGGGACAGACCGCGGAGCGGTCAGGGTGGGGAGGCCAAGATCAGGCGCGTAGCCTGATCGTGAGAACCCCACCCGTCTGTCGCTTCGCTCCAGCCACCCTCCCCATGAAGGGGAGGGAACCTTACGCCAGGACCGCGAAGGGCCGGGGGTAGGCGTCGCCTCGGGCGCAGGCGACCAGGCCCAGGATGCAGCGCACCGCGTACCAGACGGTCAGAAGCGTTCCCATGGCGCCGGCCAGGAACAGGATCGGGATGCCGATCAGGATGATCGAGAGCAGGGCGCCGATCCCGGCGACGATGGCGGTCGCCACCATCACCACCAGGCCGATCCAGAAGGTGCGGATCAGGAAGACGTAGTGGCTGCGCATGGCCGGTCCGGCCGAGTCGCGCTGGGCGTAGGCGATGATCACGCCGACGACCGCGGTGATTCCGGTCAGGAACGCGCCCAGGTACAGCGCGTAGCAGATCGTCGCCATCGTGGTGTCTTCGCGTTCGACGTATTCGGTGGTCATCGGCAGGCCTTTCATCCCGTGTAACAGGATGATGTCCCTGATCGTTGCAGAGCGCCAATTAACGTGTGGACAGGTTACGCCCGCCGGTCAGGCCCGGCCCAGCACGATCTCCACCCCGGCGCCGACCGCGTCAGGTGCGAGCGCCAGCGGCTTTTCCACCCGGACGCGGGCGCGCGTGACGCGGGGGTCCGCAAGGCAGCGCTCGGCCAGACGGTGCGCGAAGGTCTCCACGAGAGCCAGATGTCCTCCGGAGGCGACCGCCTGTGCGGCCTCGAGGATGGCCTCGTAGTTCAGGGTATTTGAGAGCCGGTCCGAGGCGTCGATGGGGACATCGAGCTCCACATCCACGATCAGGGGCTGAACCCGTCCGATCTCGTGGCGGTAGACACCGATCTCGGCCTGGACCTTGACTCCGGTGACGAAGACTTTCGAGCTGATCAGCGTGCTCCCGCTCATGACAGGTGTTGCCCGGAATCGACGGCGATCATCTGGCCGGTCACGGCCGAAGCATCGATCAGATAGCGCAGGGCGGCGCCCATATGGGCGGGCGACGACGGGCGGCGCAGGAGCGTCGAGGCGACCTCGGCGTCGAATGCGGCCTGGTCCTGGTGGATCGAGGGCAGGCTGGGGCCGGGACCGATGGCGTTGACCCGGATGCGCGGGGCCAGCGCCTGGGCCAGCATGCGGGTGGCGTCCCACAGCGCCGACTTGCTCAGCGAATAGGAGAAGAAGTCGGGACCGGGCCGCAGGACCCGCTGGTCCAGAAGGTTGACGATCAGCCCCTCGCGGTCGGCGGGCAGCCGCCGGGCGAACACCTGGGCCAGGACGAGCGGCGCGCGCAGGTTGGTCTCCATGTGGAGATCCCACGAGGCGCGGTTCATGTCGGCGAAGGCGTCCTGCTCGAAGACGCTGGCGCTGTTCACCAGCAGGGTGACCGGGCCGAGCTCGGCCTCGGCCTCACCCACCAGGGCCACCGCGGCGGGTTCCTGGCGCAGGTCGCAGGTGAGGATGACCGCCTTGCGCCCAAGCGCGCGCACTTCGCCGGCGGCGGCCTCGGCCGCATCGTCGATGCTGCGGACATGGATGGCGACGTCATAGCCGGCCTCGGCCGCGGTGGCGGCGAGGACGCGGCCGATCCGCCGCGCGCCGCCCGTCACCAGTGCTGCGCCGCGGCTGGTCATCAGGCTTGCCCGATCAGTCGAGGCGGCCGAACTCGAACAGGTTCAGCGCGGCCATCACGACGAGGAAGACGGCGATGGGGATGATCCCGGACATGGAAGCTCCAAGCTGTGTGCGACCGGCTTTAGCGGTGTGGGCGGCGGGTCGCAAGCCGCCCGAAGCGGCATTGTCACCGGGTCCGCCGAAACTTCCTTCAGGGTTACGCGGCGCGGGGGCTTTCCCCCCTGAACAGTGATCACTAAAATGAACATCTGAAGATCGGGGCGGACGGCTCCGTCAGCCACCAAGAAACGAAGGCCAGGAGGACGTCATGCGCGAATACCTCAAGTTCTATATCGACGGGGCGTGGGTCGATCCCGCCGAGGGCCTCAAGACGCTGGACGTCGAAAATCCCGCCACCGAGGAAGTCTGCGGCAAGATCGCCATGGGCTCCGCCGCCGACGTGGACAAGGCCGCCAAGGCCGCCCGCAAGGCGTTCGCCACCTGGAGCCAGACCAGCCGCGAAGAGCGCCTGGAGGTGCTGGGCCGCATCCTCACCGAGTACCAGAAGCGCTTCGGCGACCTGGCCACCGCGGTGACCGAGGAAATGGGCGCCCCGTCATCGCTGGCCCAGCGCGCTCAGGTTCCGATCGGCATGGGCCACCTGGCCACTGCCGTCGAGGTCCTGAAGACCTTCAAGTTCGAGGAAGACCGCGGCCCGACGATGATCGTCAAGGAGCCGATCGGCGTCTGCTCGTTCATCACGCCGTGGAACTGGCCGCTGAACCAGATCGTCTGCAAGGTGGCCCCGGCCATCGCGACGGGCTGCACCATGATCCTGAAGCCGTCGGAAGTGGCGCCGTTCTCGGGCCAGATCTTCGCCGAGATCATGCATGCGGCGGGCGTGCCCGCGGGCGTGTTCAACATGATCCAGGGCGACGGCCCCACGGTGGGTTCGGCGATGTCCAGCCATCCGGAAGTCGACATGGTGTCGTTCACCGGCTCCACCCGCGCCGGCATCGAGGTGGCCAAGGCGGCCGCCCCGACCGTCAAGCGCGTGGCGCAGGAACTGGGCGGCAAGAGCCCGAACATCGTCCTCGATGACGACGCCTTCGCCAAGGGCGTTGGCCGCGGCGTGGCCACCATGATGACCAACTCCGGTCAGTCCTGTAACGCGCCGACGCGGATGCTCGTGCCGCAGACGCGCATGGCCGAAGCGATCGCGGTGGCCAAGGCGACGGCGGAAACCGTCACCGTCGGCGACCCGAACGGCAACGCCCAGCTGGGCCCGGTGGTCAACAAGACCCAGTTCGACAAGATCCAGAAGCTGATCCAGGCCGGCATCGACGAGGGCGCGACCCTGGTCATCGGCGGGACCGGGCGTCCGGAAGGCCTCGACAAGGGCTATTTCGTGAAGCCCACCGTGTTCGCCAACGTGAACAACGACATGACCATCGCCAAGGAAGAGATCTTCGGCCCCGTGCTGTCGATCCTCGGCTACGAAAGCCTCGACCAGGCGATCGCCATCGGCAACGACACCGAGTACGGCCTGGCCGCCTACGTCCAGGCGGCCGACCTCGACGCCGCCCGCAAGGTGGCTTCGAAGCTCCGCGCCGGCCAGGTGTCGATCAACGGCGGCGGCGGCGACATGATGGCCCCGTTCGGCGGCTACAAGATGAGCGGCAACGGGCGCGAGTGGGGTGACTTCGCCTTCCACGAGTTCCTGGAAACCAAGGCGGTCCTCGGCTACGCGCCGAAGCCGGCCGCGGAATAGGGCTTAGCGCCAGACTGAGTGAAAGGGCCGTCCTTCGGGGCGGCCCTTTTTCGTTGCGCTGTCCTTCACCGCCCCCGCCTGCGGGGGAGGGGGACCGACCGCCGAGCCGAAGGCGAAGAGCGGTTGGTGGAGGGGGCAAGCCGCCGCTCAGGCGCACCCACCGCCCGACAACGCCGCCACCGTAACCAGAATGTGGTCCATTACCCAGTCGATGTCCCGATAGACCTGCGAGGCCGGGATGCGGACGACGTGGATGCCTTGCGCCGCCAGCCACCGGTCTCGCGCGGCGTCTCGCAGCTGGGCCTCATGGTCCCAGTGTGTCGCGCCATCCACCTCGATCGCGAGCTTCAGCTTGGCGCAGTAGAAGTCCAGGATGATCGACCCGATGGGGTGCTGCCGGCGGAAAATGGGTCGATTACCGCCGCCTCCGCGCAGGCGGCTCCAGAGGATCACCTCCGGCTCGGTCATCGTCCTGCGCATCGCGCGGGCGCGGGTTGTGATGACTGTGCGTCGCAAGGCTGTGCCGGCCGCTCGCCCCCTCCACCAACCGCTCTTCGCCTGCGGCTCGGCGGTCGGTCCCCCTCCCCCGCGTTGCGGGGGCGGTGAGGAACGTATAGTGAACATTTATACGGGTCAAAGTCAGCTCGCGGCAAGCCGACGTTCGGAGGTCAGAGATGGGTGGCTTGCGGGCTTTCCCCTTAAAGAGAGAGATCGAAGCTTCACCGTATCTGCACCGCAGTTTGCTAAGTTTCGCCGATGGCAGCCAGATCAGCCCGCAAGCTCGTCGCCGCAGTGGTTGCAATAGTGCTGGGCGGTTGCAGCGGAGAACGGACACTCCCGAATGGCTACAAGTGGATCTCGATCTATGGCGATAGCGGCGTCATCGTCGATGGCCAGAGCCGGGTGGTGGTTGACCTGAAGGTCTCCTCGACCGCGCTCAACGTTTCAGACGAGAGCGTCTACGGGGTGAGGGAGATTGAGGAGCCGATTGGAAATCCTCCAAGCCGCGTCTCACCGGTCGAAGGTCGCTACGGGCATTTTGTGCTGAATACCAAAACTGGCGCCGTCGGTTTCCCGTCCACAGCATCGCGGAGTGATGTCCGCTAGGGGTAGATCTCTGGCGTTGGCCGCCGACCTTAAAACCGACATTCGCCGGCGCTCCAAGGGCTGCTCCGGAGCGCCCCCGCCCCCTACCCCTTCATCGCCGCCTTCACGGCCGCTGACCGGATCGGTAGGTCGCGCACCCTTGCGCCCACTGCGCGGAAGATGGCGTTGCCGATGGCCGGGCCGACGACGGTGGTGGCGGGCTCGCCCAGGCCCACGGGGGCCTCGGTGGAAGGCACGAACTCGATGTCGAGGTCCGGCACGTCGCCCATCCGCAGCGGGGTGTAGCCGTCGAGGTTGGTGTCCTTCACCTGGCCGTTCTCGAACGCCGTGCCCTCGAACAGGGCCAGGCTCATGCCCCAGAGCGCGGCGCCCTCCACCTGGGCCAGGGCCCCGTCGGGGCTGACGATGGTGCCGGCGTCGGTGACCAGGGTCAGCTTCTCGACCTTCACCGCGCCTGTGGCCGGGTTGACGTTCACCCGGGCCGCGCAGGCGGTCCAGGTGGGCATGTCGCGTTCCTGGCCGAAGGTGGTTGCGAGTCCGAGGCCGGTGTTCTTTGGCCGCGGCTTGCCCCAGCCGGCCTTGGCGGCGAGGCGCTTGAGGACGGCGGCCTGCCGCTTGGCCCCGCCGACGGCATTGGGGGCGGAGCCGGCGTTGCGGCCCGTGGCGTCCAGCATCCGCAGGCGGAATTCCAGCGGATCGACGCCCGCGGCGAGCGCGGCCTCGTCCATGAAGCTTTCCACCGCCCAGTTGGTCCAGCCGGGACCCACCGAGCGCAGCCAGCCCGGCCGGAAGGTCTCATTGGCCAGGTCGTTGCCGATGGCCCGCACCCGCTGTGCGCCGACGTTGTACCAGTGGTTGGCGCCGCTGATCGCGAAGGGGTCGTAGGCGGCGCCGTTGGCGCCCTTGGGCATGAAGAACGGCGCCATCGCCAGCGTCGGCCAGCCGGCGCAGGCGGCGTGGTCCATGGCGGTGACGCGGCCGGCCTCGCCGAACGCCATTTTCACCACCTGGACCGAGGGGGAGCGGGGGCTGTCGAAGCGGCTGTCGTCGGCGCGCGTCATCACCATCTTCACCGGCTTGCCGCCGATGGCCTTGGAGGCGAGCGCCGCGCCGACTGCATAGTCGCCGTTGAGCCGCCGCCCGAACCCGCCGCCCAGCAGGTAGGTGCGCAGGACGATGGTCTCTTCCTTGCGCCCCAGCGCCTGGGCAAGCCACGGCAGCACCAGCGACTGCCACTGGTTGCCGGTGTGGATCTCGAACTTGCCGTCCTTCTCGAAGGCCAGCGCGTTCACCGGCTCCATCTGGAAGTGCAGGGCGGTGGTGGTGGTGTAGGTGCGCTCCAGGGTGGACTTCGCTGCGGCGAAGGCGGCGTCGACGCCGGGGTCCTCGACGGCTGTCGAGCCCGAGGCCTTGTCGGCAATCAGCGCGCGGGCGCGGGCCTGCAGGTCGGCTTCGGACACCTTCGCGGCGGCGGGCGTGGCCCAGGTGACCTTCAGGGCTTCCACGGCGCGGTCGGCGGCGACGAAGCTGTCGGCATAGACCATCACCCAGCCCGGAACGGTCCCGGACGGGTCTTCCAGTGCGATGGCCCGGATGTAGCCTGGGACAGCCTTGGCGGCCGTCTCGTCAATGGCGGTGACCTTGGAGCCGTAGCGTGTCGGCGGCAGCTTCGGCCGGGCGTAGACCATCCCCGGAACCTTGGCGTCGAGGCCGTAGAGCCCCTGGCCGTTGGTTTTGCCGGGAATGTCGCGGGCCTGGGCCGGCTTGCCGATCAGGCGTCGCTCGGCGACGGGCTTCATGGGTAGCTTGCCGAGCTCGGCCTCGGTGAACTTCCGGCTCAGGTCGCCCTTCGCGACGATGTCGCCGAAGCTGACCGAGCGCTTGCCGGCCACGACGGCGCCGTTGCGGGCGATGCAGTCGGCGGCGGGAACCCCCAGCAGCTTCGCGCCCGCCTCGATCAGGGCGATGCGGCCCGCGGCGCCGGCCTGGCTGTACTGCGGATAGCTCTGCCACACCGACCAGCTGCCGCCGGTGACCATCAGGCCCCACTTGGGATCAGAATCCACGTGATCGATCTTCACCTTCGACCAGTCGGCTTCCAGTTCGTCGGCGACGATGCGGGCGATGGCGGTGCCCACGTGCTGGCCCATCTCGGCGCGGACGATGTGGACGGTGACAATCCCGGTCCGGTCGATGTCGTACCAGAGGGTGGGGCCATAGCTGTCGGCGGCGTCGGCCGGCGCGGACAGGCCGAACAGGGCGCCGGCGGCGCTGACGGTGACAAGGAACCCGCGGCGGGAGGGCGCGACGCTGTCCTTGGCGCTGTCGAGGGAGACGCTCATGCCCTGGCTCCCTGACCGGCGGCCAGCTTGATGGCCTTCTTGATGCGGACATAGGCCATGCAGCGGCAGAGGTTGCCGCCCATGGCCGCATCGATCTCGGCGTCGGTGGGATGCGGGGTGGTCTTCAGCAGGGCGGCGGCCTGCATGATCTGGCCCGACTGGCAGTAGCCGCACTGGGGCGCCTGGGTCTCGATCCAGGCCTTCTGCAGGACATGCTCGCCGCCCAGGCCCTCGATCGTGGTGACCGCCCGGCCGGCCACAGCGCCGGTGGGGACGGAGCAGCTGCGGACCGCCTCGCCGTCGATGTGGACCGTGCAGGCGCCGCACTGGCCGATGCCGCAGCCGAACTTGGTGCCGGTCAGCCCGGCCTCGTCGCGGATCGCCCACAGCAGGGGCGCGTCATCAGGACCCTTCACCGTGACCTCGCGGCCGTTCAGTCGGAAGGTGGTCATAGTGGTCCCCGCCCTTGTGTTTCGTCGCCGACATCGGACGCCAACTCGCGCGTCGCGGCAAGCGCCGCGTCACGTGCGTTGCCCGGTCAGGCCTCGGGCTCGCGCGTCCGGCGTGCGGCGCTGAATGACAGCAGGGCGATGCCCAGGAGGGCGGAGGCGACCGACCCCATCACAACGCCGGCCCGGACCTGGGTGTCGCGCAGTGCATCGGCTCCGGGAAAGGCCAGGGCGCCGATGTAGAGGCTCATGGTGAAGCCCACGCCGCAGAGGGCAGAGACGCCGTAGAGTTCGATCCACTTCGCCCCGGTCGGCCGCCGGGCCCACTTCAGGCCGATGGCCAGGGCCGCCGCGCCGAAGACGCCCAGCTGCTTGCCGAAGAACAGGCCCGCGGCGACGCCCAGGCTGACCGGCCCCAGCAGGGGCCCGGCCGCGGCCCCGACCAGCGAGAAGCCCGCGGCGGTGAAGGCGAACAGTGGCAGTATGAAGAAGGCCACATAGGGATGCAGCGCTTCCATCGTCTCGCTGAGCACGCCCTGGCCGCCCGGGCGCTTGGGCTCCATGGGCAGGCAGAAGGCGACGGCGATCCCGGCCAGCGAGGTGTTGATCCCGGACTTCAGGGTGAAGCCCCAGAGCAGCAGGCCGCCAAGCATCCAGAACATGTAGGGAGCCGCCCGCCAGCGCGACATCGCCGCCAGCACGGCGATGGTCGCCACCGCGCCCGCCAGCATCGGCAGGTTCAGGTCGCGGGTGAACAGCAGGGCGATCAGCAGGACCGCCACAAGGTCGTCGGCGATGGCCAGCGTCAGCAGGAAGATCCGCAGCGACGAGGGCAGCTTCGGTCCTGCGACGGCAAGGGCCGCGAGCGCGAAGGCGATGTCCGTAGCGGTTGGGATCGGCCAGCCCTCGAGGCTTCCGCCCGCGCCGCCGTTCAGCAGCAGATAGACCCCCGCCGGCGCCAGCACGCCGCCAGCCGCCGCCAGAACGGGCAGGGCCAGCCGTCGCGGGTTGGACAGCTCGCCGCGCAGGATCTCGTGCTTGATCTCCAGGCCGACCACAAAGAAGAAGATCGGCATCAGCGCGGTCTTCACCCAGCCGCTCACCGTCATGGTCTCGGCGAAGGGGCCGAACTGGACGGCGAAATCCTGGTGGGTGAGATGATCGTAGGACGCCGCCCAGGGCGAATTGGCCCAGACGATGGCCGAGAGCGCCGCCATGGCCAGCAGCAGGCCAGAGCCGGTCTCGGTCTTCAGGAAGGCCAGTGTGGACCGTGTGGACATGCCACATGCCTAACAACCCCGGCACGGGGGCTCTAGCGAAATCGGGTGGCGCCGGGCCTGCCCCCCACTATGCTGGCCCGTACAAACCGAGGTTTTGAGGGACTCCGACATGAGACTGTCCAAGGCGCGGATCTCGCCGCTGAGCGACGCCGAAATGGGCCCGGAGCAGAAGGAGGCCCTGAAGGAGTTCGGTCCCAACATCCTCAACATCTTCCGCACCCTGGTGCGCGCGCCCAAGGCGCTCACCCGGTTCAACGCCTGGGGCGGCTATGTGCTGTCGCGGCGCAACGACCTGCCGGCCCGCGAGCGCGAGATCGTGATCCTGCGCACCGGCTATCTCTGCAAGTCGGGCTACGAGTTCACGCAGCACACCCGGATCGGCCTGGAGGCGGGCATGACCGAGGCCGAGATCGAGGCGGTCAAGCGCGGGGCCGACGCGGGCTGGAGCGCGGCGGACGCAGCCCTGATCCGGGCGACGGACGAGCTGCACGCCGACCAGTTCATCAGCGACAAGACCTGGAACACCCTGAAGCAGCACTTCTCCGAAAAGCAGTGCATGGACGTGGTGTTCACCACCGGCCAGTACACCCAGGTGTCGATGATGCTGAACACCTTCGGGGTCCAGCTCGACGCCGGCCAGACCCTCGATCCCGAGCTGAAGGCCTACTGAGATGGCGGGGCGCCTGGAGGGCAAGACCGCCGTTATCGTCGGCGCCGGGCAGACACCGGGCGAGACGCTGGGCAATGGCCGGGCCATGGCCCTGCTGTTCGCCGCCGAGGGCGCCAAGGTGCTGTGCGTCGACCGTATCGGCGAGCGGGCCGAGGAGACGGCGGCGATGATCCTGGAGGCCGGCGGCGACGCCAGCGCCCTGCAGGCCGACGTCAGCCGGTCGAGCGAGGTTTCCACCATGGTCGCCGAGGCGGTGCTGCGACTGCGCCGGATCGACATCCTGGTGAACAACGTCGGCATCGGCGGTGGCGACGGCCCGGCGCACAAGGTCGAGGAGGCGGCCTTCGACCGTATCCTGTCGGTGAACCTCAAGGGCACCTGGCTGGTGACCAAGGCCGTGCTGGCGGCGATGCGGACCCAGAAGTCCGGCGCGATCGTCAACATCTCCTCGCTGGCCGCGCGGGCCGGCGGCATCCAGGTGGCCTATGAGATATCCAAGGCGGGCGTGAACCGGCTGACCGCCGACGTCGCCATCTCCCAGGCCCGCTATGGCATCCGCTGCAACGCCGTGCAGCCGGGCCTGATGGACACGCCGATGGCGGTGGCCGGTATCGCCGGGGCCAGCGGCCGCACCCAGGACGAGGTGCGGGCCGAGCGCGACGCCCGGGTGCCCCTGGGCGGCAAGATGGGCACGGCCTGGGACACCGCACATGCGGCCCTGTTCCTGGCATCCGACGACGCCAAGTTCATCACCGGGGCGATCCTGCCGGTGGACGGCGGCATGGGTGTGCGGATCGGCTGACCGGGACCGATTTCGGTTGGACCGGGGGCGGTCGCACCCTAAAATTGCGGCATGCCAACATGGAAATCAGCTGCGCGGCGGACCCTGGTCCTGCTCGCGTGTGGACTGCCCGGCGTGGCGCATGCCGCGGCGCCCGGCGTCGCGGCGCCGGCGCTGTTCGGCGCGCCGGTGGAGTTCTACCTGTTCGGCGCGGTCCTCGCCGGCGTGGCGATCTTTCATCACCGCACGCTCCAGGTTGCGCTGATCGGGCTTGGGGTGATCCTGGCCTATCAGGGCTTCGTCAGTGGCTTTCCCACCGGCTTCGGCCTCGGCGCCCTGGGACAGCATCTGGCGCATGAGTGGGTGATCCTCACCAACCTGCTGCTGCTGCTGGTGGGGTTCGAACTGCTGTCGAACCAGTTCGAGCAGTCGGCGTTGCCCGATCATCTGCCCAACCTGCTTCCGGACGACTGGACCGGCGGGCTGGTGCTGCTGGCGGTCGTCTTCGTCATGTCCAGCTTCCTCGACAACATCGCCGCCGCGGTGATCGGCGGGGTGATGGCGCGGCATGTCTACAAGGGGCGGGTCAGCGTCGGATTCCTCGCCGCCCTCGTCGCCTGCGCCAACGCGGGCGGGGCGGGCAGTGTGATCGGCGACACCACAACGACGATCATGTGGCTGAACGGGGTCTCGCCGATCACGGTGCTGTCGGCCTATGTGGCCTCGGTGGTGGCGTTCGTGGTGGTGGGCGTGTTCGGCGCCCTGGCGCAGCAGAAGTACGAGCCGATCACGGCCCATGACGAGCCGGGGCATCCCGTGCGGTGGCGGCGGGTGGGGATCGTGGCCTTCATCCTGGTGGCCGCCGTGGCGACCAACATCACCGCCAACGCGTTCACCCAGGGCGAGGAAACAGCGCCCTGGCTGGGCCTGGCGGTCTGGGCGGCGCTGCTGCTCACCTCCCTCGTGGCCCGACCCGACTGGTCCCTGGCCCGACCGGCGCTGAAGGGGGCAGTGTTCCTGGTCTCGCTGGTGGCGGCCGCCTCGCTGATGCCCGTCAACGCCCTGCCGGAGCCGTCCTGGCAGAGCACCCTGGGCCTCGGCTTCCTGTCATCGGTGTTCGACAATATCCCGCTTACGGCGCTGGCGCTGGAGCAGGGCGGCTACGACTGGGCGCTGCTGGCCTATGCCGTGGGTTTCGGCGGCTCGATGGTCTGGTTCGGCTCGTCGGCGGGCGTGGCGCTCACCACGCTCTATCCGGAAGGCCGCTCGGTGTTCGCCTGGCTGAAGCAGGGATGGTTCGTGCCGGTGGCCTATGTGGCCGGGTTCTTCGCGATGCTGGCGGTGATGGGCTGGAATCCGACGGCGCTGCCCGGCGTCGCCTCGACGCTCTAGCCGGTCACGCGCAAAGCGGTTGCGGCCCGGGCGCGGGGGCGGCTAGGTGCGGGACATGCCCGTGTCGCCCGCCTACACGCCCGACCCCCAGCTCCCGGCCCTTGGCCCCGAGTTCGCGGACCCGGTGGCGGCGGCGGATTTTCCGCAGACCGTGCTGCGGTTCCGCAACGACCGCGCGGCGGCGACGGTGGGGCTCGACACCCTGAGCGATGCGGAATGGGTCGCTCACTTCGGCCGCTTCCAGCCGCTGCCGGGCAACATCGATCCGCCGCTGGCCCAACGCTACCACGGCCACCAGTTCCGCTCGTACAACCCCGACCTCGGCGACGGCCGCGGCTTCCTGTTCGCCCAGCTGCGCGAGGCCGGGACCGGACGGCTGCTGGATCTCGGGACCAAGGGTTCGGGCCGGACGCCCTGGTCGCGCGACGGCGACGGGCGACTGACGCTGAAGGGCGGGGTGCGCGAGGTGCTGGCGACGGCGCTGCTGGAGGCGCTGGGCGTGCCGACCTCGCGGTCGTTCTCGCTGGTCGAGACCGGCGAGGCGCTGGTGCGCGGCGACGAGCCCAGCCCGACCCGCTCGGCGGTGCTGGTGCGGCTGTCGCACAGTCACATCCGCTTCGGGTCGTTCCAGCGCCACGCCTACCATGAGAGCGCAGAGCGGGTGGGCGCGCTCGTCGATCACGCGGTGACCAACTATTACCCGGACCTCGCCGGGACGAACGACCGTCCCGCCGCCCTGCTGGCCGCCGTCTGCGACCGCGCCGCCCGGCTGACCGCCTCGTGGATGGCGGCGGGTTTCGTGCACGGGGTGCTCAACACCGACAACATGAACATCACCGGCGAGAGCTTCGACTACGGCCCCTACCGGTTCCTGCCGCACTCCGACCCCAACTTCACCGCCGCCTACTTCGACCACCAGGGCCTCTACGCCTTCGGCCGCCAGCCGGAGGCGGTGTTCTGGAACCTGCAGCAGCTGGCCGGCTGCCTGTCGCTGGTGACCGGGAACGATCCGCTGGTCGAGGCGCTGAACGGCTTTGGTCCGGCCTACCGGCGCGAGCTGATGCTGGCCATGCTGCGCCGGCTGGGGGTGAAGCCGCAGGACGCCGAGACCAACGCGGCACTGACCCAGGCCGCCTTCGTGGCCATGGCCGAGGGCGGCGAGCGCCTGCGCTGGGAGCCCTTTTTCTTCGACTGGTTCGGTGGCCGGGAAGACCGGGCGATGGCGGGGCCGCGCGCCGCCCTCTACGCCGAGGCCCCGTTCGCCGAGTTCCGCCAGCGGCTGGCCGACTATGCGCCGGAGCGGCCGGAGCGGCTGGCGCACCCCTACTTCTCAGGGGCCGAGCCCGAAGAGCTGCTCTACGACCAGATCGAGGCATTGTGGGCGGCCATCGCCGAACGCGATGATTGGGGGCCGTTCGCGGCAAAACTGGCGCGGATCGAGACGGCGCGGTTGGGGTGGGGGTTCAGCTAGCCCTCGCCCGCGACGCCCACTGGGCCAGGACCACGCCGCCCAGCGTCACCACCGCGCCCAGGGCCTGGATGTGCCCGATCGGCTCGGCGAACAGCATGTAGCCCAGCCAGGCGGCGACCACCGGCTGGACCAGCACCACCACCGAGGCGGTCGAGGTCGGCAGCCTTCCCATGGCCCAGGCGATGGAGCCCTGGCCGGCCACGTGCATCAGGCCAAGGCCCACCAGCGCGGCCCAGCCGGGCGCGGCGGAAGGGAAGACCGGTTCGCCCATCGCGATCGCGGCGATCAGGATCATCGGCGCGCCGGTGATGCTGGCCCACAGCATCAGCTGGCTGGCGCCTTCGGTCTTTCGGCCTTCCGCCATGCACAGGAAGTAGAGCGCGTACCAGAGGGCGGTCAGCACCGCGAGCCCATCGCCGAGCGGCTGGTTGACCAGCGCCCCGCCGCCTTTCTCGAAGGCCATCAGCCAGGGACCGCCGGTGGCAAGCGCCACGGCCAGCAGGAACAGCGCGGCCGGCCGCTGCTTCAGGAAGATCCAGGCAAATGCGGTGACGACCACCGGGGTCAGGTTGGAGAGCACTGTGGCGTTGGTGACCGAGGTGTAGTGGATGCTGTAGTGCCAGAACGCCAGGTCGAGGGCGAAGAACAGCCCGGCCAGCAGTGAGATGCGCGAAGGCCGCCCGATCCGCCCGGTGGTCCGCACGGTCAGCAGCGCCAGCAGGGGAAGGGCGAAGGCCAGCCGCCAGAAGCCGGCGGCGGCCGGGCCGGCGTCCGTCAGCCGCACCAGGATCGGCGACAGGCCGATGACGCAGGCGCCGAACAGCAGCACGCCCACGGCCTTCCAGTCGGTCCGCTCTGCGGATGCGGCGGCGTCAACCAAGACCCAGCTCCTCGCGCAGGCGGGCCGGGGTCAGGCCGGCCTCCCGCAAGGACCGGAGCGTCTCTGACTGGTCGCGCTTGGCCAGGCGACGACCATCGGCGCCGAGGATCAGACGGTGATGCCGGTACACAGGCGTCGGCAGGTCCAGCAGCGCCTGCAGCAGCCGCTGGACGTGGGCCGCCTCGGCCAGATCCTCGCCGCGGATCACATGGGTCACGCCCTGCAGGGCGTCGTCGACCACCGCGGCGAGATGGTAGGCGACGCGGACATCCTTGCGCGCCAGCACCACGTCGCCGCCGACCTCGGGGCGGGCCCTGACCTGGCCAATCCCCTCGACCTCGAAGGCAAGGTCTTCGAACCCGCCCAGTCGGTGTGCGGCTTCGTCCAGGGAAAGCCGCAGGGCGTAGGCGTCTCCGGCGGCCAGGCGGCGAGCCTCCTCGTCCGCCGGCAGGGGACCGCCGCGATAGGCCTCCATCGGCCCGTGCGGCGCGGCCAGGAACTCAAGTTCGCTGCGGGTGCGGAAGCAGCGGTAGAGGACGCCCATGGCCTGAAGCCGATCGAGGGCCGCCTCGTAGTCGGCCATATGTTCTGACTGACGCCGCACCGGCTGTTCCCACCTGATGCCCAGCCAGGCCAGGTCCTCGAAGATGCCGGCTTCGAACTCGGGGCGGCAACGGGTGCGGTCGGTGTCCTCGATCCGCAGCAGGAACCGGCCCGGCGCCACGCACGCCGCCTCAAAGGCCGTCAGCGCCGAGAAGGCGTGACCGCGATGCAGGTAGCCGGTAGGCGAGGGGGCGAAGCGGGTGACGAACACCCGGACCGATTAGCAGCCGTCGTGGGCCTTGGGGAACAGGCCCATGTGGTTCAGCACCGCTTCCAGGAACGGTCGCTCGCCGCCGAGCTCTTCCTTGAGGTGGTCGAACTGCCTGAATCCGGCCATCTCGGCCAGACCATGGGCGCCGCACCAGGCCGCCACGCTGGCCAGCTCGAGGTGGCCGTCCTGGCTGGGATCGGCGCCGTTCTCGATCATGGTGTCGCGCACCATGCAGTAGGCGCTTTCCTTGTTGTCCTGCATGTCGCCCGGCAGGTCTTCCTTGTCGCGGGCGGCGTCGTACATCACGCGGTAGAGGGCCGGATTGTCGCGGGCGAAGCAGACGTAGGCGATGCCGAGTGCGGTGAGCTGGTCGGGGCCGGTGGCGCCGGACTTGGCTTCGGACATCTGGGCGCCGAGGATCTCCCAGCCTTCATGGGCCACGGCGTCGAGCAGTTCGGCCTTGTCCTTGAAATGATGGTAGGGCGCAGCCGGGCTGACCCCGGCTTCGCGGGCCACGGCGCGCAGCGAGAGCGCACTCGGCCCCTCGGCCTCGAGCAGTCGGCGGGCGGCGTCCACCAGCGCGCGACGCAGGTCGCCATGGTGATACGGACGGGACTCGACGCGTTTAGCTTCGCTCATAGCATTACCATAATTTCACATCTGATCGGCGTAAAGATATCTTGACGGCGCTCAGATCGAATCCTATCTGAGCATCGTTCAAATAAGAAACACCCTCACTCCCCTGAGGGTTCATACAAACTGAAAGGTGTGTGTCATGTCTCTCGTGAAGTTCGAACGTGTCTTCGATCGCTACGCTCCGGCGTTCCTCCTGTTCCTCGGCCTGATCGCGGCCGGTGCGACGGCGGGCCTGGGCGCCTAGGTCTCCCCACCTGGTATTTGAAGACGACGAGGAGGGGGCCCGCGCGGCCCCCTTTTTCGTGCGCGGTCATCGCATCGACCTGTGCGGAAACGCATAGCGGTCCGGCAAAATCGATGATCTGTGCAGTGTTCAGATAGTGCTATCCATTGGTTGTCCACAAGGACGGCCCCGCTCCCCCGGGGCTCACAAGACCAGAAACTGAAACCTGAAAGGTGTGTGTCATGTCTCTCGCGAAGTTCGACCGTTTCGTTCCCGTGTACCTGATCTTCCTCGGCCTCATCGCCGCGGGCGGCACGGCGGGCCTGGGCATCTGAAGCCCGACCCGACCGGAACGATGCTGGAGAAGGGCCCCGTCGGGGCCCTTTTTCGTGGGCGCTGCCTGCGCCGCCGGCGGTCGTAGAGTTGTCTTCGAATCGGGCCTATAGTTTCTGCATCACGTCGATTTCCAGCTGAGGGTGTTCGTCTTCAGTCCCAGGTCGAAGTCCATCGCCGCGCCATTGCCGCCTCGCCGGAGGGCCTGTCATGCAGGTGCTTAGGCAAGCGCCTTCGGGCTGGCCCTGCCTCGTGCTCAACGCCGACTTCCGGCCGCTCAGCTACTATCCCCTGTCGCTCTGGCCCTGGCAGGATGTGATCAAGGCGGTCTTCCTCGACCGGGTGGACGTGGTCTCCACCTACGACCAGATGGTCCGCTCACCATCCTTCGAGATGAAGCTGCCCAGCGTGGTCTCGCTGAAGCAGTACGTCACCCAGGACCGGCCCCCGGCTTTCACCCGCTTCAACCTGTTCCTGCGCGACAGCTTCGGCTGCCAGTACTGCTCGTCCTGCGACGAACTGACCTTTGACCACGTGATCCCGCGCTCGCGCGGCGGCCGGACGACCTGGGAAAACATCGTCACCGCCTGCGCGCGCTGCAACCTGGCCAAGGGCGGCCGAACGCCGGCCGAGGCCAACATGCACCCGCGCCTCAAGCCCCGCCGACCCTCCGCCCATGAACTCCAGGACCGTGGCCGCCGCTTCCCGCCGCACCATCTGCATGAGAGCTGGCTGGACTATCTCTACTGGGACATCGAACTGGAGGCTTAGGGCGCTTCACCTGTGCGCAACTGCGCGATGAGCCTTTGAAATACAAAGGTTCTGATGCCAGATGGCGACGCTGCTGTTCACACGGATGCGTCTGATTGTGATGACCGCGTGATGACCAGGCCAGCGGAGGGCTTATGGCCGAGGCACCCCGCACGACAAAGCTGACCAAGCGCTCCGTCGACGCTGCAGCCGCTGAGATCGGCAGATATATTCTGTGGGACAGCGAACTGAAGGGCTTCGGCCTGCGGGTTGAGCCCACTGGGATCAAGACCTTCGTGGTGCGGTATCGTGTGGGTGGCGGGCGCCGTGGGACGCTTCGGCAATTCAAGGTTGGTCGCTACGGCAAGCTCACGCCGGATCGCGCACGCGAGCACGCCATCCGTGTGTTGGCCGAAGTTGAGCTTGGGAACGATCCCCAGACCGTGCGAACGCGCACTCGCGAGACTCTGACTGTCGCTGAACTTTGCGACCTCTACCTGCTGGAGGGTGTCGCCACGAAGAAACCTAGTACGGTCGCGCTGGACCGAATTCGCATTGCCCGACACATCAAGCCCTTGATCGGGACTGTGCGGCTTACCGCGCTCACAACGGGCATGGTTGAGCGAATGATGCACGACATCGCCGAAGGTAAGGTGAGGGCCGAAGCGACACCCCACACGCGCGGTGGCCCTGGCGCAGCATCCCGTACAGTGGGGCTTCTGAGCGGGATTTTCGCCTTTGCCATCAGGAGAGGCTTGTGTGCCGAGAGCCCGTCCAAAGGTGTGAAGCGTTACCGTGACCAAAGCCGCGAGCGCTTTCTGTCGCCGAAAGAACTCGGCCAGCTAGGCGACGCGCTGGCCGCGAGCGAGGCTAGCGGCGCGAATCCAAGCCATTTGGCGATCATTCGGCTACTCGCCCTCACCGGGGCTCGGAAGAACGAAATACGCTGCATCCGCTGGGCTGAAGTGGACCTAGAGGGTTACCGCTTGAACCTCGCGGATTCCAAGACTGGCAAACGAGCCGTTCCACTCGGTGCCGCGGCAGTCGAGGTTTTCGCTAGCCTCCAGCGAACGGGCGGCGGCTTTGTGTTTCCCGATCCGCGCTTCCCAGACGAGCCGATCCGCGGCCTCGATTGGGCATGGGTTCAAATTCGCAGTCGCGCCGGTCTGTCGGATCTGCGGATCCATGATCTCCGGCACTCCTTCGCGTCTATCGGGCTCGCGTCTGGCCATGCCCTGCCCATGATCGGGAAGATCCTGGGCCATGCGCATCAGTCATCGACGGCAAGGTACGCTCACCTAGCTGACGACCCCGTACGTGACGCCGTCGACCGAATCTCGTCGGCACTCGCGGGAGCTATGACGCGTCGCGAGGCTGACGTAGTTGATCTCGCTGGACGCTTGCCCCGTGCTTACGGATGAGGAGCACGCCCTGCTAGTCCGAGCTTCGCGCGACGGCCAGCGTGTTGTGGTGCAAGGAGTCGGGATTTCACTAGCCCATGAGTTGCTAGACAGAGGGGTGTGGCAGCCCGCGATACAGCTGGGGATCAACCACCCCCTAGGTGGAGGTCCGAGCCTCGTCTTGCCGTGGACACCCCCCGAGTACGTGCGCTGGATGGAGCTGAGCGGCACGGGCGACGTCATCACCGTTAGGACCGGCGACCGAGTACTTGTCAGTCACGTCCGGAGCGTATCGACCGGAAGTGCCTATGAAGACGACGACCACCCTCACAACCGCGAAATGAGGGTGGCTCATCTCTTTCTATGGCGCGCCGACGGAAGTGATGCAGATGCCGGTGTAGTTCTATTTCACGGCGTTCAGTCCACCGTCCGGCCAGGTGCCGCGGGGGATGAGAATGAGCGCATAGCGGAGGCGCTGTTCAGTCGACTTGCTGGGCGCTGCGGGTTTGATCCTCGAGACTATATCGGCGACGAGCCAGAGGATTGGCCTTCGATACCTTCGCAGCTGACCCAGGCTGAGCGGCACGCGCTCTTGTCACTCCTTGAGCATGGCGGTGATGCGACCGTCGGTTTTGGCTATTGGATGGCACGCGCGGAGGCCGAGGCGGGCATTGCCGTCCGAGCAACCAAGCTTCGCCGCAGGACCGCGAAGGCCGCATCGGATGCGCAGCCCCGAGCCCGCGCGAACAAGGCCGACGCTGACGCGCGTTGGAGGGAGCTCACGCTCGGCCTAGCGAACCGACTTAGGATGAAAGACCCCGCCATCGGGAGCCAGCCGCTTGTTGATGCACTGCTCCTGTCCGACGAGGCTCCCGAGGCTATTCCCCAGCCGGATACGCTCAAGAAGGCGATCAGAGCCTGGGAGAAGGCGGGACTCCTGCCTAGATCAACGCAGAACCCCGCACGAAGGGGGGGGGCATAGTGGAGCCACCACCCCCCAGTTTCGGGCTCCAGGTGAGCGAAGCTGTGCGCAGCAGGTCGTGGTGATCTGTCTGCGAGGCGTGATGAGCCAATCTGTGACCTCCACCCCAGCCGGGTTTGACCGATACATTGATGATCGCGCGGCGAGTGAGCTCTTGGGCTTGAGCCGTTCCTACATGCGCCAATTGCGCGTGAAGGGCGGCGGGCCTCGGTTCAGCAAGCTGTCTGCGAAAGCCATCAGGTATCGTGTCGCCGACCTATTGAGCTGGGCCGAAGCGCGATCGGTAAGCAGCACCTCCGAGCTGTAACCTCTAGCCGCGGGTCTTCTACAGGTCTTGCCCCCGCCGCCGCCATTGAGCTCATGGTGCCGATGAACGACCTTTCGGGCGTCAGACCGAACAAAACATCTGATTTGTCACCGGGCGAACTTTGCCAAGCCTGGACTTCCGAGCCCCCGACTGCGCCAGCGCGCTGAGGGAAAAGCGTCCCCACTATACCCCCGTTGCTGGCCCGGCATTCTCAGGGTGGGGAGCGGCTGGCCACCGATAAACGGCAGGACGCCTATACGGTGACTGAAAAGCTGGCCTTCAACCGCGTTCCTCCTGTGAAAGCGGGAGGGGAGGGTCGCGGAAAGCGGACTATTGTCCGTTTTGACGCGACTAAGTGCGAGGATCGGCTTCTGACTCGACGCAGTCATTCAGAGGCCGCATCGGACGCGCCGAACAGCGGAGTCGGCCACCCGTTACGCCGCTGGCCGGTGCCGAGGCCCCCTGCGATAGGCGGCGACCGCGCTAGAGCTCGCGAATGACCGCTGGCGCGCCTTCGATCTCCGCGAGATCGAGCTCGAGCTCGATCCGTTGATCGGCGATCCACACCCCGGCGGTGAAGCCGCCCCAGGTGGTGATCTCCAGCTGCGCGCGATCCCCGACGAAGGCCTCGACGTACCTGTGCGGCCGGAAGGTGTCGTGCAGGAAGAACTCGGCGGTGAGACCCTCCGCGCTAGACGTCCTTCCGTCGGCGATGACGGTGAGCGTCATCCGCACCCACTCGCTGGTAACCTCGTCGAAGGTGGCGGAAAGCGTGAAGCCCTTGCGAGCGGCGCGGCGACCGAAGCGCCCCTTGTTGGGGTCATCGGGGCAGGTCACTGGCCGTTGCAGGGCAGGCGGATCGTCCGTCAGTCGCTGGCCGTCGCTCACGGCTGCAGTGAGCTCACGCTCGGCCGCCGCCGCCTGCGCCTGGACCACGAGGCTCGGGGCCGACAGGGCTGCCGATAGCCGGTTGAGCTTCTGCGTCAGGGTGCCGCCCTGGGCGCTTGCATTCTCGGTGTTGGCCATCAAACGGCGGGTCTCCACCGACAAGGTCGACAGGATTGCCCGCGACTGATCGGCATTCCGAGATGCGGACGCGTCCAGAGATCTGGCCGTCTCCGTTAGCCGCTGAACCAAGCTCTCCGTCCTCCCGGGGGCTGCGGGGCTGTAGTCCGGCGTCCCGTCGCGGACGCGCAGTTCCTTCGCCGCTGACGCGCGCCACGCGAGCCAGGGTCCCGCCGGTGTCCGCCCGCGTGACGGCGCGCGGATACTACGCGTGTTGGGCACGGCTTCGGGTCGGCTTGCGCTTTCGGCCACTGCCCATCGCCAGCAGGGCTCAAACAACGGCGGCTCGGAGAGCTGCGTTGGGATCGGAGTGGACCACGGCCCTCCACCGGCTTTCAGTTTCCAAGCCATCACGATGGCGTCGGAGAACCCCCAGTCCGGGTCGGCCGCCTGGATGAGATCCCTGGCACGGCTGCGCCACCGTACGTCTCGCGCGCGCTTGGCGGTCTGCTCGAAGAGGTCGCGCACGATGTGGCGGAGGTTCAAAGTATGGCCAACGGCCGTCATCAACAGGGATCCAAGGCCGCCGCTCGCCACGGAGACGGCCTTGGCCGCAATCTTGATCATGTCGTCGGCGGAGAAGACCTCGTTCTCCAGTCCCGGGGTCTCCCCCTGCTCGAGCCGCAGCAGGATCAAGGCCGCGGCCGCCAACTTCATCAAAGGGTCGGTTTCAGATCGGGACAGGACCTCAAAGGTGCCGGCGTCCAACGGATTGCCGTTGGTCGCCAGCGCATGCTGGAGCAGCTCCGCCAGTCGGATTTGCTCGGCGCCCTCCAGCGCAGTGGTCCCCGACGCCACGGTGACGATCCGCGTCGCTGCCTCATTCACGCCGACCCGCTTCTCTAGCCGCGGCGCCGCCGAGCCGGTTGCATTCAACTGCAGGCAGCTGGTGAGCTGCAGGAAGACGAGGGTGCGCCGATCGGGCAAGGCGGGGATCGTCTGTTCGACAGAGGCCCCCGACATGGACCTGAAGCGGATGCGGTGGTCGCCGCGGCTCACATGGTAGAGGCGCACCGGGGTCGCCGAGAGGGTCCCGACGGACGTCGGCTCCGCGGAGAGCGCCACCGGATCGAAGCGCATGGCCACATCCTTGGCGTTGAACACGCGGAGCGATTCGAGTTCCGCGGCGTCAAAGTCGACCCCGCGCTCAGCCCGGACGAAGACGACAATATCGGCCTCGCCGGCGCGCCAGGTGGCGCCGGAGGGTGCGCGCGGCGGCTGGCCGGCGACCGCGGCAACCGCGAGCGTGCCGCCCTGAATCTCCGACGGGAGGTCGCCCTGCGGTAGTCGCAGCGGCTCTGCGATGGCGAACAGGCGGTGGATCTCCTGGTGCACCTGGCCGCCTGCGAGCCACTTGATCACATAGATGCCTTCCGGCAGGTCGGCCTTGAGGCTGTTGGAGCCGCGCGCGGCAAGGTTGAAGTTTCCGTCCAGCACCTGGATCTCCACTCCAGGCGGGCCTGTCACGATCAGGGAGCCTGTCGGGCGGGAGGCCGCGACCTTCGCGTCAGAAGGACTCATGGGTCACCTCCGGGCCGCTGTGCTGGAAGGCCGAGGCCTTCTTCTTGTCCGGGGTCTCGAGAGAATAGAAGGCGCCGGCCGGCAGGGGCACCTGCAGCGCCTGCCCCCGCGTCACACCGGTGAAAGTGCGGATCAGCCGGGCCTTCCCGTCGCGCAGTTCCACAACGGGATAGTCGGCGGTGAAGGTGATCTCGATATCGACGTCGGGATCGATGGGGGGCGCGGTGAGCAGCGGGAACTTCGGGTTGCGCGGGCTGATGTCGAACTGGGGGTACTGCTTCTCCGGCGCCACCACCTCGATGATCGCAGTCTCGACGTACGATTCGAGGCCGTTGAGCGTCAGGGTTTGGTTGTCGTCCCGATGCCGACGCAGGCCGTCGAGCAGGACCTTTGAAAAGGCGCCGCGTTGGGGGTCCGCGGCCGGGGCCTCAAAGGCCACCGCGCCAAAGTCGGCAGCGCGGCCGACGCCATAGTTTCGCTTCGCACCCTGTACCGCGCGCATCATCGCCAGGGACGGCGGCGTGGTGCTCGGGGTGATCTGGGCGCGGCAGCAATCCAGAAACATGACGACTTGGGTGAAGCCCAGCGCCAGCAGGCCATTGCGCAGGTCATCGCAAGGAAGCAGGCCCAGGGCGATCGGACTCTCGGGTTTGAATTCGGCGGTCACGAAGCAGGTCTGCGCCGCCTGCGCGCTTTCGATCGTCGTGGTCTGCAATCCGTGACCCGCCAAGAAGACGTAGAGGCGGTTTTCCGTCCGGGTGGCCTTCGCCACGCGAGCGGCGGCCAGAGCGGTCAAGGCGATCTCGGGCGTCCGGGGCGGACGACCCTGCGCCATCGGGTGCAGTTTGACCGGCTCGCCGTCCTCCTCCTCGTTCGCGGCGTCGGCCCAGGGACTCGGAGACGTCAGGAAGGTGGATAGGGCGGCGCTCGGTTGGGCGGGCGCCGGGTGGGTCCAGAAGAACAGGTCCTCGGGCGCTACGCCACCGCCATTGGGATGCAAGGCCCAATCGGCGAAGTCGGCCGCATCGGCGACGGCGCCCTTCAGCTCCGTCTGCCGGCTGGCGGCCGGATAGGCGTTGATGCCGACGACGATGGCCCAGTTGCGCATGGTCAAGAGAGGAACACCGCGGCGCTGGCGAGGGTGCGCGTCTCGGAGTCAAAACCGCCGTGGCTGTCGCTGTGGCTGGAGAACCCCGGCGGCCCATCCTGCTTCGAGTAGATCACGTCGTGGTTTTTGAGGAACGCCTGCACCTGGTGCGTCGCCGCAATCTGCGAAGCGTCCTTCAACCAAGCGGGGTCCGGACCCAGGAAACGCTGCATGCCCAGGATCGGCGCGTCGACAAACCCTTCGTCGCCATCTTCCTCGAAGAGGGCCGAGACAAGGTACAGGAGAGACATCGGGTAGATGTAGCCCTTGTCGTGGCCCAGCACCGCGTCGGTCCGCTCCAGAGCGTCCGACATGGTGAACATGCGCAGTCGTCCGATGTTCTGTCCGCCGACCTTCAGCGCCTGGGCGAAGCGGTCCATGCGGACGGCGGGCGCCAGGAGCACCAGGTCGATGGTCGGCGGC
>CAUJHW010000054.1 GCA_963205005.1 Pseudomonadota bacterium
GAGGGAGATCCTTTCTGTTCCCGGCCGCCCAAGACCACCTAGGGGATCGCGCGCTCTTAAAGAGACGGACACACAGCGTACGTCTCCGCGCGGCGTTGGTCCCCCCAGGCTGCGGCGGCCACGCCGTTCATAGACCCGCCCATTCGCCTCGTCCATGCGCGGGACGGCGAAGCTTTCCAAAAGCCTGGATGACCGCTTGATCACGCAGCTCTTGCTCAAGGACGCAGCCATCCGGCGCGGCGGACGCCTGCTGTTCGCCGGCGTGTCCCTTGAACTCGCCGCCGGCGAGGCCTGCGCGCTGACCGGTCCGAACGGTTCGGGCAAGACCAGCCTGCTGCGCGCGGTCGCCGGACTGGTGCGCCTGGAGACCGGCGAGATCGGCTTCGGCGACCTCGACCCCGCCGAGGCGCGCGGCGACGGCCTGCATCTGGTGGGCCATGCCGACGGGCTGAAGTCGAGCCGGACGGCCCGCGAGGAACTGGCCTTCTGGAGCCGCTGGTGCGGCGGCGACGCCATCGAGGCGGCGGCCGAGGCCCTGGAGCTCACGCGCCTCCTGGACCTGGAGGTTCGCCGCCTGTCGGCCGGCCAGCGCCGGCGGCTGGCCCTGGCGCGCACCCTGGCCGCTCCGCGCCCGCTCTGGCTGCTGGACGAGCCGCTCAGCCCGCTGGACGCGCGCTGGCGGGAGGGATTCGGGGCGATGATGCGCCGCCACCTCGACGGCGGCGGCATGATCCTGGCGGCGGTTCACGATCCGCTGCCGATCGCTGCCAAGAGCCTGGAGCTCAGCGCATGAGCCGGCTGGGCGCCCTGCTGGGCCGCGAGATCGCCCTTGCCTGGGGCAAGGGCGGCGGGCCGCTGGTGACGCTGGGCTTCTACGCCGGGGTCGCCACCTTCCTGCCGCTGGCCATCGGGCCGGAGCCGACGCGGCTGGCGGCCATCGCGCCCGGCGCGGCCTGGGTCGCCCTGGCGCTGGCCTCGCTGCTGTCGCTGGATCGCCTGTTCGAGCGCGACTACGAGGACGGGGCCCTGGATCTGCTGATCCTGTCGCCGATCCCGCTGGAGCTGACCTGCCTGGCCAAGTGCGCCGGCCAGTGGCTGGCCACCGGCGCGCCGCTGGCGCTGGCGGCCCCGGTCGCGGCGATCGCGCTGGGGGCGAATCCGGAACTGGCGCCGCTGATCTTCGCCTGCGCCCTGCTGGGAGGGGTGGCCTTCGCCTTCATCGGCGGAATCGGGGCGGCGCTCAGCCTCGGCGCCCGGCGGGGCGGCCTGCTGACGGCGGTGATCGTCCTGCCACTGTTCGTGCCGCCGGTGATCTTCGGCGGCGGCGCGCTGGACGCCTTCTCCACCGGCCTGCCCTGGAAGGGCGGATTCGCCTTCCTGGGCGCCTATGCGGCGGCGGCGCTGGCGCTGGGCCCGGTGGCCATGGCGGCGGCTTGCCGCAACGCCCTGTCGTGACCGGCTTGCGGGCCGCGCGCGCGAACTCTATGCCGTCACCATGACCTGGGCGCCCGCCTTCCTGTCCAATCCCGAACGGTTCATGGCGTTCTCCCGCTGGGCGGCGCCGATGTTCGGCGTGATCGCCGCGGCCCTGGCCGCATGGGGCCTCTATCTGGGCTTCACCGCGCCGGAGGACTACCAGCAGGGCCAGACCGTACGGATCATGTTCATCCACGTGCCCGCAGCGCAGATGAGCATGTTCGTCTACCTGTGCCTGGGGGTGGCGAGCTTTCTGTCGCTGATCTTCCGCCACGTGCTGGCCGACGCCGCCGCCCAGGCCGCCGCCCCGCTGGGCGCAGCCTTCACCTTCCTGGCGCTGGTGACCGGCTCGCTTTGGGGCCGGCCGATGTGGGGAACCTGGTGGGTCTGGGATGGCCGCCTGACGTCGGTGCTGGTGATGTTCCTGCTCTACATCGCCTACATCGCGCTCCGCGCCTCGATGGACGACGAGCAGAAGGCGGCCCGCGCCGGCGCCATCCTGGCGCTGGTGGGTTCCATCAACCTGCCGATCATCCACTACAGCGTCGAATGGTGGAACTCCCTGCACCAGGGGTCGTCCCTGTTCGCCAAGGGCGGGCCGGCCATGGCGACGGTGTTCCTGGTCCCGCTGTTGCTGATGAGCCTGGCCTACATGTCGGCGTTCGGATCGCTGTGGCTGGTGGGCATCCGCGGCGAGGTCTGGCGCCGCCGCGCCGAGGCCGCCGCACTCCGCGCAGCGCAGGCCTGACCATGTTCGCCGCCAAGTACGCCGCCTTCATCGTTCCGGCCTTCGCGGTCACCGTGCTGATCTTCGCCGGGATGATCGGGTTCACGCTCGCCCGCGCCCGTCACTGGCGCCGGCGCTACGAGACCCTGACCCGCGACGCGAAGCCCCGGCCATGAGCCGCTGGCTGGCCGCCCTGCCGCTGATCGCCCTCGTGGCGCTGGGCGGCCTGTTCTATTTCTTCGCCCTCAAGCGCGACCCGCAGGTCCAGCCGCAGGCCCTGGTGGGCAAGATGGTCCCCGACCTGACCCTGCCCACCCTGAGCGAGGGCCAGCCCGTGCGCATCCGGGCCGCGGCGGCCGAGGGGCCGATGATCGTCAACTTCTTCGCTTCCTGGTGCGCTCCCTGCGAGGTCGAGCATCCGGTGCTCATGGGGATGAAGGGCCAGAAGGTCCGCATCGTCGGCATCGCCTACAAGGACGCCCCGCCGAATACCCAGGGCTTCCTCAACCGGCTGGGAAACCCGTTCGCCCAGGTGCTGGTGGACCGGGACGGCCGGGCCGGGGTCGAGTTCGGCGTCACCGGCGTGCCCGAGACCTATGTGATCGCCCGCGACGGCATGGTGCTGGCCAAGCACACCGGGCCGCTGACTCCCACCGAGGCTGAACGTCTGGCGAAGCTGGCGCGTTAACCCGGCGTTGAGACGCACAGGGCAGTTTGAGGCCTGCGCGTTAACCATACCGGCGGGGCCGCCTTGACCACGATCCGTCCTTCCGTCCAGCCGCCGATCCCGCAGGGGGCGCCGGTCCGCGACGACGCCAAGATGGCCGCCGCCCGGGCCTTCTTCGCCGCGGCGATGGGTCAGGCTCCGGCGCCCGCGGCCGCCACGGCCAGCCCGGCGACTTCGGCCCAGACGGCCGTCGCCCAGACCGCCGCGCCATCTTCCAACGCCCCACAGCGGATTCCCCGCCCCGGCTCGCTGATCGACATCCGGGTCTGACGTCCCACGGCTAAGCCTATAAATTAACGACGATTTTTCGGAACGTCCTGGGGCGTCGGCGGGTTGTCGCTGCACAATGTGCCCGCGTGACGACAAGATCTACGACGAAGCCGCCGCCCTCTGGCGGGAGCTTTACACCGCGCCTCCGCCGGGAGAGCTCGATGGCGGGACGATCCTTCGCATGATCATGCAGAGGCTGCCCGAGGCCGAATACGGCCGGCTGACCAGCGTCCACCTGCGGCCGTCCAACATCGTCTTTCCGCAGCGCTGATCACTCGGTCGGCGGCGGCGGCAGGTCCTCGGCCTTGATGTATTTCATCAGGAGCGGCGCGTGGGCGATCGAGAAGACGAAGGTCAGGATCATCATTCCCGGGAAGCGGTAGAGCACCCAGGTGGCCTCGGGCTGGGTGCGCCAGACCACCTCGTTCACAGCCGCCAGACCCAGGAACAGCAGGGCGTAGTTTATCGTCAGCTGCCTCCAGGTCGCCTTCGGCATGTCGAAGGAACTTCCCAGCAGCAGGGCCAGCGGGTTCTTGCCCATCGCCAGGCCGCCCAGCAGGCCGACGCCGAACAGCGTGTTCATCACCGTCGGCTTGATCTTCAGGATCCGCGGGTCGTGGAAGAACAGCGAGGCCCCGCCGAAGACCAGGCCGGCGCCGCCGACGATCAGCGGCATGGGGGCGATACGGCGCTCTACGATAAGGCCGACGACGATGGCGACACCCGAGCCCACCACCAGCGCCCAGGTGGCGTTGGCGATGTTCCGGCCCGTCACGAAGTAGGCCACCAGAAAGACCGCCAACGCCGAATAGTCGACGAAATAGCGGACCCAGTCGCGCGTGTGCTGGTTCATCGAATGGGCTCCGCGAGGCCGACGAGGGACCGGGCGAAGGCCCTGGCGTTGAAGGGTTGCAGGTCGTCGACGCCCTCGCCGACGCCGATCAGCTTTATGGGGCTGTCGGAAGCCTGGGCCACCGGCACCAGCACCCCGCCGCGCGCGGTGCCGTCCAGCTTGGTCATGACAATCCCCGACACGCCGATCTGGTTGCCGAAGATGTTTTCCTGGGCCAGCGCGTTGCGGCCGACGGTGGCGTCCAGCACCAGCAGGGTCTCATGCGGGGCGTCCGGATCGACCTTCTTCAGCACCCGGATGATCTTGTGCAGCTCGTCCATCAGGCCCTGCTTGTTCTGCAGGCGCCCGGCGGTGTCGAACAGGACCACGTCGTAGCCCTCGTCCTTCGCCTTCTGGACGGCGTCGAAGGCAAGGCCGGCGGCGTCGGATCCTGTGGGACGGCCCAGGAAATCGGCGCCCGCGCGCTCGGCCCAGACCTTCAGCTGTTCGACGGCGGCGGCGCGGAAGGTGTCGCCGGCCACCACCAGCACCTTGGCGCCCCGGCGTGTCAGGTCGGTAGCGATCTTGCCCAGCGTCGTGGTCTTGCCCGAGCCGTTCACACCGATGAACAGCACCACATAGGGCTTCGGGCCCGACAGCGGATCGAAGGTCCCCTCGCGGGTGCTCAGCTCCTCGCCGATCGCCACGGACAGGGCCTCGCGGATGTCGGCCTCGTCGACGTCCTTGCCGAACTTCTCCTCGGAGAAGCGGGCGGTGATCCGGGCCGCCGAGTGCGGGCCGAGGTCCGCCTCGATCAGCATCTCTTCCAGCTCGTCGAGCTTGGCCTGGTCCAGCGGCTCCTTGGCCACGAAGACCTGGGCGATCTGCTCGCCCATCTGCTTCGAGGACTTGGTGAGCCCTTCGGTGAGCCGCGCGAACCAGCCGCGTTTGGGTTCTGACATGGGACCGGCTTCTAGCGGCCCGCTTGCGCCTCGTCACGTCCGACCGCAGTAAGGGGCCGATGGACGCGCTCGCCACCACCCTGACCGTGCTGGACTACGCCGCCGTGGCAGTGTTCGGCGCCTCGGGTGCGCTGGCGGCGGCGCGGCGCAAGCACGACATCATCACCTTCACCTTCTTCGCCGCGGTGACCGGGGTCGGCGGCGGCACCCTGCGCGACCTGCTGATCGACGCGCCGGTGTTCTGGGTGGGCCGGCCGGAGTACCTGGGCGTCTGCGTGGCGGGCGCCGTGGCGATCTGGATCTTCGGCTGGGGCCAGGGTCGCGAGCGGCTGCTGCTCTGGCTCGATGCGGTGGGTATGGCCGCCTACACGGTCGTGGGCGCGCTGAAGGCGGTGTCGCTCGGCCTGCCGCCGGGGTCGGCGGTGGTGATGGGCGTGCTGACCTCCACCTTCGGCGGGATCATCCGCGACGTGCTGGCGGAAGAGCCGTCGGTGCTTCTGCGGCGCGAGCTCTATGTGACGCCGGCGCTGCTGGGGGCGGGCGTGTTCGTGGGACTGGATGCGCTGGGCGTGCAGCTCACCCTGGCCGGCGCGATGGGCTTCATCGCCGCCTTCACCGTGCGCGCCGGGGCGATCCTGTTCGGCTGGCAGATGCCGGCGTTCCCGGGCCGCGCGCCGCCCTCTTCCTAGCCATCAGACAACGGCCAGGACCCGCCTTCCGTCGTGGCCGGTGACCCGGAGCTCCGCCACACCGCCGACCTCGGCCTCGCCGGTGAAGGCGATCTCTGTGAAGTCCTCGGCACGGGCCACGCCTTCGCGCTCCACCAACCCCTTCAGCGTCCGTCCGACCTGACGCTCCAGATGCCGGACCAGTGCGGCGTCACCCGCGGCCCGCAGGCGCGCGGCGCGGTCCTTGACCACCGGGCCCTTCACCGGCGGCATCCGCGCGGCGGGCGTGCCCGGGCGCGCGCTGTAGGGGAACACATGGAGGAACGAGAGGTCCGCTTCTTCCACCAGCTTCAGCGTGTTCTCGAACATCGCCTCCGTCTCGGTGGGGAAGCCCGCGATGAAGTCTGCGCCGAAGGCCGTATCGGGTCGGACCGCGCGCACTTCAGCCACCAGTTTCAGCGCGTCGGCGCGACTGTGGCGACGCTTCATCCGCTTGAGGATCATGTCATCGCCGGCCTGCAGCGACAGGTGCAGGTAGGGCATCAGCCGGGGCTCGTCCCGAAGGCAGCGCAGCAGATCGGCATCGATCTCGGCGGCGTCGATGGACGAGAGTCGCAGCCTCGGCAGCTCAGGGACCAGCTTCAGGATCCGCGCCACCAGCTGGCCCAGCGTCGGCTGGCCGGGCAGGTCGGCGCCCCAGCTGGTCACGTCGACGCCGGTCAGCACGATCTCCTGATAGCCCTGGGCGGTCAGGCGGCGGACCTGCTCCACGACCTCGCCCGCTGCCGCCGAGCGGGAATTGCCGCGGCCAAAGGGGATGATGCAGAAAGTGCAGCGGTGATCGCAGCCGTTCTGGACCTCGACATAGGCCCGCGCCCGGTCCTTGAGCCCGTCCACCAGATGGCCCGCGGTCTCGCGGACGCTCATGATGTCGTTGACCCGCACCCGGACCGGTTCGGCCCCATCCTGGAGGACGGGCGGCGCGTAGCTGCCGGCCTGGCTCTTCTCGGCATTGCCCAGGATGAGATCCACCTCGGCCATGCCGGCGAAGGCGGCGGGGTCGATCTGGGCGGCGCAGCCGGTGACGATCAGCTTGGCGCCCGGACGTTCGCGGCGGGCCTTGCGGATCGCCTGCCGGGCCTGTCGCACAGCCTCGCCGGTCACCGCGCAGGTGTTGAACACGACAGCGTCGGTCAGGCCGTCCTCCGCGGCGCGCGCACGGATGACCTCGCTCTCGTAGGCGTTCAGCCGGCAGCCGAACGTGATGATGTCGACGTCAGGGCTTCTGGCCGACACGGCGCGGGTCCTTGTTCGTGACGATCCTGATGGCGACGGCGCAGACCTCGGCGTTGCGTACGGGGCCGAAGCTGCGCGAGTCCGCCGAGTTGTCGCGGCTGTCGCCCATGAGATACCACGAACCGGCAGGGACCGTCGTGGGCGCGATCTCGTCCAGCGGTCCGTCGGGTCCGAGGTCGTGGGTCCGGTAGCGGGCGCCGCCCGGCAGGGTCTCTTCCACCACCGTGGCGCGGACCGCCAGTCCGGCGACCGGGACCGAGCCCAGCGCGCGGCGGGCGACGGTCCTGCCGTCGATGGCCAGCAGGCCCTCGTGCAGGCTCACGGTCTGGCCGGGGCCGGCCACGACGCGGGCAAGGTAGGGCACGGCGTCGCGGCGGTAGACCACCACGTCGCCGGGCTTGGGGTGGGCCTCGCCGCAGGACGCCCGCGCACCCTCCGCCAGGACCAGGTCCTCCTGCGACAGGGTCGGCAGCATGGACTCGGTAGACGCCGTGTAGACCGGGTAGGGCCAGAAGGCCTTCAGCACCAGGTTCAGCGCCAGCAGCAGGAACCAGGGCGTCACATAGTTGATCGCCCGCGAAGCGCCGGTGCGGGCCGGGGCGCGGGTGGCCATCCACGCCGCATGGAGGCCCAGCAGCACCGCGGCGACGGCGGCGCTGACCAGCAGCCCCTGCTCACCGAAAGCATGGATTCCCGGCGGGCGCAGCAGGGTCCAGATGTTCAGCGCCACGCTGCCCAGCACCACGGCGGCGAAGGTGGCCCAGACGGCCTTCCATGAGCCGACATAGGCATAGCCGGTGGGCGGGACGATCAGGTTCAGCAGCAGCGCCAGCCACCAGCGGCGGGGGCGCGGGGGGCGCTCGCTCACGGCAGCTCGCCCATGAAGTCCACCGCCGCCGGGCCGGTCATGATCACATGGCCGTCCTCGCGCCACTCGATGAACAGCTCGCCGCCGTCCAGCTGCATCGTCGCGTGCCTTCCGGTCAGCCCGCGCCGGGCCGCCGCCACCAGGGCCGCACAGGCGCCGGTGCCGCATGCCCGCGTCAGGCCGGCCCCACGCTCCCACACCCGCAGGCGGATGCGGTCCGGGGCCACGATCTGGGCGAAGCCGACGTTGACGTGCTCGGGAAACAGCGGATGGCGCTCGACCACCGGGCCGATGCGGGCGACGGGCGCGGCCTCGGCGTCGGGCACGAAGAACACCACGTGCGGGTTGCCCATGGAGACGCAGCCGGGGGGCGCCATCACGTCGGCGTGGTCGTAGAGCACGACGTCGAGGCTCTGGGTGTCGTGGGCGGCGCTGAGCGGGATCTGTGTCCAGTCCAGGCCGGGTTCGCCCATGTCGACGCTCACCAGCCGGTCGCCCGCGCGGGTGGCCACAAGGCGACCCGCCTTCGTCTCGATCACCGCCTCGTCTCCGCCGGAGGCCTGCATCAGCAGCCAGCCGACGCAGCGGGTTCCGTTGCCGCAGGCCGAGACCTCCTCGCCGTCGGCGTTCCAGAACCGCACGAAGGCGTCGGCGGTATCCGACGGCTCGACCACGATCAGCTGGTCGCAGCCGATCCCGGTCGCCCGGTCGGCGATGGCGCGCACCTCGTCAGGGGTGGGCGCGAAGGGGGCGGAGCGGGTCTCGACGACGACGAAGTCGTTGCCGAGCCCGTTCATCTTCAGGAACGGACGGGTCATGACGGGCGCATATAGGCGAGAACCCGCCGCGGATCACGTGGCCTGCGGCGCGAAGCCGGCCGGACCCTAGCGCTTGGCCTGCGGCATCGACTCGAATTTCGCCTTCGCCTTCGCCAGCCGCGCCTTCATGTCGGCCAGAACGTCCGGATGCAGGCTGGCCAGGTTGTAGGTCTCGGACGGGTCTGCCCGGACGTCGAACAGCCCGTCGCCGCGGATCAGCTCCAGCGGCAGGGCGATCGTGCGGTAGTACGACAGGGCGACGTACTTCCAGCGATCGGTGCGAATGGCGGTCACCTTGCTGTCGGTGAACAGCACCAGTTCGTCATGCGGGCTCTTGCCCCCCCTGAGGAGCTGATCGGACAGGTCGAAGCCGTCCAGTTCGACCGCCGGCGGCGGCTTGCCGGCCAGGGCGGCGATGGTCGGCAGCAGGTCGGTGTTCATGGCGATCCCCGGGCTGACCCTGCCCGCCGGGATTCGGCCGGGACCCCATGCGATGAAGGGAACGCGATAGCCGCCATCCCATCCCGCCCCGCCTTTGCGGTCGCGCAGGGGACCTGAAGAGCCCTCCATCCAGGGGCCGTTGTCGGAGGTGAAGATGACGATGGTGTCCCGGTCGATGCCGAGGGCCTTCAGCCTGTCGAGCAGCTGGCCGGTCCGGGCGTCCACCTCCTCGACCACGTCCCCGTAGGCCGCGGCCGGGGACTTGCCGGCGTTGGCGGGGTGGGGATCCAGCGGCAGGTGCGGAGCTCCAAGCGCCAGCATCAGGAAGAAGGGCCGGTCCCGGTTGTCCTCGATGAACTTCAGGCCCTCGGCGAAGAACCGCTCGGTCAGGTGAGGGAAGTCGACGGGTTCCTGGGTCACCGCCCCGCCGGCGCCGGCGGTGTAGAGCGCTAGCGGCTTCATGTCGTGGCTGTAGGGCAGGCCGACGAACCGGTCGAAGCCGTGCTGGGTCGGCGGCCAGTGAGGCGCCGCGTGCCCCAGGTGCCACTTGCCCACCAGGGCGGTGGCGTACTCGGGCCGCAGGGTCTCGGCGATGGTGATCTCCGACAGCGGCAGGCCGTGGGTGTCGCTCTGGCGGATCACGTCGTTGGCCAGGCCTGTACGGACCGGGTAGCGGCCGGTGAGCAGCCCCGCGCGGGACGGCGTGCAGACGTTGGCCGAGGCGTAGAAGTCCGTCAGCCGCACGCCTTCGCGCGCCATGCGGTCGATGCGGGGTGTGCGGATCAGGGGGGAGCCCTGGACGCCGAGGTCTCCGTAGCCCAGGTCGTCCGTCAGGATGACCACGATGTTGGGCCGGCGGCGGGCGGGGGCGGCCCCGGTCGCGCCCAGCGCCGCCATCCCCGCCAGAACCTGCCGCCGCTGCGGCGTCGAACCCCTGCCCATCTGCGTATCCCCCGACTTTTGCGGGGACCTTGGCGTTGACCGGGTCCGGTGTCGAGCGGTCAGGTCCGTTCGATGGCCGAGGCGGTGTCGTCGATCATGCCCACGATGCGGTCGACGTCCTCGGGCGTGACCGGACGGCCCATGCGGTTCTTCAGCGCCATGCCGAGGTTGACCATGGCCCGGGCGATCCGCGGACGGCCGGGGCCGGCGCTCTTCGAGGCTTCCTCGATCCGGGCGAACACCGCCTGGACGCCTTCCCGGTTACGGTCCAGCTCGGCCTTGCCTTCGGGCGTGATCTCGAAGTGCTTGCGGCCGGCCTCGCCGTCGGCCTGGCGGATGAAGCCTTCGTCCTCTACCAGCGCCAGCGTCGGATAGACCACGCCGGGCGAGGGCCGGTAGGCGCCGCCGGTGCGTTCTTCCAGTTCCCGGATCAGGTCGTAGCCGTGGCGGGGCTGCTCCTCGAGCAGGGCCAGCAGAACGAACCGCAGGTCGCCGTGGCCGAAGAACCGGCCACCCCGCCCCCGACGGCCCTCGCGGGCCTCATGCAGGCCCATGCGCCCACCCCAGCCGTGACGGCCGCGGCGGATGTGGTCACCCATGTGATGATGATGTCTGTGCATTCGAATTAGACTCCGTTTCGATATGTCTGAAATGCAGATACATCGAAATCAGATTCAGTCGCAAGCGTTTTTTAGACTGTATCTAAATCGTATCTTTTGGCCGGCGCAGCGCATCCGTCCTCTCCCCCGCGAACGGCGCGCGGAGGGAGAGGAGGCGGTTTGCTACGGCACGAACCGCACCGCGCCCTTGGCGGCGCTGGTGGCGAAGGCGGCGTAGGCGCGGAGCGCCGTGGTCACCTTGCGGGGACGGGGTTTCGCCGGACGCCAGGCGTTCTCGCCCCGCGCCAGCATGGCCTCGCGCCGCTGGGCGATCACCGCATCGGACACCGCCAGCCGGATGGCGCGGCCGGGAATATCGATCTCGATCCGGTCGCCGTCCTCGACCAGGCCGATCAGCCCGCCCTCCTCGGCCTCGGGCGAGACGTGGCCGATGGACAGGCCCGAGGTGCCTCCGGAGAAGCGGCCGTCGGTGATCAGGGCGCAGGCTTTGCCGAGGCCCTTCGATTTCAGGTAGCTGGTCGGATACAGCATCTCCTGCATCCCGGGCCCGCCGCGCGGGCCCTCGTAGCGGATGACCACCACATCGCCGGCCACGACCTTGCCGGTGAGGATCGCCGAGACGGCGTCGTCCTGGCTCTCGTAGACCTTGGCCGGGCCGGAGAAGACGAGGATGGAGTCGTCCACCCCGGCGGTCTTCACGATGCAGCCGTCGAGGGCCAGGTTGCCGGTGAGCACGGCCAGCCCGCCGTCCTCGGAGAAGGGCGTCTCAGCGCTGCGGATGACGCCGCCGACCCGGTCGAGGTCGAGGTCGTCCCAGCGGCGGCCCTGGCTGAAGGCGGTCTGGGTCGGAACACCGCCCGGCGCGGCGCGGAAGAACTCGCGGACGCTCTCCGAATTGGTCCGGGAAACATCCCAGCGGTTCAGGGCGTCGGCCATCGTCGGGCTGTGCACCGTCGGGCAGTCGGCGTGGATCAGGCCCGCCCGGTCCAGCTGGCCCAGGATGGCCATGACGCCGCCGGCGCGGTGGACATCCTCCATGTGCACGTCGGACTTGGTCGGGGCGACCTTGCAGAGGCAGGGGGTGTCCCGCGACAGCCGGTCGATATCGGCCATGGTGAAGGGCACCTCGCCCTCATGCGCGGCGGCCAGCAGGTGGAGCACCGTGTTGGAGGACCCGCCCATGGCGATGTCCAGCCGCATGGCGTTCTCGAAGGCGGCGAAGTTGGCGATGTTGCGCGGCAGGACGCTGGCGTCGTCCTGGGCGTAGTAGCGCTGGGCCAGATCGACGATGGTGCGCCCGGCTTCCAGGAACAGGCGCTCGCGGTCGGCGTGGGTGGCCAGCATGCTGCCGTTGCCCGGCAGCGACAGGCCGAGCGCCTCGGTCAGGCAGTTCATCGAATTGGCGGTGAACATCCCCGAGCAGGATCCGCAGGTCGGACAGGCCGAGCGCTCGATGGTCGCCACGTCGGCGTCCGAAACCTTGTCGTCGGCGGCGGCGACCATGGCGTCCACCAGGTCCAGCGCCACTTCCTTGCCCTGCAGCACGACCTTGCCGGCCTCCATCGGGCCGCCGGAGACGAAGATGCAGGGGATGTTGATGCGCAGCGCGGCCATCAGCATGCCGGGCGTGATCTTGTCGCAGTTGGAGATGCAGACCATGGCGTCGGCGCAGTGGGCGTTGACCATGTACTCGACGCTGTCGGCGATCAGCTCGCGCGACGGCAGGCTGTAGAGCATCCCGTCGTGGCCCATGGCGATGCCGTCATCCACCGCGATGGTGTTGAATTCCTTGGCCACGCCGCCGGCGCGCTCGATCTCGCGGGCGACCAGCTGGCCAAGATCCTTCAGGTGGACGTGGCCCGGCACGAACTGGGTGAACGAGTTCACCACCGCGATGATCGGCTTGCCGAAGTCGCTGTCCTTCATGCCGGTGGCGCGCCAGAGGCCACGGGCGCCGGCCATGTTGCGGCCATGGGTGGACGTGCGGGAGCGATACGGCGGCATTGGGAGACCCTCGTGCGAGGGCCTGCAAATAGCCCTTCATCCGCCCCGGGGAAATGGGGGGCGTGGGCTTCAGGCCTCCTTCAGCACCTCGGCGAGCAGCCGGCCCTCGGCGCGGCGGTTCGAACCGGCCCGCCAGGCGACGACGATTTCGCGGGCGGGATGCTCGGCGTCGATGGGGCGGATGGCGATGTTGGCGCCCCGGGTCAGGCCGGCGTTCACCGCCATTCCGGGCAGGAAGGTGACGCCCAGACCCGACGCCACCATCTGCACCAGGGTGGGCAGCGAGGTGGCCTCGAATGGCTCCTCGCCCGCGCCCAGCCGCGGCGGGTTCAGGCGGCAGGCCGACAGGGCGTGTTCGCGCAGGCAGTGGCCGTCCTCCAGCAGGATCAGGTTCTCCCGCTCCATGGCCTCGGGCGAGGCGGACTTCAGCTTCGCCAGCGGGTGATCGGCCGGCAGGGCCGCCAGCAGTTCGTCGTCAGCCACATGCGCCCATTCCAGCCCGGCCATGTCGTAGGGCAGGGCGATCAGGGCGGCGTCCAGGCGGCCGGCCTTCAGCTGGACGATCAGCCGCTGGGTCAGGTCCTCGCGCAGGAACAGCTTCAGCTTCGGGAACCGCAGGCGCAGCAGGGGCAGCACGCCGGGCAGCAGGAATGGCGCGATCGTCGGGATCACCCCCAGCCGGAAGCGGCCGGTGAGCGGCTGGCCGGCGTTCTTCGCCGCCTCGACCAGTTCCTCGGCCTCGTTGAGGATGACGGTGGCGCGCCGAAGGGCCTCCTCGCCGACCGGGGTCAGGATCACACCGGAACGGGCGCGGTCCACGACGGGTGCGCCCAGGGTCCGCTCCAGCTCCTGGATACCGGCCGACAGGGTGGGCTGGGTGACGTGGGCGGCCTCGGCGGCCTTGCCGAAGGCGCCGTGCTCGGCGAGCAGCTTCAGGTACTGGAGTTGGCGGATGGTCGGGAGCATCCGGCGATCATAAGTCCACTCTATTCAATTCGCAAAAACAATCGATTGGAACACTGAGCGGCCCCGACCTATCTCTTCCTCACCGCGGCCACCCTCCCCGGCCGCCAGTGATTTCAAGGAGATGCGTACATGCTGGGCGTTGGTCAGACCCTTCCGGACTTCAAGGTCGTCGGTGTGAAGCCGAAGTTCATGCGCCACGAGCAGAACGGCGAAAGCGCCTTCGAGACGCTCACCAAGGCGAGCTTCCCCGGCAAGTGGAAGGTCATCTTCTTCTACCCCAAGGACTTCACCTTCGTCTGTCCGACCGAAATCGCCGAGTTCGCCCGCCTGAACCCCCAGTTCGACGAGCGCGACGCCGTTGTCCTCGGCGGCTCGACCGACAACGAGCATTCCAAGCTCGGCTGGCGTCGCGAGCATCCGGACCTGAACGAACTGGCGATCTGGAACTTCGCCGACAACGGTGGCCGGTTCGCCCGCGATCTGGGCGTGCTGAACGAGGATGAGGGCGTGGCCCTGCGCGCCACCTACATCGTCGACCCCGACAATGTGGTGCAGCACGTCTACGTCACCAACCTGAACGTCGGGCGCAATCCGCAGGACACCCTGCGCGTGCTCGACGCCCTGCAGACCGACGAGCTCTGCCCCTGCAACCGCACCGTCGGCGGCGAGACCCTGAAGGCCGCGTAGCACACCCCGGCGGCCTTCAGCGGCCCGGGCGGCGCGCCCTCTCCCACCCCCAGCGCCGTCCGGGCCTTTCTTTTTCAGGAGATTCCCCCATGTCCCTCGACACCCTGCGCGAGACCCTGCCCGCCTACGCCAAGGACATCAGCCTCAACCTCTCGAGCCTGGCGTCGGAGACCCTGCTCAGCGACCAGCAGAAGTGGGGTGCGTTCGTCGCCTCCGCCCACGCCGTCGGGATCGCCCCGGTGATCCGCGCGGTGGAGGCCGCCGCCGACGCCGCGGGCCTGTCGGCCGAGGCGAAGACCGCCGCGCGCGCCGCTGCGGCGATCATGGGCATGAACAACGTCTACTACCGCGCGCTGCACCTGCTCTCGAACGCCGAGTACCGCACCCTGCCGGCGCGTCTGCGGATGAACGTGCTGGCCAATCCGGGCGTCGAGAAGGTCGACTTCGAGCTGTGGTCAACGGCCGTCTCGGCGGTGAACGGCTGCGGCATGTGCCTGGACGCCCACGAGGCGGAGCTGAAAAAGCACGGCGTCCCCGCCCAGCAGATCCAGGCCGCCCTGCGCATCGCCGCCGTGGTCAATGCGGTAAGCCGCGTGGTTTCGGCGGAACAGGCGCTGGCGGCGTAGGGGCCTCAAGCCCCCAGCGCCTCAGCAAGCCTGGCCACGCCCGGGTCCATCGCCCGCGCCGGGAAGCCGGTGAAGCCCAGCATCAGGCCCGACCGGGGCGGGCGGGCGTGGTAGAGCGGACTGATGGCGCGGGCGGTGACGCCGCGCGCGGCGGCCAGGGCCTCGACCTCCACGTCCGAGCGGCCATCCCTGAGATAGGCCATCATGTGCATGCCCTGGTCGGGCACATCCAGTTCCAGCAGCCCGCCAAGGCGGCGCTCAAGAGCCCCGGCCAGGGCGTCACGCTGGGCCTTGTAGGCCATGCGCCGGCGGCGGATGTGGGCGGCGAACTGCCCGCTTTCCATGAAGTCCGTGACGATGGCCTGGGAGAGCGTGGGCGGCTGGCGGTCGATGAGCCGCCGGGTGGCCGATACGGCGTCCACCAGCGGCCGGGGCGCCACCAGGTAGCCCAGGCGCAGGCCCGGGAAGAGCGCCTTGTTGAGCGTGCCGACGTAGATCACCCGCTCGCCGCCCTCGAGGCCCTGCAGCGCCGGCAATGGAGCGCCGGCGTAGCGGAACTCCGAGGCATAGTCGTCCTCCACGATCCAGGCGCCGGCGTCCCGCGCCCAGGCCACAAGCTCCAGCCGCCGCCCCATCGAGAGCGCGACCCCCAGAGGGTACTGGTGCGACGGGGTGACGAAGGCCAGCCGAGCGTCCGGCGCCGCGACAACCCCGGCCTGGACCACCAGTCCCGAGCGGTCCACGGGCACGGCGAAGGTGCGGGCGCCGGCCGCCTCGCAGGCATGCCAGGTCGGCGGATACCCCGGATCCTCCAGCCACACCCCGTCTCCGGGGCGGAGCAGCACCCGCAGCGCGAGGTCGACCGCATGCTGGGCGCCCGAGGTAAGGATCACCTGGGTCGGGTCGCAGACCACCCCCCGCGCCGCGCGCAGATAGTCCGCCACCGCCGCGCGCAGCCGCGGATCCCCCGCCGGCTCGGAATAACCGAAGTGGACCGGCCCAAGGGTCCGAAGCGCGCGGCGGGTGGACCGGCTCCAGGCGTCCAGCGCCCGGGCGTCCATGAGGGTCCGCCCGTTGGAGAAGGTCTGGCCCTCGCCGGCCAGGGGCGGGAAGCCGAGGGCGGCTTCGGCCTCGCCGCTGACCGGAACCGGCCCGGCCGGGTCGCAGGGCGCGGAGGCGGCGGTCCTGAGATCGATCACCCCCGACAGGTCCGACGACACGAAGGTCCCCGAACCCCGGCGGCCCTCGGCGTATCCCTCGGCCAGCAACTGGTCATAGGCCGCGACCACCGAGGCGCGCGCCACGCCAAGACGCCGGGCGAGGTCGCGGCTGGAGGGCAGCCGGCCGCCGGGCTTCAGCGCCCCCTCATGGATGGCCCCGCGCACCTGCTCGTAGACCTGCCGGATCACCGGTCCGCCGCCGGCGGGTCGATGCCAGGGATAGATGTCGGCCCAGCTCATGGACGCTCCGGATTGGTCTGACCGGTTTGGAAAAACTGGACCTACCGACCAGTCCACGCCGTGTCTACAGCACCGCTTTCAGCGGAGTGCGCCAGATGAACGCCTTCACCCCCACCGAGCGGTCGCGCGTCCGGCGCCGGCCCCAGCGGGCGTCGTACGACGAGGCCGCCGTCTTCGAGATCCTGGACGCCGGCGTCATGGCCCATGTCGGCTACGTCATCGACGGCCAGCCGTTCGTGACCCCCACCGCCTACTGGCGCGAGGGCCGGCGGCTGTACTGGCACGGCGCGGCGGCCAGCCGGATGCTGGCCACGGTGGCGGAGGGCGCGCCGGTGTGCGTGACCGTCAGCTTCCTCGACGGGTTCATCGTCGGCCGGTCGGGGATCGTGCACTCGCTCAACTACCGTTCGGCCATGGCCTTCGGCCGCGCGCGGCTGTTGGAGGACCCCGCGGCGAAGCGGGCCGCCATGGAGTCCTTCATCGACCGGCTCTACGCGGGCCGCCCGGCGAAGCTGCGGCCGACCACCGATACGGAACTGGCCCAGATCGCCCTGGTGGAGATGGAGATCGAGGAAGCCTCGGCGAAGGTGAAGGCGACCGGTCCGACCGATCTGCCCGCCGACGAAGGCTGGACCGCCTGGTCCGGCGTGTTCCCGGTGGAGACGCGGATCGGCGCGGCCCTGCCGCAGGCCGGCATGGGTGCGGGCGGTCCGCCAACCGCGGACCTGGCGCCCTACGCCGATGGCGGGCCGCTCGACCGGGCGCTGAGCGCCGCGGCCCGGGCCGCTCAGGGCCTGCCGGACTCCGCGTAGCGCTTGAGGCGGATGGCCGCCTCGGTGATCACCCCGTCCACGGCGGGCGCGATGGACACCGCGAAATCCCGCGCGCCGCCGACATTGTAGGTGACGGTCAGCTCGGTCCCGCCCGCCTTGGGAACCAGGCTGAAGAACAGCGCCGCCGAAACCCCCTCGTCCTGCAGGGGGCCCAGCGCCGCGTCGACCCGGACCTGACGGTTCGGGATCACCAGTTCCACCACCCCGTGTCGGACGCCGCCGCCGGGGACGGCCTCGCAGAAGCAGGCGTTGGGCGTCAGCGGCATGGTCATGTTGGCGGCCTTGCCGGAATAGGTGTGGGCGTCGCTCCACCACCGCCCGACCTCGCCGAGGGCCTTGAAGACCGCCTCGGGCGGGGCGGCGACCTGCTGCACCGACTTCAGGCGGAACCCGTAGGCGCCCTTGTCCACCACTTCCGCCCGCGCCGCGCCGGCCAGCGCAAGGATCGCCAGCGTCGCCAAAAGGGTGCGTCCCATGAATACCTCCTAAGCCGCCTCGAAGCTTAGCGGTCCGCCCCAGAATGTCTCGACAAGACTGTGCTGGGCGCCTGGGCTGCCGGTGGTCAGGAAGCGGCGAACGGCGCCGGCGCCGACGTCGAACTCCGGATGGCGTTCCAGATAGCGCTCGAGGGCGTCCGCCGTGGCGTCAGGCTGGCGGATCAGCGGCGTGCCGGGCGGGAGCGCCGCCTGGAACAGGTCGGCCACGATCTCGTAGTGGGTGCAGCCCAGGATCGCCCGGTCCGGGCTGCGGCCGATCCGCGAGGTCAGCGCCTTCACGTGACCGGCGATCACGGCGGCCAGCTCGTCGCGCGGCGCGCCCGCCTCGATCATCCGCGCCAGCTCCGGACAGGGCTCGGAGAATACGGCCACGTCCTGGCGGCGCTTGTCGATCTCGATCTCGTAGACCCGGCTGCGGGCCGTGGCCGGGGTGGAGAACACGCCCAGGATATCCAGCTTCTCGACCTTGTCGCCGCGCCGCTCGGCCTCGTGCTCCCAGGGCAGACCGGTCGCCGCCTCGATGGTCGGCACCACGATGCCCAGGATGTTCACCGGCCGGCCCAGTTCGCGCCGGTAGGCCGGCAGCCAGGTCTGCTGCAGGCGACGAAGGGCCACGCTGGCGGCGGTATTGCAGGCCAGCACGACCACGTCGCAGCCATCCTCGAACAGCCGGACGCAGCCGGCCCGGGTCAACTCGACGATCTCCTCGCCGGGCCGGCCGCCATAGGGTGCGTTCGCCTGATCGGCGAGGTAGACGAAGTCCGCCCGCGGGAACCGGTCCACCAGCCGGTGATGCACGGTCAGACCGCCCACGCCGGAGTCGAATACGCCTATCGCCATGCCTCGGTGTTAGCGGGCGTCGCGGGGCGCGTCCATGCGGCGCACACGCGAGGGGCGACTCCGTTTGACACCCCATGGCGCCGTCTTCCAATGAGGCTCACGGGTGTCGGGCCCGGCCGTCGGGGGGCGGACAGAATGAGCATGAACATTGCCGCCGCGACAGGCGCTGCGGCCGACCTGCGGACGGCGGCGCGCCGGAGACTGCTGGACGCCGCGGTGCAGGTGATCGCCGAGAAGGGGCCTCACGACGCGGACATCGAGGACTTCGTCGCCGCCGCCGGAGTCGATCGTGAGACCTTCGACGCCTGCTTTGCCTCGCCGGAGGACCTGCTTCAGGCCCTGAACACGCGCATCACCGTCGAGATGGACTGGGGCCTGGAGGATGCGCGCAACACCATCGACGATCCGGTGGTGCTGCTGGCCGCCATCATGCACCGGGTCTGGGCCGCCTTCACCGCCGATCCCATCAAGGGCTGGGTCGCCCTGCGGCTGGAGGGCTCGCTGGCCCCGATCCATCCGATGTGGCGCGAACAGTTCGAAGTCCTGCACCGCCGGGCGGTGTCCGACGGCCGGTTCCACCTGACCGATCCGCGCACGGCGCGCACGCTGACGTTCGGCGCGTTCCGCATGGCCATCCGCGACCTCTATCTCGGCCAGGTTACCCCGGATCATGCCCACCACCTCGTCGTCATGCTGCTGACCGCCTTCGGCCTGTCGCGGGAAGAGGCCATCGCCATCAGCCAGTCGCAGGACGTTTCCGCCGCTTGCGGGGCCGGACGGCGCGCGACCGCGCACTGACCCCTTCCCCGGCCTGCCCGCGACGCTCCGGCGCTTGCCATTTTTCAAACGGCCGTTAGACCCGGGACCGCAATGGCCAACGACCTGACAGACAAGCCCAAGGCGGCGACCGAAACCTACGACGACCAGCCGTTCCACTCGGACAACCTGCCGCCCGAGGTCCGCGCGCCGCTCGCCCCGTTCAATGGCGATGAACCGCCCGCGCCGGCGTGGTTCAAGGCCGCCATCGCCAACGAGCCCGAGCGCGGCTTCGTGGAGTCCCACGGCTCGAAGCTCGAGGTGCTGACCTGGGGCGAGCTGGGCAAGCCCGGGCTGCTGCTGATTCACGGCAACAGCGCGCATGCCGACTGGTGGAGCTTCATCGGCCCGCTGTTGGCCAAGGATTTCCGCGTCACGGCCATGTCGCTGGCGGGCATGGGCGCGTCGGACTGGCGCGAGACCTACAAGTTCACCGACTTCGCCGATGACGCCGAGGCGGTCGCCCGCGGGACCGGCCTCTATGACGGGGGCCGCAAGCCGATCTACATCGGCCATTCGTTCGGCGGCGGCCAGGTGTTCTTCGCCGCCATGCAGCGGCCCGAGAACATGCACGCCGCCGTGCTCGTCGATACCGGCTTCGGCGGCCCGCCGCCCGAGGCGCTGGAAGAACGCAAGAAGCGGATGGAGCAGATCCGCAACATCCCCACCGCCGACCGCCCCAGCCGGGTCTATCCGACCGTGGCCGCGGCCCTGGCCCGCTTCCGGCTGATGCCGCCCCAGCCCACCGACAACCTCTACATCGCCGACTTCATCGCCCGCCGCTCGCTGAAGCGTGCGCCGATGGCCGATGGCTCGGGGCAGGGCTGGACCTGGAAGTTCGACCCGCAGATGTGGGAAAAGCTCGACCGCTCGGCCATGACCTCCATGATGACCGGCCGCCACGACGCGCTGACCCCCGAAGCCAGGGTGCCGATGGTCCACCTCTATGGCGACAAGAGCCGGATCATCGAGAGCCGCAAGGCGGGCGAGCCCAATGTTCTGGGCGGCCTGATGCGGGAAATCGAGATCCCCGACAGCCATCACCACGTCATGATCGACCAGCCGCTGGCCCTGGTGGCGGCGCTGCGAACACTTCTGGCCACCTGGCCTGCTTGAGCCCGTCGGGCGGTTCGTGTATCGCCCGCTTCAACCGCCCTTTCTTCGAAGAGTGAAATCCCGATGGCCGGACCGTCCTCCGACTACCACCGCGGCGAGATGGAAATCGCCGAGCAGACGGCGACCTACCAGCTCGTCATGGGCATGACGAAGTGGGGCTCGCTGGGCCTGTCGGCCTTCCTGCTGTTCGTGATCCTGTGGTTCTGCACCGGCGCGGGCTTCATGGGCGGCGCGATCTCGGGCCTGGTGCTGCTGGTCCTGGGTATCGTCTTCCTGCGCGAAAAGCCCGGCGCCGCTCACTAGGGCGCGACCTGCGAGCCTCCGCGCCAGCGGAGGCCCTTTCGTTCCGAACCACGGAAAACACCGGAAACACAGAACGCGGGCCGGGCTGCCTCTTCTGTGTTTTCCGTGTTGTCCGTGGTTTGTTTCTTGAGGGACTCCGCGCTTCGCGCCGGATTTCCGGCTGGTGTCGTCGTCGGCTGGACAACGCGACTCAACCCCCCCTATGGTCCCGCCTCTCTAGGCCAAGTGGGGAACATCGCGGACCATGGCAGTCATCGCCGTCACCAAGGAACGTCGCGCCGGGGAGACCCGCGTGGCCGCGGTTCCCGAGACGGTCAAGAAGCTGATCGCCGCCGGATTCACCGTCACCGTCGAGAGCGGCGCGGGCGAGGCGGCCTCCTATCCTGACGCCGAC
>CAUJHW010000055.1 GCA_963205005.1 Pseudomonadota bacterium
CCCGCCCGGCGGCCCTGAGCGCCGTGAACGCCGCCCAGGACAGGCCGGACAGGCCCACCGCGCCGTCGCACCACGGCTGCGCCGCCGCCCAGGCGACGCAGGCCACGGCGTCATCGATCTCCGAGGGCAGGTATTCGTCCGCCAGCAGGCCGGTGGAACCGCCGGATCCCGCCGTATCGATCGCCAGCACGGCATAGCCCCGCGCGGCCCACCAGGGCAGCAGCGGCTCCTCCAGAGTCCGGAAGACGTCGAAGGCGCGGTAGGGGGAAATGTCGAGGATCGCCGGGACCCGATCCCCATTGGCGGGCCGCCAGAGGTGTGCCGCCAGCACCCGCCCGCTGGGCAGCGGGATGCGGATGAACTCGTCGATCAGTGCGGCGTCGCCGCTCGAGGCGTCCATCGCAAAAGGCCCTCCCGCCGCGGCAGCGTTGCCGAAGCGGGAGGGCCTTGCAAGGTTCGGCCGTGACTAGAAGCGGTAGCTCGCGGTCACCCGGAAGCTGTTGAACTCGAAGTCGTCATCGGTCCGCAGGAAGCCGGTCCCGGCGGTGTTCACCAGCAGGAACGGGTTCGTGGCCGCCGTCGTGCCCGAGTTGGAGGCGCGGACGCCATAGTCATCGTCCTTGAGGCTGGTGCGCAGGTATTCGAGGCCCAGCGTCCAGTTTGGTGTCAGTTTGCGCTCGTAGCCAAAGCCCAGCTGATAGCCGTTCGCGTCGCCACCGCCGTCGGCCGGGAAGGCGTTGACCGTGTTGGTCGTGCGGAAGCTGTGCTTCATGTTGCCCCGGGCGTAGCCGCCGGTGACGTAAAGCAGGCTGTCGCCCATCGCGTAGCCGCCACGGGCGCGGACCGCGAGAACGCTGTCCAGCTTGCGGGTGAAGTTGTAGGCGGCCGGCGTGGTGGAGAAGGCGGTGACGCTGTCCTGCAGCTCCAGCCGGCTGTACTCGACGACGCCGCCGACGACCCAGGAGCCGATCTGCCAGTCGTATCCGCCGCGCAGGCTGATCTCGACGTCGGTGTCGTCATCCTTCCGGCAGCCGCCCGGCGCGGCATTGGTGTTGAACAGTCCGCCGCAGAAGCCGGTCGAGAACGCATCGGCGCCCGCCGCCGTGCGGACCGTGTCGCCGTACTGGCCGTCCAGGTTGGTGTCGAAGCCGATCGACTCGCCCGAGCTCTCGGCGCGGTCGGCGTAGCCGGCCGACACGCCGACGTAGGCGCCGGTCCAGTTTCCCTCCTGCGCCTGGGCCGAGCCGGCCAGGGCGAGGACCGCAATCGAAGCGGCGGCGAGATGGGTCATTTTCATTGGGAATCCGTTCAGACAGTTGTCGAGGCGGGCGCGCGCGTCGCGCCCGATGCTGCCTCTACGTCCGAGGGACCTGTCGGGATGCGTCAGTAAGACACGTCCGATGGCGGGTGTTGCCTGAAACCCACAGTTGAGCGGGTCAGCCTCGGCGGCCCACCGCCGCCTCTGAAGGGAAGGGCTCACGGCCCTGGCCGAGCAGGGCCGGGACAATTTCCTCCACCGTATCGACGGAGATCCACGCCTGCATGAACTCCGGCGGCGTGAGCTTTTCGTCGACCGTGTGCTGGAACAGCCGGAACAGCGGCTCCCAGAAGCCGCGCGGGTTGTAGAACACCACCGGCTTGGCGTGCAGGTCCAGCCGGCGCCACGAGAGCAGCTCGACCACCTCTTCCAGCGTGCCGATGCCGCCGGGCAGGATCACGAAGCTGTCCGAGCGCTGGAACATGAGCATTTTCCGCTCATGCATGTTGTCGACGATGATGTGCTCCACCACCTCCAGCGCGCGTTCCTTGCCCACCAGGAAGGTCGGGATGATCCCCAGCACATCGCCGCCGGCGGTATGAGCCGCGCGGGCGACAGCGCCCATCAGGCCGACGCCGCCGCCGCCGTAGACCAGCCGCAGACGCGCGTCGGCCAGAGACTTGCCCAGGGTCCGGGCGGCCGCCAGGAAGGCTGGATCGGCGTCGTCCGACGAACCGCAGAAGACGCAGGCCGATTCCAGGCGCCGAATCTCACGCCCCATGTCGCATACTCCGTGGAAACCCGGTCCGGCGTGCGCGTGCGCGCCGCTCACGTCCAACTCGCATGGCGAGGGTTAAGGAGAACGGCGCCGTTGTCGAGAGTTCCCGTCACCCCTGGGCCGATCCTCGCCCGCACCGCTGAAAGCGCCGCCACGTGACCCACGTCCACACCATGCGCGCCCGCTTCAGCGGTCCCGGAGCCGTGGAAGGCGCCGAGGCGAAGTTCGACTTCTGGGCCTCGATGGCCGACCTAGGGGCGCTGGTGATGCGCTCCGGCGCGCCGCAGCTGCGCCTGCGGATCGCCGCCGCGCTCGTCCTGGTGTTCGTCGGCAAGCTCTGCGGCGTGATCGCCCCGGTGATGCTGGGCGACGCCATCAACACTCTCAGCCCGATCCAGCAGGGCGGGGTGGCCGTCGGGACCGCCTTCGTCACCCTGGCGATCGCCTTCGCCGTCCTGAGGCTGGTCGCCGCCTGCGCTCCCTATGCCCGTGACGCGATCTTCACCCGGGTGTCGCAGTCCACCATGGCCCGCGCGGCGGTCGAGAGCTTCGGCCACGCCCTGTCGCTGTCCCTCGATTTCCACCAGACCAAGCAGACCGGGACTCTCTCCCGGGTGATCGACCGGGGCGCGCGCTCCACCGACTTCCTGATCCGCAGCCTGATCTTCAACCTGGGCCCCACCTTCGTGGAGCTGATCCTGGCCATGGGGGTGATGGTGGTGCGGCTGGACTGGCGCTTCGCCATCGCCGCCTTCACCACCCTGGTGATCTATGCCGTTGTCACCTTCCGGATCACCGACTGGCGCCTGTCGCACCGACGTGACCTGAACACTGCCGAGAACCGCGCTGCGGGCCTCTCCAACGACGCGCTGATGAACTACGAGACGCTCAAGGCCTTCGGCGCCGAGCAGCGGCTGGTCGACGCCTACGGCCAGGCCATGGGCGACTACGTCGACGCCAGCTCCAAGGCCAACGGCTCGCTCAACCTGCTGAACGGCGCGCAGTCGCTGATCCTCAACGTGGGACTGGCCGCCATGACGGTCATGGCCGGGATGCAGGTGGCCGAGGGCGCCCTGCGCATCGGAGACATCACCACGGCGATCTTCCTGCTCTCGGGCCTGTACGCGCCGCTGGGCATGCTGGGCTTCCAGTATCGCGAGATCCGTCAGGGCCTGATCGACATGGAGCAGATGGTCTCGCTGAAGGCCATCGCCCCGGACATCGTCGACTCCGAAGCCTCAAAGCCGCTGCCGCCGGCCAGCGGGCAGGGGGCGGCCATTGTCTTCGAGGATGTCAGCTACCGGCACGACGCGCGCTCGTCGGGCCTGCTGGGCGTGAGCTTTGACGCACGCCCGGGGCAGACCATCGCCCTGGTCGGTCCCTCCGGCGCCGGCAAGACCACGGCCGTGCGGCTGGCCATGCGTCTGCTCGACCCCCAGGCGGGCCGGGTGCTGATCGACGGCGTCGACATGCGCGAGGTCCGCCAGGCCGAACTGCGCCGCGCGGTGGCCCTGGTGCCGCAGGATGTGGCCCTGTTCAACGACACCCTCTACGCCAACATCGGCTTCGCCCGACCGGACGCAGGTCCGGATGAGGTGCGCGCCGCCGCCGACGCCGCCGAGCTTGGCCCGTTCATCGATGGCCTGCCGAACGGCATGGAGACCCGGGTGGGCGAGCGCGGCCTCAAGCTGTCGGGTGGCGAGCGCCAGCGTGTCGGCATCGCCCGCGCCCTTCTGGCCAACCCCCGCCTGCTGATCCTGGATGAGGCCACCAGCGCGCTGGACGGCCCGACGGAAGCCGCGATCCAGGAGACCCTGCGCAAGGTGAAGGCCGGGCGCACGACCCTGGTCATCGCCCACCGCCTGTCCACCATCGTCGACGCCGACCAGATCCTCGTGCTGCGCCGCGGCCGCATCGTCGAGCGCGGAACCCATGCCGATCTGCTGGCCAAGACCGGCGAGTACGCCGCGCTGTGGCGTCGGCAGACGCGGGAGAGCTAGCGGTCCGGACTCCATTTCAGGGCCGACGCTTTCCACAGTCTCCGCTCATCACGGCGAATGCCGGGATGAGCGGAAGCGGGGTGGTGGGTAGACCGAGCCGCGGGGCTCAGAAGACGGGGATCGCCTTCCCCATCCGCACCAGCGGCACCGGCGCGCCGCCACGGGAATCCTCGATCGCCTCGATGTCGGTGTAGCCGCTGGGCACGTACAGCGCCCGGCCTGACATTGTCGCCATCAGTTCCAGGCGCTTGAACCCCTCGGCGCGGGCGGCATCCTCGCACAGGCGCAGGATCAGTCGCCCCACGCCTCGCCGGGCGAAGTCCGGATGGGTGTACATGGCCCGCACCCGCGCGGCGTCGACTGTCGGGTCCAGCATCGCGGCGTCGCGGCCGGGCGTGTGATCCCCGCCGTACAGCGTCGCGCGACGGCTCCAGCCGCCGCAACCGGCGACCCGTCCTTCGCACTCGACGACGAAATAGGTCCCGTCGGCCACCAACTGCCGGTCCAGGCCCATGATCATCCGGCTGGACTCGATCTGGGCCGGGTCGAGGAACCCCTTCTGAAGTTCGGCGATCGAGGCGTCCATCACCAGGCTTAGCGCCGGGATGTCCGCCTCGCGGGCGATCCGATGCGTCAGGTCCCCCGGCGCCACGCTATTCGGCGGCGCGGGGCAGGTCGTCGGCGCCCACGCCGGCCGTCGGCGCGCGCCGACCGCTGTCGCGTCGGCCGAGCACCCGGTTCCTCAACCCGACGAACCGGGCCGAGTACACCTTCGGCGCCGCCAGCATCACCGGGGTCAGCACCAGGGTCAGCAGGGTGGCGAAGGACAGGCCCCAGACCACCGCCGCCGAGAGCTGAACCCACCATTCCGAGCCGGGGGCCTTGTACTCCAGGTGGAAGGAGCGGAAGTCGGGATGCAGCTGGAACATCAGCGGCAGCAGGCCTGCCACCGTCACCAGGGTGGTCAGCAGGACGGGACGGAACCTCTGGGTCGCCGCGCGCACCGCGGCGTCGTCGGCCGCGTAGCCGCTGCGTTTGAGCTGGTAGTAGGTGTCGACCAGCACGATGTTGTGGCCCACCACCACCCCGAACAGGGCCACCACGCCGGTCCCCAGCATGATCACGCTGATGTAGTCGAAGGTATGCGCCAGGTTCACCTGGACGCCCAGCAGCACGCCCGCCGTCGACAGCACGACCGCGGAGAGCGTGACCAGCACGCCGTAGAAGCTGTTGAACTGCCAGAGCAGGATCACCGACATCATGAAGATCGTCGCCACGATGGCGACCGCGAAGAACTGGGCCGCCTTCTGGCCCTCCTCGTCGGCGCCGACGAACTTGGTGGTCACCGAAGGGTCGATCGGAGCCTTGGCCAGCCAGGGCTTCAGCTCGGTGATCTTCAGGTTGCCGGCCACCCCCGGGATGGTGTTGGCCTGGACCACCACCAGCCGCTGGCCTTCGCGCCGCTGGATCTGGGTGACCTGCTGGCCGGGGACGCGCTTGATAAAATAGCTGGCCGGCACCGGGCCCTGGGCCGTGGTGATCTTCAGCTGCTCGATGGCCGCGACATTGCGCGCGGTCGCCGGGAAGCGGACCCGGATATCCAGCTCGTCCTCGGCGTCGTCCGGGCGGAAACGACCCATCAGCACGCCGCCGGTGAGGAACTGGATGGTCTGGCCGACGGACAGCACATCAACGCCGTAGCGGCCGGCGGCTTCACGATCGACCGCCAGGTTCCATTCGATCCCGGGCGAGGTGCGGTTGTCCTCAAGCTCGATGAGCTGCGGATCGCTGGCCAGCTTGGCTTTCACCAGGTTGGACGCCCTCTCGAGGGCGGCCGGGTCGTGGCTCTGCAGCTGCACCTGGATCGCCTTGCCGACCGGCGGTCCGCCCTGGGGCAGGCGCACCTCGACCTGCATCCCCGGCACGTCGGCGACGCGATCACGGATCGCGGCGGTGATGTCGAAGCCGCGGACGTCGAGCGCCAGTCGATCCTCGTAGTCGTCGAAGTCCACACGGATGCGCCCGACGGTGTCGTTGGGCGCCGAGTTGGGCCCGCCGTTCGAACTGAAGCCGCCGGCGCGGACGAACATCGAGTGCACGCCCTTGATGCCGACCAGTCGGGCCTCGACCTGCTTGACCAGGTCGTTCTGCGCCTCCGGCGAGAGGTTGCCCCGCGCCTTGACGTAGACGTCGACGTACTCCGGGTCCTGCTGCAGGAAGAACTCGGTGGTGTGCGGCGTCTTGCCGAACCAGACGAAGATCAGGACGACGATAAGCAGCGCCCCGGCCATGCTGCGCGTCGGATGCCGGCCCAGCGTGGTGATCATCCGGGCGTACCAGCCCATGAACCCGCTCATCTGCGTCGGGTCGCCGTGCTCGGACTTCATGATCTCGGCGAGCTGTTCCTCGTCGATGGCGGTCTTGCGGCCCATCAGCGAGCCCAGCGCGGGCGTGAAGATCAGCGCCACGAAGATCGAGGCCCCGAGGACGAAGAACAGGGTCAGCGGCAGGAAGCTCATGAACTAGCCGGCGATCGAGTTCCAGAACAGGAACGGCAGGAAAGCGCAAAGTGTGGTCAGGGTGCCGTTGACCACCGGCCAGAACATCCGCTTGCCGGCGGCGGCGAAGGCTTCCT